>NZ_LRTR01000293.1 GCF_001550375.1 Streptomyces europaeiscabiei | reverse complement strand
CCCACGACCACCCACAGCCGCGGTGTCCCCCACCCGCGTCCCGGCCCCGGCCCCCACCAGCTCGCGCTCGCCGGCAGCCCCCGGCGTCTGCTCCCCCCGAGCCCCGCTCTCCCCCGCCCGCTGCTCCGCGCTCGCCTCGTGACGGATGCTGTCCAGCGACTCCCGCACCGTCCCGTCGGCGTTGTGCATCACCAGCGTCTTGGTGTCGAGGTAGACGACCTCGCCCTCGGGGGTCGTCATGCGGACGGAGTTCTCGGGGGTGAGTCCCGCCGGGAGGTCGTCGGCGATGTTCGGGGGGTCGGCTATCCGATAGGTGCCCTCGCCGAGCCTGATGTGCGTACCGTTCGTGATCCCCCGCAGGCCGGCCATGACGTCGCTGATCTTGACGGCGGTCCCGCCGATGCCCTTGGCGATGTACGTCATCGGATCGACGATCCGCCCCGCCTTGCCCGCGAAGGAGATGGCCTTCGCGATCGCACCGGCCTTGGCCGTCCCGGCGACAGCCCCACCCGTACCACCCGTGAAGACGGTCGTCAGGACGTTGAAGGTGACCGCCCCCGCCGCCCGCGACGGGTTCCTGCCCCACTCGTCGTACGCGATCAGCGCCTTGCCGGTCTCCACCACCGCCGTACGGGAGTCACGCAGCCAGGAAGGGAGCTTGTCGGCCGGGGTCAGCCAGTACGCGGCGCCGAGCGGCGTTCCCGTGATCACGATGCCCGTCAGGAGCTTTCCGAGCCCCGTCCACGCCTGGCCGGCCGCGTCCCAGCCGTCCACGCCCACCAGCGTGCCGAGCCCTCGGATGGTCCCCCACACGCCGTCGACGAAGAAGCCGACGGTGAAGTCCCAGGCATGCTCGTGGAGGTAGTACCAGGGGTTGGACTCCTCGACGACGTCACCCCACGGCAGACCACCGGCGTTGTTGAGGTCCTCGGCGCGATAGCCGTACATGTTGTCTTTGCCGGACCCGTCGTTGACGACGAGCGGGTCGCCGCCGACGAGCGCGACGATCTTGTTGTGACAGGCCAGTTCGGCGGCCTGGAAGGCGGACCAGGCGGCGTTCACCGCGTTGCGGCGGGCCGTGTTCTCTTCGATGAGGTCGCCGTCCGCGACCCATTCGTCGTCGTCCGCGACGCGCCGCTCGAAGGCCGCCGCCTCCTCGCGGAGCGAGTTGAGCCGGTCGACCAGAGGCCGGACCTCGGCCGCGTAGTCGAGCAGCGCCTTGGAGACCGTGCCCAGTTCGGTCTGCAGGTCATAGCCGGCCGCAGCGACCGGCGCCGTCGTCGCGAAGAGCTGATCGGCCTCGGGAGCCTTGTAGAAGGGCTCCAGCATGTTGAAGTTCGCGTCGATCAGCAGGCCCGCGGCACCGACCGCCATCCCGTCGAACGCGATGTCCCCTGCGTCCGTCTCCAGCTGCTCCAGATTCCCCGTGAACTCCGGTATCTCGCCCGAGACAACGGGCCTCTCCTCGCTCACGCCTACCCCCGTGGACGCCCTCGCAGATTCGTTCCGTCAACTCGGCGCCCAGCCACCACGCCTGACGCATGGACAGACAGGCTCACCCAGTCGATCATTTGTACCAAAATTGCGATCGCGATCCCATGCAGTTCTGGCCAAAGCTCGCCCCTCACGGGCATCCGGCCCCCACACACGCCCCTTACGTCCGCGTCAGGCACACTCGAACCCGGAGAACACCGGATCGCCAGAACGTCGACAGAGCAGGCCCGACGCCCCGTCAGAAGCGGGACCGGACCAGCCCCCAGAGGTCACGAAAAGGGAATAACGACGGAACCACACCACAGGTTCCGATTCATCCTCGTTGCCCGGCGTGACCTGCCGTGATACACAGAGTGACGATACGACCCTTCGTTTACCGTTCCGCACCCCCCGTTAGGGTCTCGCGCGGGTCGGCGGCAAGGGATCCGTACGAAAACCGCCAATCAATGACGCCAAGTCGACATACGACAGCGCCATTGTCGGCGAGAATGGGCCTGACCTCTGCGCACCCGCGCGGAGGCGTGCGACGCGGACGCTCAGGCGCACGCGCCACACAGCCAGCGAAGACAGAAGACAACAGAACTACCCACTAGGGGCGGTGACTTACATGTTCGTTGCGGCCGACAAGGGCGACATCACCACCATCATCGGCGGAATCGCCCCGGACTGGGGGCCTTTCGGCAGCCTGGGCAACGAGGCACGCGTGATGATCGAGGTCGTGATGGCGGTCGCCATCCTCCTCTGCCTCGGCATCGCGATCTGGGGCGCGGCCAAACAGCGCATCGGCGCGACCGCACTCCGCGACACCTTCAGCGCCGAACAGGGCAAGGGCCTCATCGTCGCCGGCCTCACCGGCGTCTTCATCATCGGCTCACTGGGCACGGTCTTCACCATCGTGTACGGCATGGCCGTGTAGCGCGCCGGCCGGGCCCCGGCCCGGCCGGCGGCTTCGCCCGGTTCCCCCATCCACCCCACCCGTCCGTCGTGCCCACCGGCTGAGGTTGCGTTTCCCTGATGTCGAGTCTCCACACCGCGCCCGCGCGGGAACCAGCGCGGCTACCGTCGTACTGCTACGCCTTTCGGTACGACGTCGAAGTTGAAGGGGCGACTGCGGCATGAGTCTCGGCGACGAGCAGGGGTACGGCGAGTCCTCGCGCTCCGGTGACGGCGGGGCGTACGGGGGATACGCCGGCACCGGCCAGACCCGAACCCGCCTCCCCGAAGGCGGCGGCGACCCCTACGGCGGCGGCCCCCGCCGCCCCCGCTCCTCCTCCAGAAGCCTCGTCAGCATCGTCGGCGTCGTCGTCCTCGTCATCGCCGCGATCGCCTTCGCGAACCGAGGAGGAGGCGACTCCGACACCGACGGCAACTCCGGCGGCGACAAGGCGGAAACGGCGCCTACGGCGGCTTCGGGTGAGCGGCCGGTGAAGTCGAAGACGGCAGGAATTCCTACGGGGTTCGCGCAGAGCGAGGAGGGCGCGCAGAGCGCTGCGGCCAACTACGCCGTGGCGCTCGGCTCGACCGGTATGTTCCGCAAGGACAGCCGGCACACCATCGTCGACGCCCTCTACACCTCCGACGCGGCCGCCGAACTGCAGGCGCCACTGGACCAGGCCTACTCGGCGGATTTCCTGAGCAAGATGGGCCTGGACTCCGACGGCAACCCGCCCCAGGACAGCACGTTCGTCTCACGTGTGACTCCGCTGGGCGCCACGGTCCAGGACTACGGCAACACCAGCGCCAAGGTCGCGGTTTGGTACATGGGCCTCATCGGCATGTCCGGACAGAGCTCGACCGATCCCGTCACCTCGACCTGGAAGACGTGGACCTTCGACCTCCAGTGGTCCAACGGTGACTGGAAGATCGTCACGGACTCCCAGAAGGACGGCCCCGCGCCGGTCCCGGGCGACGACCAGGCCGCCACCTCCGAAGAGATCAGCAAGGCCGTCGAAGAGTACGGAGGGTTCACGTATGCCCGGTAGCCCGAACCGTGCGCTCAAGCTCACCGGAGCCGTCGCCGCTGTACAGACGGCTGTTGTCCTGCTGGCCTCGCGCGCCTACGCGGATCCGACCCCATCGCCATCGCCCTCGACTTCGAACAACCCCTGCGATCTCATCGTCGGCGAAGCCAAGAAGTACTGCGAAAGAGGAGCCGGCGAAAAAGGCGACACCAGCACCCTCCCCAACGACGTAACCACCACCCTCGACCCCCTCTCCTCCCTGGCCCAAGGCTGCGCCGACGCCGCCTCCTGGACCATCGACAAGCTCTCCACCGCGGTCAACGACACGGCGAACGTCGACTTCACGAACCCGAAGTTCCTGCAGCAGTACGCCGTGGTCTTCGCGGCATCGACGATCCTCACCCTGGTCCTGTGGCTGCTGGCGGTCGCGAAGCGGGCGGTGCGGGGCGTCCCCCTCACCACGGCCCTGTCGGAAGCGGTCGGCTTCCTCTGGCTGACGGTCCTCGCCTCCGCCTTCACCCCCCTGATCCTCTACACCGTCGTATCGGCGACCGACGGCGTCACCGACGTGCTCGCCAAGGCCACCGGCGACCAGACGGACACCTTCTTCGGCACCTTCTCCGGCGCCCTGAAGAAGGGCGAGGACATCGGCGGCGGCCCGATCATGCTGATCGTCGTCTCCCTCGTGTCGATCCTCGCCGCCGGCGTCCTCTGGCTGGAGCTGGTGATCCGCGCCGCGCTGCTCTACGTCGGCGCGCTGCTCGGCACGGTCGTCTACGCCGGCCTGGTCGACAAGAACCTGTGGGGCCACGTCCGCCGCTGGGCGGGCATCATGATCGCGGTCATCCTCATCAAGCCGGTGATCGTGATCGTCCTGGGTCTCGCCGGAGCACTCTCCGCGGACGACGGCCCGAACGCGTTCTCCGCGGTCGTCTCCGGCCTCGCCATCATCCTCCTCGCCATCTTCGCCTCGGCGATGATCTACCGCTTCGTCCCGGGCTTCGGCGACGAGATCGCGGGCTCCCGCAACAACCGCATCATGCGCGGCGCCGAAGGCAAGGCCGCGGCCGTGATCAGCTCCCCGGCCAGCCTCGTCGCCCAGGGCATCAAGACCCACAGCTCCCGGGCCGACAACAACGGCGGCGGAGGCGGAAACAACACCCCCCGCCCGGCCAACCCCGTATCCGGCGGCGTGGCAGCCCACAGCTCGCGCAACGCGAGCGGAGGCGGCGGAACCGTCCCCGCCGCCGCACCCCCGCCCCGTACGAGCCCGGTCAACACCCCCCACGCCGGCAACACCCGCAACAGCAACCGCACGGGAGGTGAAGGGCGTTGACGACCGAGTCCCACCTGTCCCATCCGGTCACGCCCCGCCGTACATATCTGATCGGCCGCGCCCGGCCGAACGCGATCATCGGCCGGAACCGCGAGTCCGGCGAGATCGCGCTGATCATCACGGGCGCGTTCCTCGGCATGATGTGCGGCCTCCTCGTCCCGACGCTCGTCCCTCGCATCGCCCTGCTCACCGGCTTCCCGATGCTGGCGCTGGCCGCGGTGTACGTGCCGTACAAGCGCCGGACGTTCTACAAGTGGTTCGAGATCAACCGCAGTTACAAGCGCAGCCTGCGCCGCGGCACGACGTACCGCTCCGCCAACATGGAGGCCGGCACGCACCTCGACGGCCGTGAGGTCGAGGTGGGCCCCCCGCCGGGCATCGGCCGCATCACCTGGCTGGCCGCGCCCTTCGGCCCCGACGAGATCGCCGTCCTCCTGCACGCCGACCGCCGGACCGTCACCGCGGCCATCGAGATCGAGGGCCCCGGCGTCGGCCTGCGCGACTCCGAGGACCAGGAAGCCCTCGTCGACCGCTTCGGCACCCTCCTCAAGCACGTGGCCAACGGCGACGGCTTCGTCACCCGCCTGCAGATGCTCGCCCGCACGCTCCCGGCCGACCCCGACGCCCACGCCAAGGACGTCGCCCAGCGCGGCGACGAGCGGGCGCCGGGCTGGCTGCAACAGTCGTACGACCAGCTGCAGTCCATGGTCTCCACCAGCAGCGAGCAGCACCGCGCGTACCTCGTCGCCTGCATGCACTACTCCCGCGAACTGGCCGCCGAGGGCCACGCCATGGCCCGCGCCGCCCGCCCGCAGGGCCGCAAGCTCGACAAGGACGCCGGCCTCGCTGTCGTCATGGCCCGCGAACTGACGGACATCTGCTCGCGTCTCCAGGAGGCCGACATCCGCGTACGGCAGCCGCTGGGCCAGGGCCGCCTCGCCTCCCTCATCCACTCCATGTACGACCCGGACCACCCCATCGACCACATCCAGGCCATGACCAAGCGCAACGCCTGGCCGGCCGAACTGGACGCGATGGAGCCGGACTACCTCCAGGCCAAGACCCGCGAGTCCTCCACCCGCGCCCCCTGGTGCCACGCCACGGCCTGGGTGAAGGAGTGGCCGATGACCCCGGTCGGCGTCAACTTCCTGGCGCCGCTCCTGGTCCACACCCCGGACGTCATCCGCACCGTCGCCGTCACGATGGACCTCGAACCCACCGAGGTCGCCATCGAGCGCATGCTGACCGAGAAGACGAACGACGAGGCGGAGGCCTCCCGCGCCGCCAAGATGAACCGCACCGTCGACCCCCGTGACGTGGCCTCCCACTCCCGCCTCGACCAGCGCGGCGAGGACCTCGCGAGCGGCGCGGCCGGCGTCAACCTGGTCGGCTACATCACCGTCTCCTCCCGCTCCCCGGAGGCCCTGGCGCGCGACAAGCGGACGATAAGGGCCTCGGCCGGCAAGTCGTATCTGAAGCTGGAGTGGTGCGACCGCGAGCACCACCGATCCTTCGTCAACACGCTCCCGTTCGCCACCGGAATCCGAAGGTAGGGCCACCGCGATGCGGGATCATCCGGACCAGCAGAGCTCACGGCCGCAGTCGGGACAGAAGCAGGGAAAGAAGCCGGGACAGAAGTCAGGACAGGAGGTACGTCGCTGATGAGGGACCCCATGTCCGCCCTCACGGACGCCTTCACGTCCTTCCTCTTCGGCAAGGTCGAGACGACCCGCCTCCCCGTGCGCACCTCCACGGGCCAGGCCCAGGCCGTCTACCTCCCCACCGCCGCCCCCGGCCTCGGCGACTCCGGCGTGATCATCGGCCGCGAGGTCTACTCCGGGAAGGGCTACATCTACGACCCCTTCCAGCTCTACGGCCAGCAACTCCCCGCCCCGCACTGGCTCGTCCTCGGCGAGTCCGGCAACGGCAAGTCGGCGCTGGAGAAGACGTACGTCCTACGGCAGTTGCGGTTCCGCGACCGCCAGGTCGTCGTCCTCGACGCCCAGGGCGAGGACGGCGTCGGCGAATGGAACCTCATCGCGGAGGAGCTGGGAATAACCCCCATCCGCCTCGACCCGACGGCCGCCCTGGACATGGGCATCCGCCTCAACCCCCTCGACCCCTCAATCACCACGACCGGCCAGCTCGCACTGCTCCGGACGATCATCGAGGTCGCGATGGGCCACGGCCTGGACGAGCGCTCCGGCTTCGCCCTCAAGGTCGCCCACGCCTACGTCAACGAGACGATCGTCGAACGCCAGCCGGTCCTCACCGACATCGTCGAGCAACTCCGCCACCCCGAGCCGGAGTCCGCGGAGGCGATGAACGTCGCCATAGACGACGTACGGGCCTGGGGCCTGGACGTGGCGCTGGTCCTGGACCGCCTGGTCGACGGTGACCTGCGCGGCATGTTCGACGGCCCGACGACGGTGGGCATCGACCTCGACGCCCCCCTGATCGTCTTCGACCTGTCCCACATCGACCGCAACTCCATCGCCATGCCCATCCTCATGGCGATCGTCGGCGTGTGGCTGGAGCACACCTGGATCCGCCCCGACCGGAAGAAGCGCATCTTCCTGGTCGAGGAGGCCTGGCACATCATCAACAGCCCCTTCGTCGCCCAGCTCTTCCAGCGCCTGCTGAAGTTCGGCCGACGGCTCGGTCTGTCCTTCGTCGCGGTCGTCCACCACCTGTCCGACGTGGTCGACGGCGCGGCGGCGAAGGAGGCCTCGGCCATCCTCAAGATGGCATCGACACGGACGATCTACGCCCAGAAGGCGGACGAGGCGAGAGCGACAGGCCGTGTACTGGGCCTGCCCCGCTGGGCCGTGGAGATCATCCCCACCCTCACCCCCGGCATCGCCGTCTGGGACGTCAACGGCAACGTACAGGTGGTCAAACACCTGATCACCGAGACCGAACGCCCCTTGGTCTTCACCGACCGCGCGATGACCGAATCGTCCGTCGACCACCTCCTGGACCAGGACGACGCCTTCCACGCCGCCGAACTGGAGGCCGAGGAACGGGCCGCCGCGTTCGTCGAACAGCAACTGCACGAGGTCGACGGATACGGCTCCTCCGAGTCGACGGTGGCCTGAACAGGACCAGGAACGAGCCGGAACAAGCAAGGCCAGGGCAAGGTGACGGCGTGAACGGCGGCGGAGGAAACGGCGTGAACGGCTGCGTGCGATGAGACCGGACGACCGGCGCCCCGAGCAGGGCGGAGGCGGCATCCCCGACGGGCTGCTGATCGCCCTCCTCGGCTTCCTGGTGGGCCTGACCCTGCTGGTCTGGTCGGCCACCGGCCTGGCCGGTCTCTTCGCCCACGGCGCCTGGCCCGACGCCGTCACCTTCTCCCGTACGCCTCTCGCCGCACGCAACCTGATCTCCGCCCCCCAGGACCTCGCCGCCGCCTGGCCGGACACCCCCGCCGACCAGCTCTCCGGTTACGGCCTCTTCTGGGGCCTCGTCATCAGCCAGCTCATGGTCCTCCTCGTCCTGACCGTCTTCGCCATGGGCACACTGGCCCGCTGGAGAGCCGTACGGGCGCGGGAGAAGGCCGCACAGCGCCAGGGAAAGGACGGCGCCGCAACGGGAGCGCCCACCGAGTACCCCGGCCACACCGCACCACCCACCGAGGCCTACGTCCACAGCGCGGGCCCGGCCGCCGGCGCCCCCGTCCCGCCGCACACCGGAAGCCACAGCGGCGGCCTCGCCCCACCCGCCGGGTTCCCTGCCATGGCCTCGACGCCCGCCGCACCGGTCCCCGAGCCGCGTCACAGCGCGCCCTCCACCCCGCTCGCCCCGACAGCCGGGGTAGGCGCGCCGACCGAGCCTCCTCCCGTGGCTCCGGCCGGCATGCAGCCCACCACCAGCCCGCCGCCCGCGACCGGTACGGACGCCGCCGCCCCACTGACTCACCCCCGGCCCGCAGCCACCGTGCCCGCAACGGTGCCCGCGACCTCCGGCGGCCCCCACACGGCCGGGTGGGCACCCACGATCCCCCCGGTCGTCCTGGGCCCCGCCGAAGCCCGCTACCCCGCCGCCGCCCAGGCCGTACGGGACGCCGAGGGCCCCGTCCTGGTGGTCACCTCCGACCCCACCCTCTGGTCGGACACGAAGGACGCCCGCGCGAAACTGGGCCCGGTCCTCCTCTACGACCCCGCACACCGCTGCGACACCCCTGCCCGCCTCCACTGGTCCCCCATCTCCGGCTGCGAGGACAAGGCGACGGCACTGGCCAGAGCGACCGCCCTCCTCGCCCCCATCCGCCCCACCGCCAAGATCGACCAGGCGATGGCGGACACGGCGGAAACCCTCCTGCGCAGCTACCTCCACGCCGCCGCCATAGACACCCGCACCATCCGCCACCTGCACCGCTGGGCCCAGGGCAGCAACGTCCAGGAGGCGGTGCGCACCCTGCGTACGAACCCGAAGGCGGCCCCCGGCGCGGCGGGCGAGCTGGAGTCGGCCCTCACCTCGCATCCCGAACGCCGCGACATCGCCCAGCAGTTGACGGCGCGAGCCCTCTCCGCCCTCTCCACGGTCAACGTCCGGGAATCCTGCGCCCCGAACCGAGCGGACGCTCTCGCACTGGATTCCTTCGTGCACGAGGGGGGAACGCTCTATGTGGTCGGCGACCCCATCGAGGACCCCAAGGCGAACCCTTCCGCCATGCCTCTTCTGACGGCCCTGGCCTCAAGCGTGGTCGAGCGCGGCCGGCGCATGGCCGAACGGTCATCCTCCGGCCGCCTCGACCCACCACTCACCCTGGTTCTGGACGACGTGGCAGCCGTGGCCCCGCTCCCCCAGCTCCCCGCCCTCCTGGCCTCCGGCCCCGACCGCGGCCTGCCCACCCTGGCCCTCCTCCGCTCCCGCGAACAGGCCAGGTCCCGCTGGCCGAACCACGAACTCCCGCTGCCGTAACAGCCGTTCACCACCGCGGATCAGCGGCGGTCACGACCGATCGGGGCCCGTCACCCGCTCGACTGCCCGCCCTCCTGCTGAGGCACCGCGTATCCGGAGACGGACGGCCACCGCACGGTCAGCACCACCGACTCCTCCTCCGCGACCCAGGAGTGGTCCACCCCGCGCCCCCAGACGACGTAGTCGCCCTGGCGCTCCAACACGACGCTACGGCCGGGGAAATCGACACGGAACCGACCACTGATCAGCACCTGCAGGGCGGTACGTTCCTCGCCCCGAACCCACTGGGCGCGTGTGTCGCCCCGCGGGTGCACTCCCCACTTGATCTCCACCTCGTCACTCCGGCGAGGATCCCCCTCGTCCTTGAAGTGCCCGAGCAGCCAGCCACTGTCCAGCGCCGCGTCCTTGCCCGCATTGCCCACATACACGCTGTCGTCCATGCCGCCGAACGCTAACACCAGCCCACCCGGCACCGATGCCTACGCGGACCGCAGCACGTACTCCAACTCCCGCCCCTCGTCCCCCTCGAAGGTCACCCCGCTGCCCACGAACCCGACCCGCCGATAGAACGCCGCGGCCCGCCCGTTTCCCTCGTTCACGAACAACCGCACCCGCTCCACCCCGACCCCGCGGGCCCACTCCAACGCGGCCGCGAACATCGCCTCGCCCACGCCCTTCCCCCGGTGCCCGTCGCGCAGGAACACTCCCACCAGATGCCCCTGCCGCCGCTCGACGATCCCCCCGAAGAAGTCCCGCACGCCGGCCTCTTCCACGAGCACGGTCACAGTCCCGACCCACCCGCCGTCCCCGGCCTCCACTACGAACTGCTGTCGCTCCCGAGCTCCCTCCGCAGCCCCCTCCGTCCGCTCCTTCCAGAAAGCGTCCGGCCGAGCCACGGCATCCTCGTACGTCTCCAGAAACGCGAGATGCGCCACCGGATCCAACAACGCTGCCAACCTCAACTCCCGCACGGCCGGCCACTCATCAGCCCGAACGGCCCGCACCACATAGCCCTCGGGTACGGCGCTCCCAGCACTCATCACCAGATCCATACCGGCCACGGTAGTACCGGGGCACCACACCCTTCCTCCGATTTCCCGCCCCGGAAACGCAAAAAGGCCCACACCATAAGGTGTGGGCCTTTCGCAATATTTGTTCGGCGGCGTCCTACTCTCCCACAGGGTCCCCCCTGCAGTACCATCGGCGCTGTAAGGCTTAGCTTCCGGGTTCGGAATGTAACCGGGCGTTTCCCTCACGCTATGACCACCGAAACACTATGAAACACTCAACCGCACCATCCCCCGTGACCAAACAAGGGAATGGGGTTGTTCGTGGTTTCAGAACCAACACAGTGGACGCGAGCAACTGAGGACAAGCCCTCGGCCTATTAGTACCAGTCAACTCCACCCGTTACCAGGCTTCCATATCTGGCCTATCAACCCAGTCGTCTACTGGGAGCCTTACCCCATCAAGTGGGTGGGAATACTCATCTCGAAGCAGGCTTCCCGCTTAGATGCTTTCAGCGGTTATCCCTCCCGAACGTAGCCAACCAGCCATGCCCTTGGCAGGACAACTGGCACACCAGAGGTTCGTCCGTCCCGGTCCTCTCGTACTAGGGACAGCCCTTCTCAATATTCCTGCGCGCGCAGCGGATAGGGACCGAACTGTCTCACGACGTTCTAAACCCAGCTCGCGTACCGCTTTAATGGGCGAACAGCCCAACCCTTGGGACCGACTCCAGCCCCAGGATGCGACGAGCCGACATCGAGGTGCCAAACCATCCCGTCGATATGGACTCTTGGGGAAGATCAGCCTGTTATCCCCGGGGTACCTTTTATCCGTTGAGCGACGGCGCTTCCACAAGCCACCGCCGGATCACTAGTCCCGACTTTCGTCCCTGCTCGACCCGTCGGTCTCACAGTCAAGCTCCCTTGTGCACTTACACTCAACACCTGATTGCCAACCAGGCTGAGGGAACCTTTGGGCGCCTCCGTTACTCTTTAGGAGGCAACCGCCCCAGTTAAACTACCCATCAGACACTGTCCCTGATCCGGATCACGGACCCAGGTTAGACATCCAGCACGACCAGACTGGTATTTCAACGACGACTCCACAACCACTGGCGTGGCCGCTTCAAAGTCTCCCAGCTATCCTACACAAGCCGAACCGAACACCAATATCAAACTGTAGTAAAGGTCCCGGGGTCTTTCCGTCCTGCTGCGCGAAACGAGCATCTTTACTCGTAGTGCAATTTCACCGGGCCTATGGTTGAGACAGTCGAGAAGTCGTTACGCCATTCGTGCAGGTCGGAACTTACCCGACAAGGAATTTCGCTACCTTAGGATGGTTATAGTTACCACCGCCGTTTACTGGCGCTTAAGTTCTCAGCTTCGCCACACCGAAATGTGACTAACCGGTCCCCTTAACGTTCCAGCACCGGGCAGGCGTCAGTCCGTATACATCGCCTTACGGCTTCGCACGGACCTGTGTTTTTAGTAAACAGTCGCTTCTCGCTGGTCTCTGCGGCCACCCCCAGCTCAGGAAGCAAGTTCCCTCACCAGTGATGGCCCCCCTTCTCCCGAAGTTACGGGGGCATTTTGCCGAGTTCCTTAACCATAGTTCACCCGAACGCCTCGGTATTCTCTACCTGACCACCTGAGTCGGTTTAGGGTACGGGCCGCCATGAAACTCGCTAGAGGCTTTTCTCGACAGCATAGGATCATCCACTTCACCACAATCGGCTCGGCATCAGGTCTCAGCCACAAGTACGACGGATTTACCTATCGCACGGCCTACACCCTTACCCCGGGACTACCACCGCCCGGGATGGACTACCTTCCTGCGTCACCCCATCACTCACCTACTGCAAGTCTGGTCCGTCGGCTCCACCACTTTCCTTTCCCCGAAGGGTCCGGAACGGCTTCACGGACTTAGCATCGCCTGGTTCAATGTTTGACGCTTCACAGCGGGTACCGGAATATCAACCGGTTATCCATCGACTACGCCTGTCGGCCTCGCCTTAGGTCCCGACTTACCCTGGGCAGATCAGCTTGACCCAGGAACCCTTAGTCAATCGGCGCAAACGTTTCTCACGTTTGTATCGCTACTCATGCCTGCATTCTCACTCGTGAACCGTCCACAACTCGCTTCCGCGGCTGCTTCACCCGGCACACGACGCTCCCCTACCCATCCCAGCAGGCGTTGGCCCTATATGCTGAAATGACACGACTTCGGCGGTACGCTTGAGCCCCGCTACATTGTCGGCGCGGAATCACTAGACCAGTGAGCTATTACGCACTCTTTCAAGGGTGGCTGCTTCTAAGCCAACCTCCTGGTTGTCTGTGCGACTCCACATCCTTTCCCACTTAGCGTACGCTTAGGGGCCTTAGTCGATGCTCTGGGCTGTTTCCCTCTCGACCATGGAGCTTATCCCCCACAGTCTCACTGCCGCGCTCTCACTTACCGGCATTCGGAGTTTGGCTAAGGTCAGTAACCCGGTAGGGCCCATCGCCTATCCAGTGCTCTACCTCCGGCAAGAAACACACGACGCTGCACCTAAATGCATTTCGGGGAGAACCAGCTATCACGGAGTTTGATTGGCCTTTCACCCCTAACCACAGGTCATCCCCCAGGTTTTCAACCCTGGTGGGTTCGGTCCTCCACGAAGTCTTACCTCCGCTTCAACCTGCCCATGGCTAGATCACTCCGCTTCGGGTCTTGAGCGTGCTACTGAATCGCCCTGTTCGGACTCGCTTTCGCTACGGCTACCCCACTCGGGTTAACCTCGCAACACACCGCAAACTCGCAGGCTCATTCTTCAAAAGGCACGCAGTCACGACGCACCGAGCAAGCTCGATGCGCGACGCTCCCACGGCTTGTAGGCACACGGTTTCAGGTACTATTTCACTCCGCTCCCGCGGTACTTTTCACCATTCCCTCACGGTACTATCCGCTATCGGTCACCAGGGAATATTTAGGCTTAACGGGTGGTCCCGCCAGATTCACACGGGATTTCTCGGGCCCCGTGCTACTTGGGTGTCTCTCAAACGAGCCGTACAAATTTCAGCTACGGGGGTCTTACCCTCTACGCCGGACCTTTCGCATGTCCTTCGCCTACCTGTACGGTTTCTGACTCGTCTCACAGCCGGCAGACTGTGAAAGAGAGATCCCACAACCCCGTACACGCAACCCCTGCCGGGTCTCACACGTATACGGTTTGGCCTCATCCGGTTTCGCTCGCCACTACTCCCGGAATCACGGTTGTTTTCTCTTCCTGCGGGTACTGAGATGTTTCACTTCCCCGCGTTCCCTCCACTTGCCCTATGTGTTCAGGCAAGGGTGACAGCCCATGACGACTGCCGGGTTTCCCCATTCGGACACCCCCGGATCAAAGCCTGGTTGACGACTCCCCGGGGCCTATCGTGGCCTCCCACGTCCTTCATCGGTTCCTGGTGCCAAGGCATCCACCGTGCGCCCTTAAAAACTTGGCCACAGATGCTCGCGTCCACTGTGCAGTTCTCAAACAACGACCAACCACCCATCACCCCGAACCAGAAGTTCGAGTGCACTGGGGCCGGCACTGAAGGCAGCCATACGGCCATACCCTCAGACACCCAACAGCGTGCCCGACCCGTCCCCGTCCAGAGATCATGCTTTCCACACTCTTACGAGCAGTACTCACAGCCTCCGGCCCGTGAACCGGCCGAATAATCAACGTTCCACCCTGAGCGAACCAGCATCAGACGTTCGCTGATGATCTGGCCTCTGACCTCACCCCGAAGAGTTCGGTAGAAGTGCTCCTTAGAAAGGAGGTGATCCAGCCGCACCTTCCGGTACGGCTACCTTGTTACGACTTCGTCCCAATCGCCAGTCCCACCTTCGACAGCTCCCTCCCTTACGGGTTGGGCCACCGGCTTCGGGTGTTACCGACTTTCGTGACGTGACGGGCGGTGTGTACAAGGCCCGGGAACGTATTCACCGCAGCAATGCTGATCTGCGATTACTAGCAACTCCGACTTCATGGGGTCGAGTTGCAGACCCCAATCCGAACTGAGACAGGCTTTTTGAGATTCGCTCCGCCTCACGGCTTCGCAGCTCATTGTACCTGCCATTGTAGCACGTGTGCAGCCCAAGACATAAGGGGCATGATGACTTGACGTCGTCCCCACCTTCCTCCGAGTTGACCCCGGCAGTCTCCTGTGAGTCCCCATCACCCCGAAGGGCATGCTGGCAACACAGAACAAGGGTTGCGCTCGTTGCGGGACTTAACCCAACATCTCACGACACGAGCTGACGACAGCCATGCACCACCTGTACACCGACCACAAGGGGGCGACCATCTCTGGCCGTTTCCGGTGTATGTCAAGCCTTGGTAAGGTTCTTCGCGTTGCGTCGAATTAAGCCACATGCTCCGCTGCTTGTGCGGGCCCCCGTCAATTCCTTTGAGTTTTAGCCTTGCGGCCGTACTCCCCAGGCGGGGAACTTAATGCGTTAGCTGCGGCACCGACGACGTGGAATGTCGCCAACACCTAGTTCCCACCGTTTACGGCGTGGACTACCAGGGTATCTAATCCTGTTCGCTCCCCACGCTTTCGCTCCTCAGCGTCAGTAATGGCCCAGAGATCCGCCTTCGCCACCGGTGTTCCTCCTGATATCTGCGCATTTCACCGCTACACCAGGAATTCCGATCTCCCCTACCACACTCTAGTCTGCCCGTATCGAATGCAGACCCGGGGTTAAGCCCCGGGCTTTCACATCCGACGCGACAGACCGCCTACGAGCTCTTTACGCCCAATAATTCCGGACAACGCTCGCGCCCTACGTATTACCGCGGCTGCTGGCACGTAGTTAGCCGGCGCTTCTTCTGCAGGTACCGTCACTTTCGCTTCTTCCCTGCTGAAAGAGGTTTACAACCCGAAGGCCGTCATCCCTCACGCGGCGTCGCTGCATCAGGCTTTCGCCCATTGTGCAATATTCCCCACTGCTGCCTCCCGTAGGAGTCTGGGCCGTGTCTCAGTCCCAGTGTGGCCGGTCGCCCTCTCAGGCCGGCTACCCGTCGTCGCCTTGGTGAGCCGTTACCTCACCAACAAGCTGATAGGCCGCGGGCTCATCCTTCACCGCCGGAGCTTTCCACACTCATCGGATGCCCGAGAGTGTTGTATCCGGTATTAGACCCCGTTTCCAGGGCTTGTCCCAGAGTGAAGGGCAGATTGCCCACGTGTTACTCACCCGTTCGCCACTAATCCCCACCGAAGTGGTTCATCGTTCGACTTGCATGTGTTAAGCACGCCGCCAGCGTTCGTCCTGAGCCAGGATCAAACTCTCCGTGAATGTTTACCCGTAATCGGGTCGACACCACGAGAGCGGAACAGTCAGGCGGAATAAGCCCGACCGTTCACAACGTCCTCGCTGTGTTTTACTTCAAAGGAACCTCGACCACCGAAAAGTTTCGGCGGACGGGGTATCAACATATCTGGCGTTGATTTTTGGCACGCTGTTGAGTTCTCAAGGAACGGACGCTTCCTTTGTACTCACCCAAGCTACTCTCGGGCTTTCCTCCGGGCAGTTTCCCTTCGGTCTTGCGTTTCCGACTCTATCAGATCGTTTTCCGATCCGATTTCCTCGGTGCTTTCCAGGTTTCCGCTTTCGCGTTTCCCTTTCCGGCGGTTCCGACTCTATCAGATCCTTTCGGGCCTGATTCCCAGTCAGCGGGCGTTGTCTTCGCGGCTGTTGGGCCGTTCCGACGTTCCAAACCTTAGCGGATCTGCTCGGCAGTTCCCAATCGGGGCTGTCGAACCCAAATCGAATTTCATTCGGGCACGCCGAATTCATCCCGATGGGAGATCGTGCTGGTTGGTTTGGGTGCCGCTTGGAGCGGCGGAGGTGCTGTCGCAGAACCGTTAAGGCTCCGTGGCAACCCGAAGAACTTTACGGATCGCGGGGTGGACTGTCAAGCCTCCCCAGGGCGCCCCTCGGCCAAACCTCGGACGCGCCCCACAAGAGCGGCCTCAGTCGAGGTCGGTGAGGCGACCGCCGGCGTCCGGCTGGGCGTGCTCGACGCGGCGGAGTAGTCGGGTCAGGACCTCGCCCAGGACGGTGCGCTCCAGAGGGGAGAGGTCCTGGAGGAGGTCCTCCTCGAAGACCGAGGCGAGACGCATGGCCTCCAGCCACTTCTCGCGGCCCTCGGGCGTGAGCTCGACGATGACGCGTACGCGGTTGGTCTCGTCGCGCTCCCTCGTCACCAGGCCCTCGGTGAC
>NZ_LRTR01000292.1 GCF_001550375.1 Streptomyces europaeiscabiei | reverse complement strand
CTGGCACGTAGTTAGCCGGCGCTTCTTCTGCAGGTACCGTCACTTTCGCTTCTTCCCTGCTGAAAGAGGTTTACAACCCGAAGGCCGTCATCCCTCACGCGGCGTCGCTGCATCAGGCTTTCGCCCATTGTGCAATATTCCCCACTGCTGCCTCCCGTAGGAGTCTGGGCCGTGTCTCAGTCCCAGTGTGGCCGGTCGCCCTCTCAGGCCGGCTACCCGTCGTCGCCTTGGTGAGCCGTTACCTCACCAACAAGCTGATAGGCCGCGGGCTCATCCTTCACCGCCGGAGCTTTCCACACTCATCGGATGCCCGAGAGTGTTGTATCCGGTATTAGACCCCGTTTCCAGGGCTTGTCCCAGAGTGAAGGGCAGATTGCCCACGTGTTACTCACCCGTTCGCCACTAATCCCCACCGAAGTGGTTCATCGTTCGACTTGCATGTGTTAAGCACGCCGCCAGCGTTCGTCCTGAGCCAGGATCAAACTCTCCGTGAATGTTTACCCGTAATCGGGTCGACACCACGAGAGCGGAACAGTCAGGCGGAATAAGCCCGACCGTTCACAACGTCCTCGCTGTGTTTTACTTCAAAGGAACCTCGACCACCGAAAAGTTTCGGCGGACGGGGTATCAACATATCTGGCGTTGATTTTTGGCACGCTGTTGAGTTCTCAAGGAACGGACGCTTCCTTTGTACTCACCCAAGCTACTCTCGGGCTTTCCTCCGGGCAGTTTCCCTTCGGTCTTGCGTTTCCGACTCTATCAGATCGTTTTCCGATCCGATTTCCTCGGTGCTTTCCAGGTTTCCGCTTTCGCGTTTCCCTTTCCGGCGGTTCCGACTCTATCAGATCCTTTCGGGCCTGATTCCCAGTCAGCGGGCGTTGTCTTCGCGGCTGTTGGGCCGTTCCGACGTTCCAAACCTTAGCGGATCTGCTCGGCAGTTCCCAATCGGGGCTGTCGAACCCAAATCGAATTTCATTCGGGCACGCCGAATTCATCCCGATGGGAGATCGTGCTGGTTGGTTTGGGTGCCGCTTGGAGCGGCGGAGGTGCTGTCGCAGAACCGTTAAGGCTCCGTGGCAACCCGAAGAACTTTACGGATCGCGGGGTGGACTGTCAAGCCTCCCCAGGGCGCCCCTCGGCCAAACCTCGGACGCGCCCCACAAGAGCGGCCTCAGTCGAGGTCGGTGAGGCGACCGCCGGCGTCCGGCTGGGCGTGCTCGACGCGGCGGAGTAGTCGGGTCAGGACCTCGCCCAGGACGGTGCGCTCCAGAGGGGAGAGGTCCTGGAGGAGGTCCTCCTCGAAGACCGAGGCGAGACGCATGGCCTCCAGCCACTTCTCGCGGCCCTCGGGCGTGAGCTCGACGATGACGCGTACGCGGTTGGTCTCGTCGCGCTCCCTCGTCACCAGGCCCTCGGTGACCATGCGGTCGATGCGGTGGGTCATGGCGGCCGGGGTGAGGCCCAGCCGCTTGGCCAGCTCGCTCGGGCCCAGGCGGTACGGGGAGCCGGAGAGGACGAGGGCCTTGAGGACCTCCCACTCGGCGTTGCTGATGTCGAGCGCCGAGGTCTGGCGGCCGTAGGCGACGTTCATACGGCGGTTGAGACGGGAGAGCGCCGAGACGATCTTCTCGACCTGGGGGTCGAGGTCCCTGAACTCGCGCTGGTAGGCGGCGATCTGCTCTTCGAGTGTCGGCTCGGCGCTGCCGGAGGTGCCGGGGGTGTCGCCCATGGGTGAAGTATGGCACGCCACTGCTTGGCATCGAAGTCCTTCGGTGTGTACTGTTTAGGTTCTAAGTTTTAGCTTCGAAGTCTTCAGTGTTAACGCTTGAGCTGTGGGCTTCCCTTTCCTAGGCAGGTGAACGTGACCAGGGGGATGGGCGCAGCGATGCGCCGGATTCATGTGGGCAACGCGCTCGGCGCGTTCGGACTCGGTTTCACCGTCCCGTATCTGTACGTCTATGTGGCGCAGGTGCGGGATCTCGGTGCGACGACGGCGGGGCTCGTGCTGGCGGTCTTCGCCGTGGCCGCGCTGGTGGTGCTGCCCCTCGCAGGGCGGGCCATAGTCCGGCGGGGTGCCCTTCCCGTGCTGCTCACCGCCCTGGTCACCGCCTCCGTCGGATCGCTGAGCCTGGGGCTGGCCTCCAGTGCGACGACCGTGCTGTTGTCAGCCGCGGCGCTCGGGGCGGGGCAGGCCGTGATGCAGCCGGCGCTCGCGACGATGATCGTCGACTGTTCGACCGCGGAGAACCGGTCTCGGGACTTCGCCACGCAGTTCTTTCTGCAGAACCTCGGGCTCGGAGTCGGAGGGCTGATAGGCGGGCATCTCGTCGATGCCACACGCGCGGGGTCCTTCACGCTGCTCTTCTCCATACAGGCGGCGATGTTCCTGCTGCTCGTGGGCGTGATGGCGACCGTGCGGATGCCTCGCGCCCCGAAGGTCGCGGGTGCGCCGGCGGGGACTGCGGCCAAGGGGAGCTGGAAGCAGCTGCTCGGCAATCGGGCCATGGTGCAGCTGTGTGTGCTGGGCTTCGTGCTGTTCTTCGCCTGCTACGGGCAGTTCGAGTCGGGGCTCAGTGCGTACGGAGTGGAGGCGGCCGGGATATCGACGTCCGCGCTCGGGACGGCACTGGCCGCCAACACCGCGGTGATCGTGGTCGCGCAGTTCGCCGTGCTGCGGTTCGTGGCGCGGCGCCGGCGGTCACGGGTGATCGCGGCCGTGGGGCTGATCTGGGCCTTCGCGTGGGGTGTGGCCGGGTTCGCCGGGCTGGGGGAGACGAGCCAGGCCATGGCGACCGCCGCGTTCGTCTCGACGTACGCGCTGTTCGGTCTCGGTGAGGCCATGCTGTCGCCGACCGTCGCGCCGCTGGTGGCCGATCTGGCGCCGACAGGGATGGCCGGGCAGTACAACTCGGCGTTCGCCCTGGTCAAACAGCTCGCGCTGGCGGTCGGTCCGGCGGTGGGCGGGCCGATGGGTGCCTCGCTGCATGCGCCGTACATCGTGTCGTTTCTGCTGTGCTCGCTGGGCATCAGCGTGCTGGCGCTGCGGCTCGGGCGGCATCTCACGGGCGGGCAGGATCAGCCCGCGCTCGTGGCCAGCCGGGTGGTCGCCGGGAGTGGGGCCGCCGCGGAACCGGTGGTGGCGCGGGCTTGAGGTGCCGGCCTTGAGGGGAGTCGGGTGGGAGGCCTCCCCTCAGGTGGCTCGGGCTTCGGTCACACGGAGTCGGTGGGCGGACAGGACGGCGGCGAGAAGTGCCGCCGCATAGGTCGCCGCGGCGAGTACGGCGAGTTGCCGCCACGGCACGCTCAGGACGAATCCGGAGACCTGGAAGGCGAGGACCACGGTGGGGATCACGGCGATCAGCAGACCCAGGAGGGCGCTCACCGCGATGAGGACGGCGTGCTGGCGGAGCAGCACATGCCGGGCCCAGCGCGGGGGGATGCCCACGGCGATCAGCCGGGCGAGATAGCGGCGAAGGATGCGGGTCTGGCCGCGGGTGGCGGCCAGTACGGCGGCGAGGGCCAGGAGCACCAGGCCCACGGCGGTGGCCAGGAGCGCCGCCGGGGGCACCGGGTCGTCGGGTTCCACATGGACCAGGACGGCTCCGGCGTCCATGCCGGCGTGGACGGCTCCGGCGTCCATGCCGGCGTTGACGATGGCCTGTTGCAGGGCGCGGGCGTCGGCGTCGGGGACGCCGGTGACCATGATCGGTCCGTGGGCCTGGATCGGCAGGTCGAGTGCGTTCGCCGTGGCGCGGAGCATGATGCCGTCGGAGCCGGTGCGCCACTCGGCGGGGGCGACCTCGACGGGGCCATGGGCAGCTCTGAGGTGTTGCCGAGGATCTTGTCGCCCTGACGGACGACGAGGGAGGTGTGGCGTTCGCGCCGGTGGGGGCGTCGGGAGAGTGTGCCCAGACGAGCAGGCCGCCGGCGCGCAACAGGGAGGCCTGGGTGGGTCGAGTCGGCGGCCGGTCAGCCGTTCGACGTGGGTGGGGTTGTCTGCGGTGAGCAGGCTGCTGTCGTTGCCCTTCCGGCTCGCCATACGGGGGTTGTCGGGGTCGCCGTCCATCAGGTAGCGCCGCTCTGTGCGGGGCAGCCCGTCGAGCGTGCCGGAGGCGTCGACCGTGCGGAGCAGGCCGAGCCGTTGCGGTGTTCGGCCATGCAGCCGGTGTGGGTGGCCGAGCGGTTGGCCCACGAGTCCATCTCGTCGTTGCGGTCGCCGGTCATGTTGGTCCGCGTGGTGGGGCCGTGGGCGCGTTCGCCGATCAGCCAGTGGAAGTCGTTGTTGCCCCACATGCACATGTTGTTCGCGTTGCACTCGCTCAGCGACGCGTGGGCCACTCCCCACTGGCGAAGAGGGTCGCACCCACGAACATCGCCGCCGCTATTGCTGTCTTTTCCGGCGCGTCACACCAAGCTCGGCGCCGAGACCCGCCTCCACGCGGCCCGGGTCGCCTGGTACGCGGGGGTCGACGCCCCCGTCAGGTGCCCGAGTCCGTGGGACGGCCCGCGGCGGGGGTGCGGCCCCCGCCGCTCAGGTCGTCCGCGGCAGGGCGAACTCGCACCACACCGCCTTGCCGCCGCCCGGGGCTCGGCGGCTGCCCCAGTTGGAGGCGATGGTGGCGATGATGGCGATGCCGCGGCCGGACTCGTCGGCGGGGTCGGCTCGGCGGCGACGCGGAAGGTGGTCGTTGCCGTCGGTGACCTCGACGATCAGACGGCGGTCGGTGCGGCGCAGGCGCAGACGCATCGGTGGGGTGCCGTGCTGGAGGGAGTTGGCGACGAGTTCGCTGGCTGCGAGGACACCCAGGTCGTGGAGTTCCGGGGGGAAACGCCAGCTGGTGAGGACGCCGGAGGCGAAGGCGCGGGCGCGGGGGGCCGCTTCCACCCCGCCGAGGAGTTCCAGGGCCGCGTTGCGGAAGAGTTCGCTGTCGGGGCCGACGCGGGCGGGGTGCTGGAGGACGAGGACGGCCACGTCGTCGTCGTGGTCGGCGGTGACGCCCGTCGAGCGGACCAGGCGGTCACAGACGACCTGCGGGGTGCCCGTGGCTCCGGACAGGGCGCGTTCCAGGGCGGCGATTCCCTCGTCCAGGTCCTCGTCGCGCCGCTCCACGAGGCCGTCCGTGTAGAAGACGGCCGTGGAGCCGGGGCCCAGGGGGATCGAGCCGGAGGAGTGGGTCCAGCCGCCGGTGCCGAGCGGAGGGCCGGTCGGTTCGTCGGCGCGCAGGACCGTGCCGCTCTCGTCGCGGACGAGGATCGGCAGGTGGCCCGCGGACGAGTAGACCAGGCGGCCCTCGTTGGGGTCGTGGACGGCGTAGGCGCAGGTGGCGATCTGGTTGGGGTCGATCTCCGTCGCGAGGCCGTCCAGCAGCTGGAGCACCTCGTGCGGCGGGAGGTCCAGGCGGGCGTAGGCGCGGACGGCCGTACGGAGCTGGCCCATGACGGCGGCCGCTCGCACTCCTCGGCCCATGACGTCGCCGATGACGAGGGCCGTGCGGCCGCCGCCGAGGGTGATGACGTCGTACCAGTCGCCGCCGACGGCGGTCTCGGTGCCGCCGGGGTGGTAGACGGCGGCGATGCGCAGGTCGTCGGGTTCCTCCAGCTCCTGCGGGAGGAGGGAGCGCTGGAGGGTGACGGCGGTCTCGCGCTGGCGGCGTTCGCTCGCGCGGAGGCGTTCGGCGGCCTCGGCGTGGTCGGTGACGTCGGCGGCGAAGATCAGGACGCCGCCGTCGCTCTGCCCTGCGCCGTTCGGTACGTCGACGGGGGTGCAGGTGATCGTGTAGCTGCGGCCGTCGGCGGCCTTGCGGGACTTGACCGTGCGGGACCTGGAGCTGCGCAGGACCTGGTCGAGGAGCGGGAGGAGGCCGAGGGCGTCCAGCTCGGGCAGGGCCTCGCGGGCGGGTTCCCCGAGCGGGCGCGCGCCGAAGGCCGCGACATAGGCGTCGTTGACGTAGGCCGTGCGGTGGTCGGAGCCGTGGACGAGGGCGACGAGGGCCGGGATGCGGTCGAGGATCTCGCGGGTCGGGAGGTCGTCGACGGCGGGCACGGTCGGTGGGTCGTCCGGGGGGTCGTCGGTCTGCCGTTCGGCGCGGGCCGCGGGTACGGAGCCTTCCCCCCGCCGGTCCGGGGTGACCGTGTGTTCGGTCCGCGCTGCGGCGCGGCGCTGCGTACCGGGGAGCCGGGCGCTCCAGCGCGTGAAGTTCACCGAATCCTTGCCTCGTGCCTCGTGTTGTCGTCTGTGGCCGGCTCCGGATCCGGCCGGTGGCCCGGGGGTGCCCCGGGTGCGGCGGTGGGGGACGCCTGGTCGTGGGTGCGTGTGGGCGGGGTGGTGGCCCCGCCCGAGATCATGGATCACGTCGCCGACCAGTCTGGCCGACCGGACCGACATCCGTCAGACGTCAGCCTGAACGGTGGAGTTCCTGGATCCGGTCAGGACGACCCCTTCGGGTCCTCAGGAGGCTTTCCACCGGCCGCGAGTTCGAACTCCGCACGAGGATGTTCGAGTGATCCGAGCGAGACGATCTCCCGTTTGAAGAGCCCTGCGAGGGTCCATTCGGCGAGGACTCGGGCCTTGCGGTTGAAGGTCGGCACCCTGCTCAGGTGGTACACGCGGTGCATGAACCAGGCCGGGTAGCCCTTCAGTTTCCGCCCGTAGACGTGGGCCACGCCCTTGTGGAGGCCCAGGGAGGCGACCGAGCCGACGTATTTGTGCGAGTACGTCTGAAGCGGCTGGCCGCGCAGGGAGCGGGCGATGTTGTCGCCGAGGGTGCGGGCCTGGCGTACGGCGTGCTGGGCGTTGGGGGCGGTCTCCTTGCCGGGTTCGGCGGTGACGTCGGGGACGGCGGCCGCGTCGCCCGCGGCCCACGCGTGCGCGACGCCCTCGACGGTCAGCTCGGCGGTGCACTTCAGGCGCCCGCGCTCGTTCAGCGGGAGGTCGGTGGCGGCGAGGATCGGGTGCGGTTTGACCCCGGCCGTCCAGACGACCGTACGGGTCGGGAAGCGGGCTCCGTCGCTGAGGACGGCGACGCGGTCGGCGCACGATTCGAGGCGGGTGTGGAGGCGTACGTCGATGTTGCGGCGGCGCAGCTCGGTGACCGTGTAGCGGCCCATCTCCTCGCCGACCTCCGGGAGGATGCGGTCCGAGGCCTCCACGAGGATCCACTTCATGTCCTCGGGCTTCACGTTGTGGTAGTACCGCGCCGTGTAGCGGGCCATGTCCTCCAGCTCGCCGAGCGCCTCCACGCCCGCGTAGCCGCCGCCCACGAAGACGAAGGTCAGGGCGGCGTCGCGGATCGCGGGGTCGCGGGTGGAGGAGGCGATGTCCATCTGCTCGATGACGTGGTTGCGCAGGCCGATGGCCTCTTCGACGGTCTTGAAGCCGATGGCGTAGTCCGCGAGCCCGGGGACGGGCAGGGTGCGCGAGATCGAGCCGGGGGCGAGGACGAGTTCGTCGTACGTCAGCTGCTCGGCCTCCGTGCCCTCCTCCTCGGTGGCGAGGGTGTCGAGGGTCGCGATGCGCTTGGCGTGGTTGATCGAGGTGGCCTCGCCGATGACGACCTTGCACTGGTCGAGGACGCGGCGCAGCGGGACGACGACATGGCGGGGCGAGATGGAGCCCGCGGCCGCCTCCGGAAGGAAGGGTTGATACGTCATATAGGGGTCGGGGGACACGACGACGATCTCGACGTCGCCACGTCCGAGTTCCGGTTTCAGCTGTCGCTGCAGACGCAGCGCTGTGTACAGCCCGACGTATCCGCCGCCGACGATAAGAATGCGCATCGGTTCCTTCACCCTCCCATGACGCACCTTGCTCGCTGGTTTGTCCACAGGCCCGGCAATTTGTGTGACCGGTCTCCACAAAGGCGCGGGGTTGGCCGATTTTCCGGCGCGTGCGACAGGTGCGCAGGTCAGATGGTGTGAGCCGGGTGGCAGGAGGGGGCGCAAACCGGACGTAAACCGCCCGTACTCCGATCGAGGGGCGCTCCCTGCGGAACGTGCCCCTTCTGAATTGACTCCCTCTCAACTATGTTCGTGTGTCGACGGGGTGTAGGGGGATGCGTTCAAGCAGTTCGGTCGGGTCCGGGATCAGGGTTGTGGATCTCGGGTTCGGGTCCGGGTTCCGTGTGGTCCGCGACGGGCGGGTCGGCTCGGGGACCGGGTTGCCGACGAAGGAAATCGGTGACCACCGAGGACCTTGGACGCTCGTTCCGCCGCTCCGGCTTCCGATGACGGGGAGAGTCTCCGGGGGGAGACGTCATTACCGGGGGAATACGTATGCATATTCAGGAGTCCCATTGGTCGTCCGCGTCCACGATCGCACCCAGTGGTGCGATCGGCACGGCGGGCGGCAACGGACGCGGTGACGGAGTGCGGTCCACTCCGCTCCGCGTGGACGCACAGCGCAACCTCGAGCACGTGCTGCGCGCGGCGCGCGAGGTCTTCGGCGAGCTGGGGTACGGCGCGCCGATGGAGGACGTGGCCCGCCGCGCGCGGGTCGGTGTCGGCACGGTGTACCGGCGCTTCCCGAGCAAGGACGTCCTGGTCCGGCGGATAGCCGAGGAGGAGACGTCTCGGCTCACCGAACAGGCCAGGGTGGCGCTCGGGCAGGAGGAGGACCCGTGGCAGGCGCTGTCGCGGTTCCTGCGGACGTCGGTGGCCTCGGGTGCCGGGCGGCTGCTGCCGCCGCAGGTGCTGCGGGTCGGGGTCGCGGATGACGCGGCCGAGGCCGACGGCATCGGCGCGTTCGTCGTGGACGAGGCGCGGGTGCCGCAGCAGCGGGGTCAGCCGACGACCGAGCTTCGGTTGGTCTCGGCGGATCCTGGTGCGGGTTCGGCCGGGACCGCGGGTGCCGGTGTCGTCGGTGGGCCGGTGGACGATGCCGGGGCTTCGGCGCTGCTCGAGGTGGTGGGGCAGTTGGTGGAGCGGGCTCGGGCGGCCGGTGCGCTGCGGGCTGATGTGACCGTGGCGGACGTGTTGTTGGTGATCGCCACGGGCGCGCCCGCGTTGCCGGATGCGGCGCAGCAGGCTGCCGCTTCGGCTCGGTTGCTCGACATTCTGCTGGAGGGGCTGCGGTCTCGGCCTGCCTGATGAGGGTCGGGTGAGGGGTCGTTCTCTCAGGGGCGGCGGGGGTGGTTTTTCGCCCCCGCCGCCCCTACCCGTTCCCATCCCCAGGGGCGCTGCCCCTTCGGCCCTGAGGGGTTCGTTGTCGGGTGCGGGTCCGGTGGGGGTTGCTCGCGCGGTTCCCCGTGCCCCTTGCGGGGCGCGGGTTACCCATATGGGTGAACGGCGGTACCGAGGTCTGGGAGTCCCCTCGGACGAGTGGTATGCCCGTAGTGCCAGGGACTGAACAAAAGCCAATATGGCACTCTGCCCTGGTGTTCGGGACTGGGTCGGCTGGCGGCGGGGGCTTCCGCGATGGGTTTTGACGGGCTGGGCGAGCCGAGGTCGGGGGCGGAGACGGAGCCTCAGGTGCCCAGCCAAGGGGGACGTGGGGTACCGGCGCAGTGGGATCGGTTCGACTCCGGGGTGCTGCCGCCGCGGGCGCCCTCCGACGCCGATCTGATCGAGTGGATGCGGTCGGGGGACGACTCGGCGTACGAGGAGCTGTACCGGCGCCACGCGGAGGCCGTACGTCGGTATGCGCGGACCTGCTGCCGGGACGCCCACACCGCCGACGACCTCACCGCCGAGGTCTTCGCCCGGATGCTGCAGGCGGTGCGGGGCGGCTCCGGGCCGGAGCACGCCGTACGGGCCTACCTGCTCACGTCCGTGCGGCGGGTCGCCGCCACGTGGACGACTTCCGCAAGGCGGGAGCAGCTCGTCGACGACTTCGCCGTGTTCGCGGCGCAGGCCTCGCGCGGGGCCGCGGTGTCGGACACCGACACGCTCGACCTCGGCGCGGAGGTGCGGGCGATGCACGAGGCCGAGCAGTCGATGGCGATGCGGGCGTTCCGTTCGCTGCCGGAGCGGTGGCAGGCCGTGCTGTGGCACACGGAGGTCGAGGACGAGTCGCCGAGCGAGGTCGCCTCGCTCTTCGGGCTGGACGCCAACGGCACCCGGGTGCTGGCCAGCCGGGCACGGGAGGGGCTCAAGCAGGCGTATCTGCAGGCCCATGTGTCCGCCACGCTCGCCGGGAACGCGGGGGAGTGCGGGCGGTACGCCGACCGGCTCGGCGCTTACGCCCGTGGCAGTCTGCGGACGCGGGCCGAGCGGGGGCTGCGCGCGCATCTGGAGGAGTGCGCGGCGTGCCGGCTGGCCGCCGGGCAGATCAAGGACGTCGCGAGCGGGATCCCGGCTGTCGTGCCGGTCGCGGTCATCGGCTGGTTCGGTGCGGCCGGGTACGCCAAGGTGACCGCGCTGGTCGCCGGTGGCGCGGGGGCCGGGGGCGCGG
>NZ_LRTR01000291.1 GCF_001550375.1 Streptomyces europaeiscabiei | reverse complement strand
CGGGCGACGACGTGGAGCCCAAGGAGCCGTTGGCCAAGCCGTCCGCCTCGCGGCCCGTCGAGGCCGCGCCGGAGCCGGATCCCTCGACGCCGCCGCAGCAGGAGGCTCCCGCGCCGGGCTCGCCCGGCGTGGTGGTGCCGGTGTCCAGGCCGTTGCCGACACCGACACCGTCGCCCTCTAGGCCGCAGGGTGTCACACCGGCTCCGTCCGCGAAGCCGACGCCCACGTCCACGTCCACGCCAACACCGACACCGACACCGACACCGTCTCCCGCGCCGCCGAAGCCGACGCCGACGCCGACGCCCCCTCCCCCGCCCCCGTCGGCTCCCCCGGCCGTCCATCAGTGGAACGAGCTGCGGTACGGCGTCCTCGGCGACGGCTCCGAGCCGGAGATGCGGCTCGCGGAGAGCAGCTGGGTCTGGCAGCGGTACGGGGTGTCGATCGCCGGGAAGCGGTACGGGAACGGGGTGACCGTGCACGGCCACTCCTCCGTGACCATCGATCTCAACCGCCGGTGCGGCTCGTACGACGCGCTCGTCGGCGTCGACGACCTGACGCACGGCCTCGGCAAGGTCTTCTTCTCCGTCTACGGCGACGGGGTACGGCTGTGGAGGTCCGGGCCGGTGCGGGGTGGGGATCCGGCGGTCCCTGTGCGGGTGAATCTCAGCGGGCGGGAGACGGTACGGCTGGTCGTCGAGCCGCACAGCCACTACGAGCTGCCGGTGCTGGCGGACTGGGCGGAGTCGAGGTTCAGCTGCGGATGACGGTTCGGCGTCGGTCAGTCCGCGCAGGACCGGTTCGGGGCGGCTGCGCAGGCCGGACCCGGAGGTCGTGAGGAGGCCGTCGACCAGGTCCGGGAAGGCCCTGAACCGGTGCCGGGCTGTTCCAACGTCGGTCGGCCCACGGATGGCGGGCGTGGGTGGTCTCGGCGTCCGCCGACGCCATGTCCTGGCGGGGCGGGGCCCCTGTTCGATGCGTCTCGTCCTCGGCCCCGAAGGCCAGGGGCTACGCCCGCCTTGCCGTCGCTCCCGTGCCCAGCGCGCCTCTTGGAGGGGTGATGCCGGCCGGTACCGCGCGCTGTCTTGCCGGGGTGCCTGTCCAGCAGGTGCCGCGGCGGGAGAGGAGGCGGCGTAGCCAGAGTTCGAGGGCGACCAGGTCGGCGAGGCCGTCGAGGGGGAGAGGTTCGCCCTCGGCTGCCGCGCGGAGGGCCTTGCGGACCACCCGGGCTTCGACGAGGCCCGCCTGCGCGAGCAGGGGCGTGTCGAAGAGGGTGATCAGGGTGTCGGCGGCCACGCGGAGGCCGGTGCGGGCGGCGGCGGTGGAGGTGGCGTGGGAGGGGGCACCCCAGCCGGGCGGGAGGTCGGTGACGCCGGCGCCCTCCAGCACCGTACGGAGGATGGCGGCGCGGGCGCCCGGCTGGACGCGCAGGGCCTCGGGGAGGGCGCGGCAGGCGCGGACGACCTGGTTGTCGAGGAACGGGGTGTGGAGGCGTTGGGAGCGGATCTCCACCGCCTGTTCCAGGATCCTCAGGTCCGCCGCGTGGCGGGCCAGGGCCGCGCGGGCGCGGAAGTCGCCGGGGCGCTGGCCGGGGCCGACGGTGGGGCGGCCCGTCGTCGCTCCCAGGCGAATCGATACTTCTGCCAGGGCCTCGCCCGTGAGCCAGCGGGCGGCGGGGCCCGGTCTGGCCCAGGTGAGGGCGGCCAGCGAGGCGCCCACCGCGCCTCCGGGCTCCTCGAAGCGGCGTTGCATGAGGCGGTCGGCGAGGACTTCGACGCCGGAGCGGTACGGGGTGCGGGCCAGCTTCCGGGCGGCCCCGTACACGCGCGCGGGGACCATCACCGAGCCGTCGGCCTTGGCGAGGGCGGCGACCGGGCGGACCAGGTGGCGGCGTTTGCGGTCCATGAGGAGGTCGGCGAGCCGGGCGGGATGGGCGTCCAGGACCTGACGGGCGCCGTAGCCGGTGAAGTGGTCCGCGCTGCCGGAGGCGAGGCGGGCGCGGTGGCGGGCGGCCGTCACCAGGGAGGGGCCCGGCTCGTCGGTCAGGGGGACGTCGAGGTCGGCGTACGGGAGAACTTCCTCGCCTCCTGTCACGACCACGTGGTGGAGGCGGGGGTTGGCGGCCAGGGTGCCCGCGCGTTCCAGCTCGGTCTCGCGGCCGGAGGTGGCCAGGTCGTTGAAGGTGACGGCGAGGAGGCGTTCGCCGGCGCCCGTGCCGTGGCCCAGGACCGTGCCGGGCGCCCCGGGCAGGCCGGCGGCGAGCAGGGCGA
>NZ_LRTR01000290.1 GCF_001550375.1 Streptomyces europaeiscabiei | reverse complement strand
TGCCGGGGACCGGGCCGGGGTCGACGTCGGGCACGTGCCGGGGCGCGGACAGCCGGGTCCGTACGGCCTCGACGAGCGCGTCACGCACGGCGTCCACCGCGCTGGCCGGGTCGGCGGAGGGGGCGGCGACGGCGAGGGAGGCGACCTGCTCGTAGCCGGCGATCTCGCGGGCACCGGCGCGCAGGATCAGTGCGTGCCCCGGGGGAATGCGGCGCACGCCGTCGTACGGGGTGGAGTCCTGGAGGGCGTCCGGTACGTCGGGGGCGGCCAGCAGGGCGGCCAGGTACCCGAAGTCGAGGTCGGCCTCGATGAGGTCGGCGAGAGGGAGGGCGGCGGTCGCGTACGCGGTGCCGCCCGCCCAGGGGGTGTGGAAGACCGGGCGCGCGCCCGCGAGGTCGCCGCAGACCGTCAGCCGGCGGCCGACCTGGACGACGGCGGTGTAGCTTCCGGGCCAGGCGGTGAGGTGGCGCAGGGCGCCGCCCCGGGCGGCGAACAGACCCACGCGCAGCTGCTCGTCGGAGGCGCCGCAGATGCCGAGGACGGCGATCCTCGTCCGGGCGTCGGCCGTCACGACGCGCACCTCGTCGGGGCGCCAGTCGCCGACGGCCCACAGCGGGTCGGGGTCGCCCCACAGGAGATGCGAGCCGACCGGGTGCACGGTCTCGCCGTCGAGTCCGGTCGCGCCGCCGGAGCCGAAGACGGGTGCGCCAGCGGCGGTACTGCTCCATCCCACCAACCACCGCATCGACGCCTCCACAGGCTGTGGACAACCAGTGCACCGAACGAACGGCACCCATGCTGCCACGAAGAAGGCCTGCCGGAGAGCGCGTAGCGCGGCTTGCACACCGGTAAGTGCGCCCCCAGGGAGCCTTGAACGCTCCCCCGTCACACTCTCAAGTCGCCCCGGAAGAAGGGTGGTCGACAAAGGTGGACCCCGGGTCTACGACGTGAATGCGCCCCCGGTACGCTCCCCCAAAAGACCTAACGCGCCCTCAACAGACGTGGTCGGAGCGGTATTCACCCTCGACGACCACCGTCGATTTTCGGCCAAATCGTCCCTGAGGGGCGAAGTGGGCACACCCGCCGTACCACCCCCGATGACGACACAGCGTCAACACGCAGTCCGGGAGGCGGAGTTCGCCCCCCGGACCGGTCCGCCGCCCGCGGGGATGTAGGCGACGGTGTCCCCCAGCCCACCGGATCCAGTACAGCGGGCCGACCCACGCACGACCATGGAACCGCTCCCCCGGTGGCCGGAGAAGAGCGCATGGCCGGGCGCACGGCCACACAGCAGGAGCACGTGACAACACTCCGTACTTCGTCCGTACTTTCGTACGGACCACAATCCCGCCATCCGGATTTGGGCCCCTTAACGCTTGGGATGCAGCGAACTACGCTGGGTTTACGAATGCCGCGTGCCTATGCCGCCGCGGCAGCCGTCTGTTCGAGGGGTGGCGCAATGTCCAGGGAGCAACGCGGGCCGAACGAAAAACTCGGCGCCGTTCTCGCCCTCGCGGGAATCAGCAACGCAGGACTCGCGCGTCGCGTCAACGATCTTGGCGCTCAACGCGGGTTGACACTTCGCTACGACAAGACCTCGGTGGCGCGGTGGGTCTCCAAGGGCATGGTCCCCCAGGGCGCCGCGCCGCATCTCATCGCGGCCGCGATCGGGCAGAAGCTCGGCCGCCCGGTGCCGCTCCACGAGATCGGCCTGGCGGACGCGGATCCCGCTCCCGAAGTGGGCCTCGCCTTCCCCCGTGACGTCGGACAGGCGGTGCGCGCGGCGACGGAGCTGTACCGCCTCGACCTCGCCGGCCGCCGAGCGGGCACCGGCGGCATCTGGCAGTCGCTAGCCGGATCGTTCGCGGTGAGCGCGTACGCGACACCCGCCTCACGCTGGCTGATAACCCCGGCCGACAGTTCGGTGGCGCGCGAGGCGGGCTCGGCGGAGGGCTCGGGGTCGCCGCTGAAAGTCGGCCACAGCGATGTCCAGAAGTTGCGGGAGGCCGCCGAGGACGCCAGGCGCTGGGACTCCAAGTACGGGGGCGGCGACTGGCGTTCGTCGATGGTGCCGGAGTGCCTGCGGGTGGAGGCCGCGCCGCTGCTGCTCGGGGCGTACTCCGACGAGGTGGGCCGCGCGCTGTTCGGAGCGTCCGCGGAACTCACCCGCCTCGCAGGCTGGATGGCCTTTGACACGGGTCAACAGGAGGCGGCCCAGCGGTACTACATCCAGGCGTTGAGGCTCGCGCGGGCCGCGGCCGACGTGCCGCTGGGCGGGTACGTGCTCGCCACGATGTCCCTGCAGGCGACCTACCGCGGCTTCGGCGACGAAGGCGTCGACCTCGCGCAGGCCGCCCTCGAACGCAACCGGGGGCTGGCCACCGCGCGCACGATGAGCTTCTTCCGGCTCGTCGAGGCGAGGGCACACGCACGCGCGGGCGACGCGGTGGCCGCCGGGGCGGCCCTCAAGGCCGCCGAGGGCTGGTTGGAGCGCGCCCGCGACGGAGACAACGATCCGACCTGGCTCGGCTTCTACGGCTACGACCGGTTCGCCGCGGACGCCGCGGAGTGCTACCGCGACCTCAAGGCGCCGCGTCAGGTGCGCCTCTTCACCGAGCAGGCCCTGTCGCGGCCGACGGAGGAGTTCGTACGCTCGCACGGGCTGCGGCTCGTCGTGTCCGCGGTCGCCGAGCTGGAGTCGGGCAACCTCGACGCGGCGTGCGAGCAGGGCGTACGGGCGGTGGAGGTCGCGGGGCGCATCTCCTCGGCCCGCACCACCGAGTACGTGAAGGATCTGCTGCACCGGCTGGAGCCGTACGGGGATGAGCCGCGGGTGATCGAGCTGCGGGAGAGGGCTCGTCCTCTCTTGATGACTCCGGCCTAGGTTGTGGGTGCCTACTCGTCTGCCGGGTTCGTGTGATCCTGCGGCTGCGGGTACGGGTGCGGGTGCGTCGTGGTTTCTCGCGCAGATCCCCGCGCCCCTTGTGGGGGCACGGCCCTGGGCGCCCGGCATCGGAGAACGTGAGCAGCGCCATGTAGGCGGCTTCCGGGTTTGAGGGCATTGTCAGTGGTGCAGTGCACTATCGGAGTCGGGAGGTGGGGCGCGTGCGGAGGCAGGGCGCGTACGACTGCGATGTGCTCGTGGTCGGCGGCGGGATCGTCGGGCTGTCGACGGCGTATGCGATCACGCGGGCCGCGCCGGGCACGCGGGTCACCGTGCTGGAGAAGGAGCCGGGCCCGGCCCGGCATCAGACCGGGCGGAACAGCGGCGTCATCCACAGTGGGATCTACTACCGGCCGGGGTCGCTGAAGGCGCGGTACGGGGTCAGCGGCGCCGCCGAGATGGTCAAGTTCTGCGCCGAGTACGGCATCGAGCACGCCGTCACCGGGAAGCTGATCGTCGCCACCGAGAGGTCGGAGCTGCCCCGGCTGCACGCCCTCGTACAGCGCGGGCGGGAGAACGGGATTCCGGTGCGGGAGCTGGGCGCCGCCCAGATCGCCGAGTACGAGCCGGAGGTGCGCGGGCTCGCGGCCATACACGTCGGCACCACCGGGATCTGTGACTTCGTGGGGGTCGCCCGGCAGCTCGCGCGGGCGTCCGGCGCCGAGATCCGGTACGGCGCCGAGGTCGAGCGGATCGACCGGCGGGCCTCGCTGGGGGTCGCCGTACGGATCCGGGGCGGTGACGTCGTACGGGGGCGGGTGCTGGTGAACTGCGCCGGGCTGCACTGCGACGAGGTGGCCCGGATGACCGGGGACGAGCCAGGGATGCGGATCGTGCCGTTCCGGGGGGAGTACTACGAGCTGGCGCGGCCCGAGCTGGTCCGCGGACTCGTGTATCCGGTGCCCGATCCGGCGTTCCCGTTCCTCGGGGTGCATCTGACCCGGGGGATCGACGGGGGCGTCCACGTCGGGCCCAACGCCGTGCCCGCGCTGGCCCGCGAGGGGTACGGGTGGGGGACCGTGCGGGTGCGGGAGCTGGCGGCGACACTGGCGTGGCCCGGGTCCTGGCGGATAGCCCGGCGGCACTGGCGGTACGGGGCGGGGGAGCTTCGGCGGTCCGTGTCGAAGAAGGCGTTCACCGGGGCGGTGCGGCGGTTGTTGCCGGCGGTCTCGGAAGGGGATCTTGTGCCTGCGGCTGCGGGGGTGCGGGCGCAGGCCGTGCTTCGGGACGGGACGCTGGTGGATGACTTCCTGATTCGGGAAGGGGCGCGGGCGGTGCATGTGCTGAACGCGCCTTCGCCGGCGGCGACCGCTTCGCTGCCGATCGGGCGGGAGGTGGGCCGGCGGGCGCTGGCCGCGCTGGCCGGGGCGT
>NZ_LRTR01000029.1 GCF_001550375.1 Streptomyces europaeiscabiei | reverse complement strand
CGGGTGCGGAGGGTCGCCCGGTGGGAGCAGCCTGCGCAGCACCACCGCGAGCCGGGAGCCGCTGGTGCCCAGGCCGTGGACCAGGTTCTGGAGGGCGGGGAGGAGGGACTGGGTGACGTAGGCGAGGGCGCCGATCAGGGCGCCCGAGGTGACTCCCCGGTCCAGCAGCCAGGGTGTGGTGGCCAGGAGCAGGACGACGGGCAGCTGGCCCCCGATCGCGAGGGCGGCGACCCGTACGACGCCCCAGCGGGCCAGCGAGCGCGCGGCCCGGTGTTCCGCCTCGACGCGGCGGCCGGTGTCGGCGGCGACCATGTCCTCCGCACCGCCCGCCGTGATGTCCCGCAACCCCGGGCAGACGGTGCCGAGCCGGTCGGCGAGGGCCTCGTCGGCGACGAGGAAGGTCTCCTGCCGGCGGGCCAGCGGCCTGAGCGTCGCCAGAAAGAGGGCCACGCCGACGAGTAGCGGGGGCCCCACGACGAGCAGTAGGGCCGGGGCCAGCGAGAAGAGGCCGACGAGCGCCCCGGCGGCGGTGAACAGGAACGATCGCGACACCATCACCAGCCCGGCGAAGGTGTCCCGGGCGATCTCCACCTGCTGGGTCAGCCCGGACAGGGCCCCGCCGTCCGCCTCCCGCACCCCCCGCTCGACCACGCCCCGCACCAGCCGGTCCCGCAACGGCTCCACCAGCCCAGCCACACACCCGTACACCCGTCCGGTCCCGAACGCCCCGACGACCACCGCCCCCGCCCCCGCGCCGAGCCACCCCAGCCCGACCCCGGCCCGCCCGGCGAGAAACCCGTCATCAAGGGCCCGCGCGAGGGCGTACCCCGTCAGGAACGTCTGCACCGTCTCCAGCACGGACCACAGCACCAGCCGTACGACGACACGCACGCGGCGCCGCAGGAAGCGGAGGCCTCGACGGGGGAGACCGGACGGGGGGACCCGGCGCATCGACGCCCCGGCGTGCTCGGCGCGCGCGGATCCGCAGGGTTCGCCGACGGGCCCGGCCCGCGCCGATCCGGACGGTCCGGGACGTCCGGCCGCTGCCGACCCGTGATCGCCCCGGGACCCCGGCGCCGGCGGGTGACACGGCGCGGCCGGTGTG
>NZ_LRTR01000289.1 GCF_001550375.1 Streptomyces europaeiscabiei | reverse complement strand
CGGGGGCGGGGGCGGGTTTCGCTCGCCGGCGCCCCCACGCTCGGCTGCGGGCAGGCTGGGACGGCGTCTCGGGGAGTCGTAAAATCGGGGCACTGTGTCTGACTCCCCTGATGCCCCTGAGCCCCGCACCACCGGTGCCTCCCTTCGTCACACCCGAGACAGGGGTGAGCCGCGATTTCCCGACGGGCCCAAGCCGGATCCCGCCGGGTCGCACTTCGAGCGGCGGATCAGGAGTTTCCAGCCTCGGCGGAGTCGGGTGACGGCCGGGCAGGCGGACGCGCTGCAGCGGCTGTGGCCCAAGTGGGGGCTCGACATCGACGGGCGGGCGCTGGATCTCGTCGAGCTGTTCGGCGACGAGAAGCCCGTCGTGCTGGAGATCGGGTTCGGGATGGGCGAGGCGACCGCCCGGATGGCCGCCGCCGATCCGGACACCAATGTGCTCGCCGTGGACGTGCACACGCCGGGCCAGGGGAACCTGCTGAATCTCGCGGACCGGGACGGTCTGTCGAATGTGCGGGTCGCGAACGGCGACGCGATCATCCTGCTGCGGGAGATGCTCACCCCCGGCTCGCTGAACGGGCTGCGGGTCTACTTCCCCGACCCCTGGCCGAAGAAGCGGCACCACAAGCGTCGGCTGATCCAACCGGAGTTCCTCACGCTCGTCGCGTCACGGCTCGGGCCGGGGGCGATCGTGCACTGCGCGACGGACTGGGAGCCGTACGCCGAGCAGATGCTGGACGTGCTGACCGCGCATCCCGACTTCGAGAACACGCGGGCCGACGGCGGGTTCGCGCCACGTCCCGGCTTCCGGCCGCTGACCCGTTTCGAGGGGCAGGGACTGGACAAGGGTCATGTGGTGAACGATCTGCTCTTCCGCCGCGTACAGCAGCGTGAGCAGCAGCAGGAGCGAGAGCAGATGCAGGAGTCCGAACAACCCCCCACAGGCGTCTGAAGGCCGTCGTTCACAGTCCGGCGGGCACGGTCCGGCGGGCACGGTCCGGCGGGCACGGTCCGAAGCACGACGGTTCGCAGGACGCGGTCCCGCGGACCGGTCCGATGGGCGCGCGGTCCGATGGGCGCGCGGTCCGACGGGCCCGGGCCCCGCGGGCCGTACCACGCGCCGTCGCGGGCGGCGCCATCCCTCGTTAGGGTCAATGCAATGGCCACCAGTTCCCCCTACCCGACGCACCCCGGCGGCTCCGCCGGTGGGTATGCGTTCAGGCCCACGCGCTGGTGGCAGCGGAAGAGCGTCAGATACGGGGCCCTGATAGGGCTGCTCGGGGTCTCCGGGTTCGTCATCCTCGCGCTCGTCCGTGAACAGACCGGCACGGAGGGGTTCCTCGTCGGGCTGGGGCTCGCCGTGCTGCCCGTGCCGTTGCTCATGGCCGCGTTCCGGTGGCTGGACCGGGTGGAGCCCGGGCCCTGGCACAACCTGGTGTTCGCGTTCGCCTGGGGGGCGTGTGCCGCGGCACTCATAGCCATCGTGGCGAACAGTTTTGCGACCCGGTGGATAGCCACGGCGACCGCGGATCCCTCGCATGCCGACGCCCTGGGTGCCACCGTCATAGCGCCCGTGGTGGAGGAGACCGCCAAGGCCGCGGCCGTCCTCCTTGTCTTTCTGTTCAGGAGGCGGCACTTCACCGGGATCGTGGACGGCGTGGTGATCGCGGGGTTCACCGCGACCGGTTTCGCGTTCACCGAGAACATTCTGTATCTGGGCACCGCTTTCGGGACGGATCAGCTCAGTGGGGGGAGTGGGCTGGCGTCGGTCACCGCGGCCACGTTCTTCGTGCGGGTGATCATGTCGCCGTTCGCGCATCCGTTGTTCACCGTGCTGACGGGGATCGGCTTCGGGATCGCGGCGTTCTCCGCGGAGTGGCAGCGGGGGCGGCGGGTGCTCGTGCCGGTGGCTGGGCTGCTGCTCGCCATGGGGATGCACGCGGTCTGGAACGGGTCGGCGACGTTCGGGGAGTACGGGTTCTTCGCGGTGTACGCGGCGTTCATGGTGCCGGCGTTCGGGTTGCTGACGTGGCTGGTGATCTGGGCTCGGCAGCGGGAGTTGCGGACCGTGCGGGAGGCGTTGCCCGCGTATGCGGCCGCGGGGTGGCTGACCCCGGCCGAGCCGTATGTGCTGGGGTCGATGCGGGCTCGGCGCGTGGCGCGGGAGTATGCGGCGCACCACTTCGGGAAGGCGGGGGCCCGGTCGGTCGCGGAGTACGAGGCGTACGCGACGCAGTTGGCGTTCCTGCGCCATCGGGGGCTGCGGGGGCGGGCCGGGGATGGCTTCGCGCTGCGGGAGCGGGAGCTGTTGTTCGAGCTGTGGCGACGGCGGGAGTTGGCTCGGCCCGCGATGGGATACGCGGGGCGGGAGGCTGGGCCGAAGCACGGGTATGGCTACGGCTACGGCTACGGGCACGAGCACGGCGGCTACGGCTACGGCTACGGCTACGGCTACGGCTACGGGTCGGCCTACCCTCAGCCGGTGGCATACGGGGCGGCTCCGTATCCCTCGTACAACCCGTATCAGTACTAGCGGTTCACGAGCCACCTGTTGGGCGGTTCGGGAGCCGCCGGTCGGTGGGGCGGGGCCGCGCCGGCGGGCCGCGCCCGTGCGTCGGTGGGCCTTGCCGGTGCGTCGGCCCGTCGCCTGGAGCCCTGCTGCTCGGGGTTGGTTCGGTGTGACTTCTCCGGGCCGCCGTATGCGACCGGCCCGACTCACCCGCACAGCCTCTTCCGTGCGGAGGCGGCGGACCGGGCGTGGTGGCGTCGGTCGGCGGGTGCGTGCCGCGTTCCTCGCTGTGACCGCTCGGTCGTCGGTGTGACTGCCCTTCGTCCCGCCCGGTGGTCCCTCTGTGCGCAGCCGTGCCGCTGAGCCGGCCACCCGGCCCCGCTCACTCCCCGCTCCGTGCGTCCCGCGCCCGGCCGCGGGCAGTCATGCTGCCGGGGCGGC
>NZ_LRTR01000288.1 GCF_001550375.1 Streptomyces europaeiscabiei | reverse complement strand
CCTCGCCCCGCTCCCGCGCGGCACGCGCGGTCAGCCGGGTGGCCTCGTCGCGCAGCTCGGAGGCGCGGCGCGTGGCCCGCTCCAGCTCCTTGCTGAGCTGGGCGACCTCACGCTCGGCCTGCTGCGCGGCGTTGTCGACCGACTCGGCCTGGACCTCGGTCATCGACCGGGCGCCGGTGATCTCGGCGACCTCGGTGTCGAAGGCCGTACCGCCCTGGATGATGTGGCGCGAGGCGTCGACGCCCGCGTCCTCCATCAGACGGAAGATCTGGCGACGCTGGTGCGGCAGGGAGAGGGACACGACCGTGCCGCTCCGGCCCGCGCGGGCCGTACGGCCGGAGCGGTGCAGGTAGTCCTTGTGGTCACCGGCCGGGTCCACGTTCAGGACCAGGTCGATGCCGTCGACGTGGATACCGCGGGCGGCCACGTCGGTCGCGACCAGCGCGTTGACGTAGCCCTTCTTGAAGTCCTCCAGCACGCGGGTACGCGCGCCCTGCGTCATGCCTCCGTGGAGCGCGTCGGCCTTCACACCGGAGTCGCAGAGCTGCTCGGCGATGCGGTCGGCGCCCAGCTGGGTGCGGACGAAGATGATCGTGCGGCCCTTGCGGGAGGCGATCGCGGCGGTGACCGGCGCCTTGTCCTTGGGCTTCACGATGAGGATGTGGTGCGACATGGTCGTGACGTTGCCCTGGGCGCTGTCGACCTCGTGCGTGACCGGGTTGCTCAGGTAGCGCTTGACCAGCGTGGAGATCTCGTTCTCCATCGTGGCCGAGAACAGCATGCGCTGGCCGCCGCCCGGGATCTGGTCGAGCAGCTCGGTGACCTCGGGCAGGAAGCCCAGGTCGGACATCTGGTCGGCCTCGTCGAGCACGGCGACCTGGACGTTCGCGAGGGAGCAGGCGCCGCGGTTGATGAGGTCGCGCAGTCGGCCCGGGGTGGCGACGAGGACGTCGACGCCGCGCTCCAGGGCGTAGATCTGGTTGCTCATCGACGTACCGCCGCAGACGACCTTCATCTTCAGGCCGAGGACGTCGCCGTACGGCTGAAGGGCGTCCGCGACCTGCATCGCGAGCTCACGCGTCGGCGTGAGGATGATGCCGCGGGGCTTCTTCTTCTCCGTGTGGCTGCCGGACAGCTGCGTCAGCAGCGGCAGACCGAAGGAGAGGGTCTTGCCGGAGCCGGTGCGGCCACGGCCGAGGATGTCCTTGCCGGCCAGGGCGTCCGGGATGGTCGCGGCCTGGATCGGGAAGGGGGTGGTCACGCCGTTCTGCGCGAGCTTGCGCACAACGCCCTCGGGGAGGCCCAGGGTCGCGAAGGTGACCTCGGGCGCCGCCTCGACGGAGACGTTCTCGATGCTCTCGATGTTCTCGATGTTCGCGACGTCTTCGCCGTTCTCGGGCACGACGACGTGATCAGTACTGGAAATGGACATGCGTATGCGAAACCTTCCGGAGTCTCGTCGGCACGCGCCCGTCAACTCCGTGATTCGCACACGACCGCCTCTATGCGGTCCGCCACGGCAAGGGAGAGTACGCGCCACACGGCGCGCTCTGTGGTGGCGCCGGGCAATGGGATCAAACGATCTACCACCATACGCACCCACCACCCACCAAGGCAAACTGGGCGGATAACCGCAGGTCAGACGCTGATACCTCGGGCGACAGGTGAGCGCCGACGACAAACGGGTGCGGAATCCCGACGTCGAGCACGGGCAACCGAACGGACAGCCCGACCCGAACACACCCCGAACGCACTCCCGACCAGGCCCCCCGACCTCCAACTCCCCACGCCCTACGCCGCATCCCCGGCCCGTGGCGCCGGCTCCCGCTCCACCAACTGCGCCCCCTGCTCGTGCGCGGACGACGACGGCTCGGCCGAGGGCTCCGGCGACGGCGGCTCCACCGGCTTCGACGGTTCGGGCTCGGGCTGGGGCTCCACCGTCGGCGGGGGAGTCGGCTCCCCCTTCGTCGGCTCGGGCTGCTCCGGCCACTCCCCGTTCCCCTCGTCCGTGCCCCCCTTCGGCGGCGTCGCCTTCCCGGACGGCTCGGCGGCCCCGGAGGCTGCCGGGGCGGCGGAGGCGGACCTGGACGCGGAAGGGCCGGGGGAGGCGGAGCCGCGCCGCTTCCCCTGCCCGGACTGGTACCCCGTACCGCCGCCGCCCGTCACCGCGGAGCCCCCGTCCGGCTTCTCACCGCCCCGCTGCCCCGCGGACGGCGACGGGCCGGGCTTCCGCCCCTCGTCCCCCACGCTCATACAGCCGGCGGCTGCCGCTACGGCCATGACCGTGGCGGCCAGACGGACGGATACGTTCAAGGCGCGCACGGCGGCCACCTCCGAGGGGGCAAAAAGGAGAGTCCCCCTGCCCAACTCCCGCCGCCCACAAGAAGACACGCGCCGCCCGACGCCCCCGCGCGTGCCGCACTTCACAGCCCTCGGCCGGAGCGGCACCCCGGCAGCGGCGCGGGGACCCGCGCCCCCAGCCC
>NZ_LRTR01000287.1 GCF_001550375.1 Streptomyces europaeiscabiei | reverse complement strand
GCCCCCGCCGCGCCCTGGCGGCCGGCGGCCTCGCCTTCGTGCTCCTGGCCGGCGCCGGCGGAACGGCCGCCGCGACCTGGAACCCGAACTCCGTCCTGGAGCCGAAGTTCTCGGGTCTGCTCTCCTCCGCCCCCTCGATCGTCGGCAACGCACGCAGCATCGTCACCGAATTCGACGTCTACCAGCAGGAGTTGGCCCGCCTGGTGACGAACGTGACCAAGCTGTACGACGTCACGTCCACACTCCCCGCGTACCAGCCGGACCCGACCACCATCCGTGTCCTGCACGTCTCGGACATCCATCTGAACCCCGCGAGCTGGAAGATCATCGCCTCGCTGGTGGAGCAGTACGAGATCAACGTCATCGTCGACTCCGGCGACACCATGGACCACGGCTCCGCCGCCGAGAACGGCTTCCTCGACCCGATCGCCGACCTCGGGGCCCCCTACGTCTGGGTGCGCGGCAACCACGACTCGCGCGCGACGCAGCGCTATCTGGAGGGCATCGACAACGCGCACGTCCTCGACGAGGGGAGGGCGGTGACCGTGGGCGGGCTGCGCTTCGCGGGGATGGGGGACCCGCAGTTCACCCCGGACCGCTCGACCGACAAGTCGGGCCTGCCCTCGGAGGAGGTGGCCGGGCGGCGACTGGCGGACGCCCTGCGCGCCCAGAAGGCGGCGGGCACCCCCGTGGACATCGCGATCGCCCACAACCCGGACGCCGCCCGGGAGACGGACGGCGACGTCCCGCTCGTCCTCGCCGGGCATCTGCACCACCCGGAGATGGAGGTCCTCGACGAGGGCACCCGCCTGCGCATCGAGGGCTCGACCGGCGGCAGTGGTCTGCGCGCCGTGGAGGGCAAGCACCCCGACCCGATCGAGGCCTCGGTCCTGTACCTCGACCGCGACACCCGCCGCCTCCAGGCCTGGGACGAGATCAAGCTCGGCGGCCTGGGCCTGACGACGGCCGAGGTCAGCCGCCATCTGCCGAAGGAGAACCAGCCGGGGGCCGAACCCGGCGTCGAACAGTCCCCGTCGCCCTCGGGAAGCACCTCGACCGAGGAGTCCCCCAGTGGCCCGTAAACCGCCGCGCGGGCGGTCCCGTAAACCGTTTTGGCGATAGCTCCCGCCATCCCATATGCTTCTCACGTCCCCGACGCGCTGAGAAGCGCGCAGGCGGGCCGAGAGCCCTCATCGTCTAGCGGCCTAGGACGCCGCCCTTTCAAGGCGGTAGCACGGGTTCGAATCCCGTTGGGGGTACGCAACACCCTGTGCGAGACTAGTCCCGCACAAGCTTGGTCCTGTGGAGCAGTTTGGAGTGCTCGCCACCCTGTCAAGGTGGAGGCCGCGGGTTCAAATCCCGTCAGGACCGCTGGTGTTTCACGTGAAACATCACGGCTGGGTAGCTCAGTTGGTACGAGCGATCGCCTGAAAAGCGATAGGTCGCCGGTTCGACCCCGGCCCCAGCCACATCACACGAAAACCCCCTCCGGACGTCCGGAGGGGGTTTTCGTCGCTCATGGAAACCTGAGGGGGGTTCTTGAGAGGCATCACCAGGGGACTTGTGACGGCCGGCGCCGTCCTGCTCTCCGTGCTCGCGATACCCGGCACGGCACACGCCGACGCTCCGGTCGTCAAGGAGGCGGGCAGCTCCGGCGACTGGGCGGCCATCGACGTACGTCTCAACCACGGCAGCGCGATCGGCGAGGACGTCACGGAGATCACCGCGACGCTCCGCCCCGTCGGCAGCGCCGAGTCGGACGCCCCCGTGGCCACGGTCACCGATTTCAAGCAGGCCTACTGGGTCAGCAATTGGGAGGGCGTGTGGTCCTCGCCCCCCGTCCACCTGGACACCCTGGGCGACTACACGATCGACGTCGAGGCCACGACCAGCGCGGGTGAGACCACGGTCCGCAAGAACGCCGGCACCCTGCGGTACCGCAAGCAGCCGGTCCTCCAGGACTTCGCCGTCACTCCCACCGCGCCGACCATCGACGACAGGACGGTCACGGTCAGCGGTGACCTGGTCGTGCGCGATCCGAGCACCCGCGCGACCGAGCCCCTGCCGGGCGCCTCCGTGGACCTCAGGATCGGCCAGCGCATCGAGACGACCGCCACCACGGACGAGAAGGGTCACTTCTCCGTCTCCCGCGAGCTGACGGAGGGCGGCTGGGCCTGGGCCACGTACCAGGGCGATCTGGGCTACGCCTCGACCCCCTGGGTCGACATCGCGCCCAAGGCGGCACCGACCCGCCTCGTCCTCGACAAGGCGAGCTTCCACCCCACGGCGGGCGACAGGATCACGGTCTCCGGCACGCTCGAGTACCAGAGCGGCGCGGAGTGGAAGCCGCTGTCCGGCATCCCGCTGGAGATGGACCACAAGAACAGCAGCACCGCCGACCCGATCGAGGCGACCACGGACGCCGACGGGCGCTTCGGCTTCGTGGCGAGTCCGTACCAGAAGACCGTGTACGAGGTGGCCTTCTCTCCGTACCCGCACAACGCCTGGATCCAGCGCACCGCGACCGCCGACATCTCGGTCGCGGTCACCGCGACGACGAAGTTCCGGGAGTTCACGGCCTCGCTGGACGAGTACGCCGAACTCAGCGTCTCCGGCACGCTCGGGATCACCGGGGACGACCACGGCGAGCGGGTGAGCGTCGCCGTCCAGTACTCGCCCGACGGCAAGACCGGTTGGACCACCGAGAAGACCGTGAAGACCGGCTTCGGCGAGCAGTTCCACGTCAGGGTGCCGGGCTACACGGACGGCTACTGGCGGCTGAAGTACGCCGGTTCCACGACGTACGACGTCAAGGGCACCACCAGCGGCGCGTCGCGCGAGAACCGGGTCCTCACCCGGATCAAGGACGCGAACGCCTCGCCCGAGCCGGTCCGCAAGGGCCGCACGGTCACCGTCAAGGGCGTGCTCCAGGAGCGCAGGGCCGACGCGTCCACGTGGAAGGCGTACGGCTCCAAGAAGGTCCAGATCCTCTTCCGGCCCAAGGGCAAGAAGACCTGGTACCTGATGACGACCGTCACCTCGAAGTCGAACGGTTCCTTCAGCAAGGGCTTCACGGCCCAGCAGGACGGCACCTGGGTGCCCGTCTTCGCGAAGCCCGACAGCAAGCACTTCGTCGGCAGCGGCAAAGAGGACTACGTCGACGTGCGGTAACGCGCATCACAGGCATCGGGCGAGGGGCGGACGCAAAAGCGTTCGCCCCTCGTTTCGTCGAGGTGAGATCCTGGGTTCCGTATGTCTACGCCACCTGCCCCCGCCTTCGGCGCCCTCGCCCCCCGCCTGGCCGAGCTGTCCCTGCGCGACGCGCACCGGCTCGGACGCAGGCTCGAAGGCGCGCGCAAGATCCGTAAGCCCGAGGCCCGGGCCGCCGTCCTCGCCGAGATCGAGGCGGAGGTCGCCAAGGGCGAGTCCCGCATGGCCGAGCGCGCCGCGCGCGTGCCGGCCGTCTCGTACCCCGAGCAGCTGCCCGTCAGCCAGCGGAAGGACGACATCGCGGCCGCCATCCGCGATCACCAGGTCGTCATCGTCGCGGGTGAGACCGGCTCCGGGAAGACGACCCAGATCCCCAAGATCTGTATGGAGCTGGGGCGCGGCGTCCGCGGCATGATCGGGCACACGCAGCCCCGTCGTATCGCCGCCCGTACGGTCGCCGAGCGCGTGGCGGAGGAGCTGCGGACCCCTCTCGGTGAGGCCGTGGGCTGGAAGGTCCGCTTCACCGACCAGGTGAACCCGGACGCGACCTTCGTCAAGCTGATGACGGACGGCATCCTGCTCGCCGAGATCCAGACGGACGGCGAGCTGCGCGCCTACGACACGATCATCATCGACGAGGCCCACGAGCGGTCCCTCAACATCGACTTCCTGCTGGGCTACCTGGCCCAGCTGCTGCCCAAACGCCCCGACCTCAAGGTCGTCATCACCTCCGCGACCATCGATCCCGAGCGCTTCTCCCGGCACTTCGGCGACGCCCCGATCGTCGAGGTCAGCGGCCGTACGTATCCGGTGGAGGTGCGCTACCGCCCCCTCCTGGAGGAGGAAGGCGACGACGCCGACCGCGACCAGATCACCGCGATCTGCGACGCGGTCGAGGAGCTTCAGGGGGAGGGCAAGGGCGACATCCTCGTCTTCCTCTCCGGAGAACGGGAGATCCGCGACACCGCCGACGCCCTGATCAAGAAGCAGTACCGCTTCACGGAGGTACTCCCTCTCTACGCCCGGCTCTCGCACGCCGAGCAGCACCGGGTCTTCCAGCCGCACACGGGGCGCAGGATCGTTCTGGCCACGAACGTCGCCGAGACCTCCCTCACGGTCCCCGGCATCAAGTACGTCATCGACCCGGGCTTCGCCCGCATCAGCCGCTACAGCCACCGCACCAAGGTCCAGCGGCTCCCGATCGAGGCGATCTCCCAGGCCAGCGCCAACCAGCGCAAGGGCCGCTGCGGCCGTACGTCCGACGGTGTCTGCATCCGCCTGTACAGCGAGGACGACTTCGAGGCGCGTCCCGAGTTCACGGACGCCGAGATCCTCCGTACGAACCTCGCCTCCGTCATCCTCCAGATGACCGCGGCCGGCCTCGGTGACATCGAGAAGTTCCCCTTCATCGACCCGCCGGACCACCGCAACATCCGCGACGGCGTCCAGCTCCTCCAGGAGCTCGGCGCGCTCGACCCTGCGCAGAAGGACGTGCGCAAGCGGCTGACCCCGATGGGCCGCAAGCTCTCCCAGCTGCCCGTCGACCCGCGGCTGGCCCGCATGGTCGTCGAGGCCGACAAGAACGGCTGTGCCCGCGAGGTCATGGTGATCGCCGCCGCGCTCTCCATCCAGGACCCGCGCGAGCGCCCCGCCGACAAGCAGGCCCAGGCGGACCAGCAGCACGCCCGCTTCAAGGACGAGACGAGCGACTTCCTCGCCTACCTCAACCTGTGGCGGTACGTCCGCGAGCAGCAGAAGGAACGCGGCTCGTCGTCCTTCCGCCGGATGTGCAAGCAGGAGTACCTGAACTTCCTGCGGATCCGCGAATGGCAGGACATCTACAGCCAGCTGCGCACGGTCGCCAAGCAGATGGACATCCATCCGAGCGAGGACGACGCCCCCGAGCAGCACATCCATCTCTCCCTCCTCGCCGGACTGCTCTCCCACATCGGCATGAAGGACGTGAAGGAGGCCGGAGGGGAGACCGGGAGAAGCACGGGGAAGAACGAGTACCTGGGCGCCCGCAGCGCCAAGTTCGCGATCTTCCCGGGCTCGGCCCTCTTCAAGAAGCCCCCGCGCTTCGTGATGTCGGCGGAACTGGTGGAGACGAGCCGCCTCTGGGCCCGCGTCAACGCCCGGATCGAGCCGGAGTGGGTCGAGCCGCTCGCCGAGCACCTCCTGAAGCGGACGTACAGCGAGCCGCACTGGGAGAAGGACCAGGCGGCCGTGATGGCGTACGAGAAGGTCACGCTGTACGGCGTACCGATCGTCGCCCAGCGGAAGATCAACTACGGCCGGATCGACGCGGAGGCCAGCCGCGAGCTGTTCATCCGCAACGCGCTCGTCGAGGGCGACTGGCGTACGCACCACAAGTTCTTCGCCGACAACCGCAGGCTCCTCAGCGAGGTCGAGGAGCTGGAGCACCGGGCGCGGCGCCGGGACATCGTGGTCGACGACGACACCCTCTTCGACTTCTACGACACGCGGGTCCCCGAGCATGTCGTCTCCGGCGCCCACTTCGACTCCTGGTGGAAGCACAAGCGCCATGAGCAGCCCGACTTCCTGGACTTCGAGCGGGAGATGCTCATCCGGGAGTCGGCGGAGGCGGTCACGAAGGCCGACTACCCGGACTCCTGGCGCCAGGGGCAGCTCAAGTTCCGTGTCACGTACCAGTTCGAGCCGGGCGCCGACGCGGACGGCGTGACGGTCCACGTCCCTCTCCATGTCCTCAACCAGGTCACGGACGAGGGCTTCGACTGGCAGATCCCGGGTCTGCGGGAGGAGGTCGTGACGGAGCTGATCCGTTCCCTCCCGAAGCCGATCCGCAGGAACTACGTGCCGGCGCCGAACTTCGCGCAGCGCTTCCTGGACCGGGCGGTCCCCCTGCAGGAGCCGCTGCCGGTGACGATGGCCCGCGAGCTGAAGCGCATGGTGGGCGTTCCGGTGACGCCCGAGGACTTCGACTGGTCCCGGGTCCCCGACCACCTGAAGATCACCTTCCGGATCGTCGACGAGCGGCGCCGGAAGCTGGCCGAGGACAAGGACCTGGAGTCGCTGCGGCTGCGGTTGAAGCCGAAGGCGCGTCAGGCCCTCTCGCAGGCGGCCGCGGCCACCGCCGAGCGCGAGGGCGGCGAGTCCCTGGAGCGCAAGGGCCTTGACGACTGGACGATCGGCTCGCTCACCCGCGTCTTCGAGACCCGCCGGGCCGGGCAGCCGGTGAAGGCGTATCCGGCGCTCGTGGACGACGGACCGACGGCGAACACCGTCTCCGTACGCCTCTTCGACACCGAGGCGGAGCAGACCGAGGCGATGTGGAAGGGCACCCGGAGGCTCATCCTCCGCAACATCCCGGTCAACCCCGCGAAGTTCGCTTCCGAAAAGCTGACGAACGCGCAGAAGCTGGCGCTGTCCGCGAATCCGCACGGTTCGATCCAGGCGCTGTTCGACGACTGCGCGATGGCGGCGGCCGACAGGCTGATCGCCGAATTCGGCGGACCGGCGTGGGACGAGTCGTCGTACCGCAAGCTGTACGACAAGGTGCGCGCCGAGATCGTCGACACGACGGTCCGTACGGTCGGCCAGGTGCAGCAGGTGCTGGCCGCCTGGCAGGCCTGTGAACGCCGCCTGAAGTCCACCCGCAGCCCGGCCCTCCTCGCCAACCTCGCGGACGTACGGGGACAGCTGGACTCCCTCGTGAAGCCCGGGTTCGTCACGGAGGCGGGGCTGCGCCGGCTGCCGGACCTGATGCGCTATCTGGTGGCGGCGGACCGCCGGCTGCAGCAGATGCCGACCGGCGTCCAGCGGGACACGGCCCGCATGGAGAAGGTCCACGAGATGCGTGACGAGTACGCCTGGCTGCTGGAGCAGCTGCCCCAGGGCCGGCCCGTCCCCTCGTCCGTCCTGGAGATCCGCTGGATGATCGAGGAGCTGCGCGTCAGCTACTTCGCGCACGCCCTCGGTACGGCCTACCCCGTCTCCGACAAACGGATCGTGAAGGCGATCGACGCCGCCGTTCCGTAACGGGCCGCGCACTCCGGGTGAGTTCGACCGTGGGGTCCCGCTCCTGTACAGTCTCTTCTCGCAGGCCAGCGCGGCAACAAGGCGCGGACTGCGAAACCTGGTCCTGTGGAGCAGTTTGGAGTGCTCGCCACCCTGTCAAGGTGGAGGCCGCGGGTTCAAATCCCGTCAGGACCGCACGATGGCGAGAGGCCCGTATCCGGTGAGGATGCGGGCCTCTTGTCGTATGCGGCGGCTCATCTCACCCCCGCCGCCCCCAGGGGCTGCCGGCCCTTCGACCCCACCCACGCCCAAGAGCTCGGGGGCTGGGGGCTGTTGGCGCACACGGGGCGGGTGTGGCTGGTCGCGCAGCTCCCCGCGCCCCTGAGGGGCCGCCTGCGGCGGCCCCATCCGCACGGTGGGGGTTGACGGCGTCACATTCCGCCGGTACCTCAGATTCAGGGCCCAGAGACCCCGGAGGTGGCGTATGGCGGTGTCCGCTCGGCACGAGACCCGCGCCTTGCTCCGCGCCCACCTGTCGGCCGCCTCCTCGTACCGCCACCTCACCCGCCACTGCCCGATCTGCCACCGCCTGCTGCGGCTGGTGACGGAGCACGGGGCGGGCGGCGAGGACGACGTGGAGGGGCCCGCGGAGGACGAGACTCCCTCCAAGGCGTGAGACGCGCCCCGCAGGGAACACACTCGGCTAGGGGCTCGCCCCGCCCAACTCCCGGCCTCATTACCGCAGATGCCGCCGAGGCGACAAGCACCCCGGCATGTGACGGGTGTCACGGTATGAGTTTTCAGAACGTCGCCTCTTACAGGCCCTATACAACTGGTCAATTTAATATGTGCAATTGCACCAGTCCCTGAGGTCCTGCACAGGAGATCCGACAGCCCTCCCCAGAGTCCGACAAGCCCGCGCACAACCCTTCGCATCCGGACCCGGAACCCCCGGTCCGGAGCACAAAAAAAGATCGCGCTGGACCCGGCGGAGTCCAGCGCGATCTACGACGCACCCTTGTTGCTTGCCTGACGATGTCCAGGGGGCCTGGGGCCTCCCGGAAAGTTCTGTGTGGCTCGGGCGTGGGATCTGTTGGGGCAGAACCCGCGTCGTTCGGAGCTGCTTGAGCGGTGCTTTCAGGCTCCCGGCCGATTGGGGGACCAGCCGAAATGCCTTGTCATACGAGGGTTCAGGCCTCGCTGCGCTGCTGCGGAATGCCCGCGAGCAGTGCGCGGACCTCAGCCTCGCGGTAACGGCGGTGTCCGCCGAGCGTACGGATGGACGTGAGCTTGCCGGCCTTCGCCCACCGCGTGACCGTCTTGGGGTCGACACGGAACATGGTGGCGACCTCAGCCGGGGTCAGCAGCGGCTCGGCATCAGGGGTGCGAGCGGTCATGAGCGGCCTCCTCGGGAGAACCGAACCTTCTCGGTTCTTTCCTCTAAATTCTGCACCTTGACCCGCGTTGCCCGAAATGGCGGACGCGAGTCGAGTCGGTTATAGGACGAACGGCTTGTCCTCGGCACTACAACTACACCATCCGTCCAGCCACGTCGGCCAAACCGATGGAATTGCCCTCCCAGGTGTTCATCAGCGACGGATGCCGATGGACCATGCCATAGCGGACAGTCACGCCGCTGTGACGATCAGTCACAGCGGCGTGCAGGAGTCACAGGACCCCCCATTAGCGTGCAATGCTGAGATTCCACCCATACGCGGGCAGAAGGAGCCTCCCCCGGGCTCCTTGTCCTATTTTGACACGAGGAGGTGCGTAAGAGGCAAGGCCCGCGTAAGTGCAATCCGTCACGCTTGGCGGCTTCTTGACGCAAAAGCCCGGATCGGGACCTACGTCCCCCCGTGACGCCCCGCATGGAACTGCGTTGCGTCAAGCTTGGGTCAAGGGTGGACAGTTCACCATGGTTCGGCCCACATGGAAAGCCTTTTCCCACTGGCCCCACAAGTCACAGATACGGCTGAGAGGTTGAGTCGGTTCAACCGGTTCGGCCCGGTTCAGTTCGCCGAGCGCCGGTCCCGCACCGCCCGCCAGCGCTCGACCAGCCGCCCGTACGCCTCCCCGGCGGCGAGACCGTCCCCGTCACGGAGGGCCTCGATGCCCTCGGCGGCGTCGGCGGCGGAGTGGTCGCCGTCCAGCTCGGCGGCGGGCAGGACGTCGACGAGGCCGCCGTAGTCCAGCTCGACGAGCGAGCGCGGGTGGAACTCCTCCAGCCAGCGGCCCACGTCGATCAGGCCGTCGATGAGCGGTCCCTCGTCGATGGTGTCGCGCAGGGTCCGCAGCCCGCGCGCCACGCGCCGCCGGGCCTGCACCATGGGAGTGCGATAGCGAAGCACCGGCGAGCTCTCGCCCGAACCCTTCTCATAGGTGCGCTCATCGTCCGAGACGAGGACGAACCAGTTCAGCGGCACCTGCCAGGTCGCCGTACGGATCCACGGGCGGGCGTCGGGGTTGCCGGCCATCCACCGCTCGTAGTCCTGGCTCGCCTGGTGCCGCACCAGGGGCGGCAGCACCGCGTCCAGGACCGGGGCCGGCAGTTCCTCTGCCAGGTCGCCGAGCGCCTGCCAGCCGCGCAGCCGGGTCCGCCAGGGGCAGACGCAGACCACCCCGTCGACGTCCAGCACGAAGGCGTCGCCGCTCTCGTGCACCGGCACCGGGACGGGCGGGGTCGGCAGCAGGTCGGCCAGCGAGCGGCGCAGCTCGTCCTGGTACGAGGGGCGGTCGGTGCGCCTGGCGTAGCGGGTCCAGTGGCCGCGCTCCGGCTCGGCGAAGGCCGCCAACGGCTCGTACACGCGGAGGTAGGACGCGTACGGGACGATCACCGAGGACACCTTGGGCACGCCTGCTCCCTCCCCCGGCTGCCACCGGGGAAACCTGCCGAACCCGCACACGGGCGGGCCGGAAAACTGTGCGGATCGCACCACGTCCGTACTCCGGGAGTGGGGTGATCCTGAGGCTGCGCCGCTGTCGGGCGGACGCAGGCTCTAATCTCATGCTCACAGCCCCCGCCACCCATACGGGAGCCTGTCAGCAACCGCCGCTTCTTACCCAGGAGTCACCACAGTGACCGATGTATCTGACGGCGTCCTGCACACCCTGTTCCAGTCGGACCAGGGCGGTCACGAGCAAGTCGTGCTCTGCCAGGACCGGGCCAGCGGCCTCAAGGCCGTCATCGCCATCCATTCCACCGCGCTGGGCCCCGCTCTCGGCGGCACGCGCTTCTACCCGTACGCGACCGAGGCGGAGGCCGTCTCCGACGCGCTGAACCTCGCGCGCGGGATGTCGTACAAGAACGCCATGGCCGGTCTCGACCACGGCGGCGGCAAGGCCGTGATCATCGGCGATCCCGACCGGATCAAGAGCGCGGAGCTGCTGCTCGCCTACGGACGGTTCGTGGCCTCGCTGGGCGGCCGGTACGTCACCGCGTGCGACGTCGGCACGTACGTCGCCGACATGGACGTCGTGGCGCGCGAGTGCCGCTGGACGACGGGCCGCTCCCCGGAGAACGGCGGCGCGGGCGACTCGTCCGTCCTGACCGCCTTCGGCGTCTACCAGGGCATGCGGGCCTCCGCCGAGCACGTGTGGGGCGATCCGTCGCTGCGGGGCCGCAGAGTCGGCATCGCGGGCGTCGGCAAGGTCGGCCACCACCTCGTGACGCATCTGCTCGCGGAGGGCGCCGAGATCGTGATCACGGATGTGCGCGACGACGCCGTACGGCGGATCCTCGACCGGCACCCGGAAGGCGTCAGCGCCGTCCCGCACACGGACGCGCTCATCCGGACCGAGGGGCTCGACATCTACGCGCCCTGCGCACTCGGCGGGGCTCTGGACGACCACTCCGTGCCCGTGCTCACCGCCGGGGTGGTGTGCGGCGCGGCCAACAACCAGCTCGCGCACCCCGGTGTGGAGAAGGACCTCGCCGACCGCGGGATCCTCTACGCGCCGGACTACGTGGTGAACGCCGGCGGGGTGATCCAGGTCGCCGACGAGCTCCACGGATTCGACTTCGAGCGGTGCAGGGCGAAGGCCGCGAAGATCTACGACACCACGCTGGCGATCTTCGCACGTGCGAAGACGGATGGCATTCCGCCGGCCGCCGCGGCCGACCGGATCGCCGAGCAGCGGATGCACGAGGCGGTTGCGGCACGCGGTCGCTGAGTCTCGGCGGAGGCGCCGTACGGCCTTCACGTGGTGTGCGTACGGCGTCGGCCGGTACCCGTCGGCGGCTTTAGAGAGAACTCTCACTTCCGTCGGCGGGTCGCTCGCCCAGAAACGGTTAAAATCACCGTTGACCAGCGGGGAAAGGGCTCCTCGCAGGTTCTGGGCACGGGCACGTCCTGCGGGCGACGTACCGTATGGGCGTGGGCTCAGGTACCGTGGAAGCCCTACGAACCGGTCTCTCCACGGAGAGTCCGTTCTAGATCATGAACGCGTGTCAAGACTCTGGGGCCACCGAGCCCCGTATCCGAGGGGGTCGAGCCATGGGGCGCGGCCGGGCAAAGGCCAAGCAGACGAAGGTCGCCCGCCAGCTGAAGTACAGCAGCGGCGGTACTGATCTTTCGCGTCTGGCCAATGAGCTGGGCGCTTCGACTTCGAGCCAGCCGCCGAATGGCGAGCCGTTCGAGGATGACGAAGACGACGACGACCCGTACTCCCAGTACGCGGATCTCTACAACGACGACGATGAGGACGAGGGCGAGGAGTCCGGTCCTGCGTCGCATCGTCGCGGGGCTTGACTCCGTACCGCTGCGCTTGCCCGGTCCTGGTGGGTTTCCACCGCCGGACCGGGCTTCGTGCTGCCTCGCTCCGATTACGGGCACCCAGTGGGCTGAGGCCCGCTGTATGGGGGCGCGTGCGGGTGCGTCGTGGCTGGTCGCGCAGTTCCCCGTGCCCCCTGGGCGGCCTCGCCGTCCAAGGGGCGTTCCGGTGTTCTAGTCGCGCGCGTAGTCGCCCACCAGTTCCGCGCCTGTCGTGTGGTCGGCACGATCCGTGATCTCGCCCGCCACCCAGGCATCGACGCCGCGGTCGGCCAGGGTCGTCAGGGCTACGTCCGCGGACTCCTGGGGGACGATGGCGATCATGCCCACGCCCATGTTCAGGGTCTTCTCCAGCTCCAGACGCTCGACCTGGCCCGTCCTGCCGACCAGGTCGAAGATCGGGGCCGGGGTCCAGGTGGAGCGGTCCACCGTGGCGTGCAGGGTGTCGGGGATCACGCGGGCCAGGTTGGCCGCGAGACCGCCGCCCGTGACATGGCTGAAGGCGTGGACCTCGGTGGTGCGGGTGAGGGCCAGACAGTCCAGCGAGTAGATCTTGGTGGGCTCCAGGAGCTCCGCGCCGAGGGTGCGGCCGAGTTCGGCGATCTCGGCGTCCAGGGAGAGACCGGCCTGGTTCAGGAGGACGTGGCGGACCAGCGAGTACCCGTTCGAGTGAAGGCCGGAGGCCGCCATGGCGATGACCGCGTCACCCGTACGGATACGATCCGGGCCGAGCAGGTGCTCCGCCTCGACGACGCCCGTGCCGGCTCCGGCGACGTCGAAGTCGTCCGGGCCGAGGAGGCCCGGGTGCTCGGCGGTCTCGCCGCCGACGAGGGCGCAGCCGGCCAGGACACAGCCCTCGGCGATGCCCTTGACGATGGCGGCGACCCGCTCGGGGTGGACCTTGCCGACGCAGATGTAGTCGGTCATGAACAGCGGTTCGGCGCCGCAGACCACGATGTCGTCCATCACCATCGCGACCAGGTCGTGGCCGATGGTGTCGTACACGCCGAGCTGCCGGGCGATGTCGACCTTCGTGCCGACGCCGTCCGTGGCGGAGGCGAGCAGCGGGCGTTCGTAGCGCTTGAGGGCGGAGGCGTCGAAGAGGCCGGCGAAGCCGCCGAGGCCACCGAGGACCTCGGGGCGCTGCGTCTTCTTCACCCACTCCTTCATGAGTTCTACGGCGCGGTCGCCCGCCTCGATGTCGACGCCCGCGGCTGCGTAGCTGGCACCAGTTGTCTCAGACATGACGGTGAGAACTTTCGTGTCGTACTGCGGCAGGTAAGCAGGTGTTACCGGCTGTCTACGGGCAGGCTTACGGGCGACGGATCGCGTCGGCCGCGGCTGTGGCGGCGGGGCCTGCCGCCAGCTCGGTCTCCAGGAGCTGCTTACCGAGCAGCTCGGGGTCCGGCAGCTCCATCGGGTACTCGCCGTCGAAGCAGGCACGGCAGAGGTTCGGCTTGGCGATGGTGGTCGCCTCGATCATGCCGTCGAGGGAGATGTATGCCAGGGAGTCGGCGCCCAGGGAGGTGCCGATCTCGTCGATCGTCATGCCGTTGGCGATGAGTTCGGCGCGGGTGGCGAAGTCGATGCCGAAGAAGCAGGGCCACTTCACGGGCGGCGAGGAGATCCGGATGTGGACCTCTGCCGCGCCCGCCTCGCGGAGCATCCGGACCAGCGCGCGCTGGGTGTTGCCGCGGACGATCGAGTCGTCGACGACCACCAGGCGCTTGCCCTTGATGACTTCCTTCAGCGGATTCAGCTTCAGACGGATGCCGAGCTGGCGGATCGTCTGGGAGGGCTGGATGAACGTACGTCCGACGTACGCGTTCTTCACCAGACCCGCACCGAACGGGATGCCCGAGGCCTCCGCGTAGCCGATGGCAGCCGGGGTGCCGGACTCCGGGGTCGCTATGACCAGATCGGCGTCGACGGGGGCTTCCTTGGCGAGCTTGCGGCCCATCTCCACGCGGGAGAGGTACACGTTCCGGCCGGCGATGTCGGTGTCCGGGCGGGCCAGGTAGACGTACTCGAAGACGCAGCCCTTGGGCTTCGCGTCCGCGAATCGGGAGCTGCGCAGACCGTTCTCGTCGATGGCGATGAACTCGCCCGGCTCGATCTCGCGGACGTAGGAGGCGCCGCAGATGTCGAGGGCGGCGGACTCGGAGGCCACCACCCAGCCGCGCTCCAGGCGGCCGAGGACCAGCGGGCGGACGCCCTGCGGGTCACGCGCGGCGTACAGGGTGTGTTCGTTCATGAAGACGAGGGAGAAGGCACCGCGCACCTGCGGGAGGACCGTGTGGGCGGCCTCCTCGATGGTCAGCGGTTTGCCGTCCTCGTCGACCTGGGCCGCCAGGAGCGCGGTGAGCAGGTCGGTGTCGTTGGTGGCCGCCACACGCGGCGTACGGCCCTCCTGCTTGGGCAGGTCGGCGACCATCTCGGCGAGCTGGGCGGTATTGACCAGGTTGCCGTTGTGGCCGAGCGCGATGGAGCCGTGCGCGGTGGCACGGAAGGTCGGCTGGGCGTTCTCCCACACGGAGGCACCGGTGGTCGAGTAGCGGGCGTGACCGACCGCGATGTGACCCTGGAGCGAACCGAGCGAGGTCTCGTCGAAGACCTGGGAAACGAGGCCCATGTCCTTGAAGACGAGGATCTGGGAGCCGTTGCTGACCGCGATACCCGCGGATTCCTGGCCCCGATGCTGGAGGGCGTAGAGCCCGAAGTAAGTGAGCTTCGCGACCTCTTCACCCGGGGCCCAGACACCGAAGACGCCACACGCGTCCTGGGGGCCTTTCTCACCGGGGAGAAGGTCGTGGTTGAGTCGTCCGTCACCACGTGGCACGCCACCGAGTGTAGGCGAGATCGCGCACCGGTCCGAATCCGCTGATCTCGCCCGCCCCGGTTCCCGACTGCTGCCCCGCACCCGTCACTTGTCGGCGACGGCACCGATACCCTCGTAGTTTTCGCTGGTCAGCGTGATGGTGAAGTGATCGATTCGGTACTCCACCGTGCCATTGAAAATCTTCAGAAAGCTCCGCTCGGCGTCCATGAGTGAGTCGGAGCACATCTTGCGGGTGGTCCGCGGTTGGCCGAGGGTGATCCTGTTCTCACTCACGGTGGCCTTCGCGGAGATGTCGTTGCAGCCGCCGCTTCCGCGCAGCGTGCCCGTCTTCTTGTCGAGGGTGAACCAGGCCTTGCCCCGAGCGGCCTCGGGAAGCGAGTTGGATACGCGGTGGGCCAAGAGGGAATCGATCCGCCACTTCGTGCCGTACAGCGGGGTGAGCTTCTCCTCGGTCAGCTCGACGGTGTCGCCGTCGGCGGTGGTGAGGGTGAGCTTGCCGTCGTCGGTCGCCCCGGCCGTGAACGTCTCGGTGTCGAGGGCGCGGGCGAAGCTCTTCTCGAACTTCATCAGGACGTCGTCGCAGGCCATCTCGGTGGACCGGGCAGCCTCGAAGTCGATGCCGTCCTCCTTGAACGCGGCGGTCGAGCCGAAGGTGTTGCAGCCGTAGTTGCCGTTGACCTCGCCGTCGTCGGCGATCTTCAGATAGGCGCTGTCGGGGGCCTGCTCGGTCTTCCCGCCCACGGTGAGGCTGTCGACCTTCCAGCGGACGCCGGTGACCGAGGCCTTCGTGGTGTTCGAGCCGACGTTGCCGCTGCCGGAGTCGCCGGCCGACTCGGAACCACAGGCCGCGAGCAGCGGAAGCGGAAGCAGGGCCAGGGCGGTGAGGGTGAGTCGCTTGTCCATGGCGGTGGGACGGGTGAGGTGAGTGGGTGGTTCCACCGGGATTTCCGGGTCCGGATCAGCTCATCAGGGGCAGCAGGGCGCCCAGATCGGCCCGTTCGCCGCTCGCGCTGACCTTCGCCGCGTCCAGGGCGGCGGCCCACTCCAGGCGGCCGGTGGCGAGACGGATCCAGGTCAGCGGGTCGGTCTCGACGACGTTGGGCGGGGTGCCCCGGGTGTGCCTGGGCCCCTCCACGCACTGCACGACGGCGTACGGCGGGATCCGCACCTCCGTCGACCCGCCGGGCACCCGCGCGGCGAGCGTGTCGGCGAGCAGCCGTACACAGGTGGCGAGGGCGTGCCGGTCGTACGGGATGTCGAGGCCGGGGACGGCGGCGTTCAGGTCGTCGGTGTGGACGACGAGTTCGATGGTGCGGGTGAGGAGGTAGCCGTCGAGCGCCATGCCGCCGGCGCGGGTGTCGACGACCCGGTCGCGCGGGGCGGCCGCGAGCCCCTCGGTGATCCGCTGCTCCACCCCCGCGTAGAGGGCGACGACGTCGGGGTGGGCCTCGGCCAGGCCGCGGCTGCCCTCGGCGATGGCACCGGCGTACGCGGCGGTGGCGGAGGCGTAGTCCAGGGGGTTCAGCTCGGCCTTCGGGGGCTCGGGCCGTTCCAGGGCCCGGCTGACGCTCTCGACGGCCATGGTGAGGTGCGCGGCCAGGTCCCGTACGGTCCACTCCCCGAGCCGGGTCGGCAGCGCGAGCTGCTCGGCGGTGAGGGTGCCCACGGCTTCCCGTACGTTCCCGAACTGGGCCAGGACGGCGGTGCGGGTCTTGGCGGGGTCGTAGGTACGGGGGCGTTTCCTGGCCGGAGGCATGGTGGGAAGCGTAGTTGGAGCCGCGCCCGGCGGAGGGCATGTCGCTGCGGCCCGCGGTCCGGGACGGCGGGCCGCAACGATGCGCCGGTGTGGCGTCAGGGGGTCTGGCCGCCCGAGGTGGGCTTGAGCTGGACCCAGCCCGCGTTGCTCGGGGCTCCCTCCTCGTTCAGCAGGAAGACCATGTAGTAGCCGGGTGGGGCGGCGGCGGCCGAGGGCGGTGCCTGGAGCTCGATGAAGTTGCCGGAGCGGCTCTTGATCCGCAGGTCCAGGTGGCGCTGGCTGGTGTTGACCGAGTGGGTCGCGGTGGTCGGGGCGAGCAGCACCGCACGGGTCACGTCGGCGGCGGTGCTGCTGCTGACGGTGATCCGCTCGTTGTAGCCGACCGAAGGGTTGAAGACCATGCCGAGGTTGGGGCGGCCGCTCTGGTGCAGGTAGGCCGGCTCGTAGATCTCGATGCTGCCGTTCATGTCGTCGTCGATGTTCGGGTCGTTGGCGAGCTGCTGCAGTTCGTCACCGGTCACCATCACCCGGCCGTCGGGGAGCACCACCGCGTTGGAGTGGTAGCCGCGCGGCAGCCGCTGGGCGGGGCCGAGCTTCCAGTTGCCGTTCGCGTCCCGGAGTTCGGTCTGGCGGTACTTCAGGTCGGCGTTCGGGTTGTACGGCCCGTTGCCGTAGTCGCGGATGTCGAAGGCGCCGTTCACGGTGAGCAGGGTGGCGTCCGGGAGCAGCAGGGTGTTGTCCTGGGTGCGGCCGAAGGCGCGCGGCTTCTCCTTGCTCCACTGGCCGCCGACCAGCTGGTAGGTGTTCGGGTCGTCCCGGTCGCCGCCGAGCACCAGCACCGAGTCCGGGCCGCGGAAGCCGGCCGGGAGCGGGACGGCCGAACCGTAGTTACGTCCGATGCCGTTCGGGGGGACCATGGCGCCCGGCGCGTGCGGGACGTCCGGGCGGGCCGGAAGGTCACTTCTGGTCTCGGTGTTGATGTCGAACGTCCACTGCTGGTCGGGGTTGCGGCCGAGCCCGTAGATCTTGCCGTCGCGCAACGAGAACAGGTGCGGGTAGTCGCGCTTGAACGGTGCGTCCGCCCGGAACCTGCCGACGGACCAGCCTTCCGGCTTGTCGGTCCTGGCCACCGGCACCGACTTGTCGAGCGCGGGGAAGCGCTCGACGATCGAGGTCGGCGTGCCCCAGCCCAGCTCGGACTGGCCGGACATGATGAGCTGTCGGCCGTCCATCCCGGTCACCACGCTCGGGTACCAGCGGCCGACCGCCATGTCCTGGTTCTGGTACCAGACCTCCTGCCAGGGGTCGAAGACCAGCGAGAGTTTGGCCCCGGTGCCGCCGTTGCCGCCCAGGTTGCCGCCGAAGACACCGAGCATGCCGTTGGGCAGGAAGGAGTGCCCGGCGCAGAAGAACGGCGCGGGGCGTGGCTGGTTGAGCCCGTCCGGCATGTTGACCGTCGGCGGGGTGACCTTGGTGAAGGCGTTCGGGCCGGTGCCCTTGGCCGGGTCCCAGAGGTAGGCCCGCCCCGCGTTCTCCTTGCCGATGGTGTCGGTCGGCGCGGGTTCCTTCTGCGGGTTCTTCTCGACCCGCTCGAACGAGAACAGCAGCACCTTGCCGGTGGGCAGCTGGGCGATGTGCGCGGCGAAGTCGGGGGACGGGAAGTACTCCCGGAACCGCCCGGACTCACTCGGTTCGAAGCCCGTGTTGGCGGCGGCCTGGGACTCACCCAGCGCCTTGAGGCGTGCGGTGCGGGTGGTCTGCGGGTAGTCGCCGAGCGCCGCCAGCATCCTCCTGGTGTGGGCGTGCTCCTCGGCGTGCTCCTCGCCGAGGGCCGCGGCCTCGTCCGGATCGGTCTTCACCGGCGCCCTGGCGGAGGTGTCGGCGGTCCGGTCGTGGTCATGGTCGGTGCCATGGGCGATGGCCGGCCCGGTCACTCCGACGGTCAGTGCGGAGGTGGTGCAGACCGCCAGTGCGGCCGCGAGCAGCCACCGGGGGACGGTCGAGGGGTTACCGCGGGACATGGAACTCCTAGCGAAACTGGGATCGATGACATGGGCCGGCCGATGGGCCGACACAACGTCACCCAGTGTTGATTCGCCACGACTGGCTGTCGTTTCCGAGCGGGCAGCCGGGTGAGCCGGTCCGGCTGGTTCGCCCAGTCAGGTCAGCCCGGAGCGCAGCCCGTCGACTTGCGAGCACATGCTGTAGTTATATGACTACTTAATGTGACACTGTGTCATCGGGAGACGAGATGCCGACTGAGCTGAAGCTGCGGGAGAGCGAGGACATCCAGGGCGATGTCCTCGCGGGTTTCAAGAAGGACCAGATGGCCCTGCTCTTCCTCAAGTTCGAGGACGCGGCAAGGGCGAGGACGTGGGTACGGCAGCTCGAACCGCAGATCTCCACCACCAAACAGGTCGCCACCTTCAACGCGGCGTTCCGCAGGGCCAGGCAGGCCTCGGGCGGCGACGATCCGCAGAAGCTGAGAGCGACCTGGATGAACGTCAGCTTCACCCACGAGGGCATCCGGCAACTGATCGGCAAGGACCCGCTGCCCAGCACGCGATCGGGCGGCACGCTGGAGGCATTCAAGGACGGCTCGAACAAGCGTGCGCTGGGTGACGTCGGCGACAGCTCGCCGGAGAACTGGCTGTTCGGCAACGGCAAGGGCCAGACCGTGCACGCGGTACTGACCGTCGCCTCGGACACCGTCCAGGACCTGCAGGCTGCCGTCACCGCGCAACGCGAGGCAACCGCCCAGGCCAAGATCGTGATCGTGTTCCAGCAGAACGGCGCGACCCTGACCGGCTCCCGCCGCGGCAAGGAGCACTTCGGCTTCAAGGACGGCGTGAGCGAGCCGGCCGTGATCGGCTTCGACGAGCCGGACCCGGAGCGGCCCGAGTACGAGAAGGGCAAGCCCGGCACCCGGCTGATCCCGGCGGGCGAGTTCGTGATCGGGCATCCGAGGATCGGCGGTATCACCTACGACGAGATGCCGGACTGGACGGTGAACGGCAGCTTCCACGTGGTGCGTCGGCTGGCCCAGGACGTACCCGGTTGGTGGGCCCAGATCTCCGCCCAGCTCAAGGTCCTGAAGAAGGCCAAGGTGGTGCCGCAGGAGGCCACCCCCGAGTGGCTGGCCGCCCGGGTGGTCGGCCGCTGGCGCTCGGGCACTCCCGTGGCCAAGTGCCCGAACGCGGACCGGCCGGGCAACGCGGAGGCCGGTGCGGACAACGACTTCGGCTTCAAGAACGATCCGGAGGGCTTCGTCACCCCGCTCTTCTCCCACCTGCGCAAGACCAACCCCCGGGACGGCCTGCAGGAGAAACCCGGCGCCGATCCGTTCCCGGAGAACCCGGTGATGGACCGTCGGCGGATCATGCGCCGGGGCTCCCCGTACGGCGCGCCCTTCGACCCTGCCTCGGAGGGGCCCGGCGGGCCCGACGACCCACGCGGGCTGCTCTTCGTGAGCTACCAGTCCGACCTCGTCGAGCAGTTCGAGTTCATCCAGAAGGCCTGGATCAACGACCCGGACTTTCCCCCGGGCCGGACGAACAAGCCCGGCCCCGACCCGGACGTCGGCCCGACCGGCACCGTGACGTACGAATCGCCCGGCGCCTCCACCAAGCTGACGTTCAACCAGTTCGTGACCACCGAGGGCTCGGTGTACGGCTTCGCGCCCTCGCTGACCACGCTCCGGCTGCTCGGCGAGGGACGGCTGACCGACAAGCTGCCCAGCACCGTCCGGCCCACCGACGCCTTCCTGGCCGTCCCGGACCTCTACCGCCAGGGCGGCAGGAGCTGGTACTGGGCATACGGAACGGGCAGCTCGGGCCCCGTCGCCCGCACCGTCTCGATCGCCGAGGGCAACGAACACAGCGACAAGCTGGAGCGGCCCGACCGGCCGCTCTCCACCTGGCCGCAGCTCTACAGCGGGGTCGGCCGCGTGGACGCGGTGCTCCCGGTGCCGGACGAGCAGCGGATCGACGGGCGCAGCCGGTTCTGGCTGTTCCACACCACCGAGGGCCGCCAGGTCTATCGGCTGATCTCGATCAACGACCGGGCCGAGTCGGGCCTGCCGCCGGACCAGGCGGGCACGGTCGACCGGGGGGACCGGGCGATCACGGCCTGGACCTCGTTCAACGGCATCGAGCAGGTGGACGCGTTCCTGCCCGTGCCGGACTGGAGCGGCGAGTTCCGGAACAACGGCAGGAGCTGGTACTGGGTCTTCCACACCCTCATGGGCCAGCAGGTCTACCGACTGATCTCGATCGCCGACGGCAAGGCGCACACCGACGTGATCGAGCGCGGCGACCGTTCACTGTCGCTCTGGCAGTCGCTGGCCGGGATCGACAAGGTCGACGAGTTCCTGGCCGTGCCGGACATGCAAATGATCAACGGCTTCAGCCTGTTCTGGGTCTTCCACCAGGACAGGTACCGGATCATCTCGATCAAGAGCGGTGCCGGACACCCGGACCAGGAGTCGGTCGGCGACCGGCCACTGACGCTCTGGACGTCGCTGACGAGCTGACCCGGCCGACCCAGCGGCCGGCTGCCGCTCACCCGCCCGTACGGACCGCCGGGTCCGTTTGGGCGGTTTTGACATGGCCGAGGAAGGCGGTGAAGGCCTGGGGTGCGAGGGCGGGAGCGAGAGCGAGGAGCGGGGCCGGTGGGGTGCTTGGAGTCGCGGACGGCTATGAGGGTGGGTGGGGAGGAGGACGGCTGATTCGAGGCAACTGCCGCCCGTTTGATCACTCTACGAGGACTTGAACCAAGCGCCCCCGTCAGCCAGTTCGGGTGCGCTGCGGTGTGTGCTCATGGCTCCGACTCTCGTGCCGCCCGCTTCAGGAAATCGAACGTCTCCCTGTGTCCGCCGGCCTCGGCCCGCATGGCGTCGCACCGGCGCCGGTACGCCCAGATCTCTGTGTCCTTGTCCGTGACGCTCACCGAAGGTGGTTCCGCCAGGTGCTCGTACTGCTCCCTCATCACCTCGGGGCCGCCATAGACCCGTCGCAGCACGGCCTCACCTGGCAGGACGCGAGGAAGCCCCGCCCGGAAGCATCGATCCGGGCGGGGCTCCGTCGTACGAACAAGGGGCTGTCTACGCCAGCAGCGCCGGGATCGTGGCCTCGTGGGCCGTGCGCAGCTCCTCCAGGGGGAGGGTGAACTCGCCCTGGATCTCCACCGAGTCGCCGTCGACGACACCGATGCGCGTGGCCGGCAGGCCCCGCGCGCCGCACATGTCGTTGAAGCGGAGTTCCTCGGAGCGGGGGACGGCCACGACGGCGCGGCCGGCCGACTCCGAGAGGAGGAAGGTGAACGCGTCCAGGCCGTCCGGGACGATCAGGCGCGCGCCCTTGCCGCCGAGCAGGGCCGACTCCACGACCGCCTGGATCAGGCCGCCGTCGGAGAGGTCGTGCGCGGAGTCGATCATGCCGTCGCGGGACGCGGAGATCAGGATCTCGGCCAGCAGGCGCTCGCGCTCCAGGTCGACCTGCGGGGGCAGACCGCCGAGGTGGTCGTGGACGACCTGGGACCAGGCCGAGCCGCCGAACTCCTCATGGGTGTCGCCGAGCAGGTAGATCAGCTGGCCCTCCTCCTGGAAGGCGACCGGCGTGCGCCGGGCCACGTCGTCGATGACGCCCAGGACCGCGACGACCGGGGTGGGGTGGATGGCCACCTCGCCCGTCTGGTTGTAGAGGGAGACGTTGCCGCCGGTCACCGGGGTGCCCAGCTGCTGGCAGGCGTCCGCGAGACCGCGTACGGCCTCCGCGAACTGCCACATGACCGCCGGGTCCTCCGGCGAGCCGAAGTTCAGGCAGTCGGAGACGGCGAGGGGCTTGGCGCCGGTGGTGGCGACGTTGCGGTACGCCTCCGCCAGGGCCAGCTGGGCGCCGTGGTACGGGTCCAGCTTCGCGTAGCGGCCGTTGCCGTCCGTGGCGATGGCGACGCCCAGGCCGGTCGACTCGTCGACGCGGATCATGCCCGAGTCCTCGGGCTGGGCCAGCACCGTGTTGCCCTGCACGAAGTGGTCGTACTGGGAAGTGATCCAGGACTTGGAGGCCTGGTTCGGGGACGCCACCAGCGCCAGGACCTGCTGCTTCAGTTCTTCCGAAGTCGCGGGCCTGGGCAGCTTGTTCGCGTCGTCCGCCTGGAGGGCGTCCTGCCAGTCGGGGCGGGCGTACGGGCGCTCGTAGACCGGGCCGTCGTGCGCGACCGTGCGCGGGTCGACGTCGACGATCTTGCCGCCGTGCCAGTAGATCTCCAACCGGTCGCCGTCGGTGACCTCGCCGATCACCGTGGCGATGACGTCCCACTTGTCGCAGATCTCGAGGAAGCGGGCGACCTGCTCCGGCTCCACGACCGCGCACATGCGTTCCTGCGACTCGCTCATGAGGATTTCCTCGGGCGAGAGGGTCGAGTCGCGGAGCGGGACGTCGTCCAGGGTCACGCGCATGCCGCCGGAGCCGTTCGACGCCAGCTCGGACGTGGCGCAGGACAGGCCTGCCGCGCCGAGGTCCTGGATGCCGACGACCAGCTTCTCCTTGAACGCCTCCAGGGTGCACTCGATGAGGAGCTTCTCCTGGAAGGGGTCGCCGACCTGGACGGCGGGACGCTTGGAGGGCTTGGCGTCGTCGAAGGTCTCGGAGGCGAGGATGGAGGCGCCGCCGATCCCGTCGCCGCCGGTACGGGCCCCGTAGAGGATGACCTTGTTGCCGGCGCCGGAAGCCTTCGCGAGGTGGATGTCCTCGTGCCGCATGACACCGATGGCACCGGCGTTGACCAGCGGGTTTCCCTGGTAGCAGGCGTCGAAGACGACCTCGCCGCCGATGTTCGGCAGGCCCAGACAGTTGCCGTAGCCGCCGATGCCGGCGACGACGCCCGGGAGGACGCGCTTGGTGTCCGGGTGGTCGGCCGCACCGAAGCGGAGCGGGTCGACGACGGCGACCGGGCGGGCGCCCATCGCGATGATGTCGCGGACGATGCCGCCGACACCCGTGGCCGCGCCCTGGTAGGGCTCGACGTACGACGGGTGGTTGTGCGACTCGACCTTGAAGGTGACCGCGTAGCCCTGGCCGACGTCGACGACGCCGGCGTTCTCGCCGATGCCGACGAGCAGGGCGTCGGACTGCGGGGCCTTCTCGCCGAACTGGCGGAGGTGGACCTTGGAGGACTTGTACGAGCAGTGCTCGGACCACATGACGGAGTACATGGCGAGCTCGGCGCCGGTCGGGCGGCGGCCGAGGATCTCCACCACCCGCTCGTACTCGTCCTTCTTCAGGCCAAGTTCGGCCCAGGGCAGCTCGACGTCGGGGGTCGCGGCCGCGTGCTCGACCGTGTCCAGAGGCGTCCGGCTCATACGTTGACCAGCTTCTTGAGGATCGAGGTGAAGAAGGGGAGGCCGTCGGTGCGACCGGTGCCGATCAGCGGCTCCACGGCGTGCTCCGGGTGCGGCATGAGGCCCACGACGTTCCCGGCCTCGTTCGAGATGCCGGCGATGTCGCGGAGGGAACCGTTCGGGTTGCCGCATCCATCAGTGGCTTCGCCACGGACCACGTAGCGGAAGACGACCCGGCCCTCCGCCTCCAGCATGTCGAGCGTGTGCTCGTCGGCGACGTACCGGCCGTCCATGTTCTTCAGCGGAATGTGGATTTCCTGGCCGGCCGTGTAGTCGGTCGTCCAGGCGGTCTCCGCGTTCTCCACCCGCAGCTTCTGGTCGCGGCAGATGAAGTGGAGGTGGTCGTTGCCGAGCATCGCGCCGGGGAGCAGATGGGCCTCGGTGAGGATCTGGAAGCCGTTGCAGATGCCGAGGACCGGCAGTCCGGCCTTCGCCTGCTCGATGACCGTCTCCATCACCGGCGAGAAACGCGCGATGGCTCCGGCCCGCAGATAGTCACCGTAGGAAAAACCGCCGCACAGCACCACGGCGTCGACCTGGTGGAGGTCCTTGTCCTTGTGCCAGAGAGCGACCGGTTCGGCACCGGCGAGCCTGATCGCACGCTGCGTGTCCCGGTCGTCGAGGCTGCCGGGAAAGGTGACGACGCCAATACGAGCGGTCACTTTCCCGCCTCCGCGACTTCCTCGACCTTGACGGTGAAGTCCTCGATCACGGTGTTGGCGAGGAACGATTCCGCCAGTTCATGGATGCGGGCGAGCGCGGCGTCGTCCACCGGTCCGTCAACTTCCAGTTCGAATCGCTTTCCCTGACGTACGTCGGAGACGCCCTCGAAACCGAGGCGCGGCAGCGCGCGCTGCACCGCCTGGCCCTGGGGGTCGAGGATCTCCGGCTTGAGCATGACGTCGACTACGACGCGTGCCACTGGCACTCCCGGTGTGTGGTGCTGAGCAGGTTCCTTCAGACTACCCGTACAAAATTTCTACGCGGGTAGATTCGTAGGAAACTACAGGGCTTCCCAGTGACAGCGGTCACGATCCGGTATCGAGCGATCACCCTCGCGAAAACTTCTGGGAAAGATCCCGGATCCCTATTGCGCGAGGGACACGCGGGCGGATTAAGTCTGTCTTCACAATGTAATGCTGGGCACTGTACAAATGAATTGGCAATAGCCGATACTTTGCCCAAATAACAGCCGGACAGCCGACATCTTCCCGACGTCAGGGCACGTCGACGGAGAGATGTCGCACGAAGGGACCGATATTCGTGGCGCAGCGTGTCGTGGTCACTCTCTCCGACGACATCGACGGCTCGGAAGCGGCGGAGACGATCGCCTTCGGACTCGACGGCAAGTCGTACGAGATCGACCTGAACGAAGCCAATGCCAAGAAACTGCGTAAGGCGCTCGCGCCCTACGTCGACGCCGGCCGCAAGCGGTCGAGGTCGGGCCAGACGTACAAGCAGACCCAGGTCGCGCCGGACCCGGCGGCCGTCCGCGCCTGGGCCCAGGCCAACAAGCTGGACGTCCCCGCGCGCGGCCGGATCCCCAAGAGGGTCTACGAGGCGTTCGCCGAGGCACAGTAGGCGTACCCCCTTCGGCCGGTCCTCAGGGTTCGTCAGCGGGCCCCGGGGACGGCCGACTTGGACCCCGGGGACAACCGACTTGCGTTGCCCCCGGGCGGATCGGCTAGAGTCTGGAGCACGCCGAGGGGCAAGGCCGAAAGGCCCGGCTCACCGGAGTCACGCGGGTGTAGTTCAGTAGTAGAACATCCCCCTTCCAGGGGGAAGGCGCAGTGTGCAATTCCTGTCACCCGCTCTGGATCACTTACCGACCACTGTTGTGGATCAGGTAAAGTAGTCCTCGCGCCGATCGGTGGGAGCCGGTCGGAGGCAATGCGGACGTAGCTCAGTTGGTAGAGCGCAACCTTGCCAAGGTTGAGGTCGCCAGTTCGAACCTGGTCGTCCGCTCGTGAAAGAAGGCCCCGGTTCTATGGACCGGGGCCTTCTTCGTGTTCCGACTCCCGTGTTCCGGCGCCCGTGTTCACGACTCCCAGGTTCAAGACCCCGCATCTGACATTTGTCATGCCGAGTGATGACACCGCGCACTGCTCTCCGGTCCTTGCCAACGGGACGCTGAAGACATGAAAACGAACGGGCACGACGGCGTGAGCACTCACGATCACGAGAACGTGATCGAGGTCACCGACCTGCGACGCGTGTACGGGGGCGGTTTCGAGGCCGTGCGGGGGATCACCTTCTCCGTCGGCCGGGGGGAACTCTTCGCGCTCCTCGGCACCAACGGCGCGGGCAAGACATCGACGGTCGAACTGCTGGAGGGACTCGCGCCGCCGTCCGGCGGCCGGGTGCGGGTCCTCGGTCACGACCCCCACGGGGAGCGCGCGGCCGTACGCCCCCGCATCGGCGTGATGCTGCAGGAAGGCGGCTTCCCCTCCGAACTGACCGTCGCGGAGACGGTACGGATGTGGGCCGGCTGCACCAGCGGGGCGCGGCCCGTCGGGGAGGCGTTGGAGATCGTCGGCCTCGGGCGGCGGGCCGACGTACGGGTCAAGCAGTTGTCCGGGGGTGAGAAGCGTCGCCTCGACCTGGCGCTCGCGCTCCTCGGGCGCCCCGAGGTCCTCTTCCTGGACGAGCCGACGACCGGGCTCGACGCGGAGGGTCGCCAGGACACGTGGGAGCTGGTCCGGGAGTTGCGCGACGGGGGTACGACCGTGCTGCTCACCACGCACTACCTGGAGGAGGCGGAGGACCTGGCCGACCGGCTCGCCATCCTCCACGAGGGCACCGTCGCCGCGACCGGCACCCCGGCCGAGGTGACCGCCTCCCAGCCGTCCCGCATCTCCTTCGAACTGCCCGCCGGGTACTTCCTGGGCGACCTGCCGCCGCTGGGCGAACTGGGCGTCACCGGGCACGAGGAGCACGACCGCGTGGTGGTGCTGCGTACGAACGAACTCCAGCGGGCGGCCACCGGACTGCTGCTGTGGGCCGAGCGGACGCGGGTCGAGCTCCGGCGCCTGGAGGTGCGGTCGGCCTCGTTGGAGGAGGCGTTCCTGCGGATCGCCCGGGAGTCGGCGGAGGCGACGCGTGCCGGTACGGAATCCCGTACGGACGCGGGCTCACGTACGGGCAAGGGATCGCGTACGGGCAAGGGATCGCGCAAGGACGGGGTGGCGGCATGAGCACGACCACAGGTACGGATACGGGTACGGGTGCCTCGACGGGCGCCGGTGCGGCGCCGGTCGTCACAGCCGGGACGACCCGCAGGAGCCGGATGACGGCGCTCGCCCGCGCCGAGCTGACGCTGCTGGGGCGGAGCCGGGCCACGCTGTTCACGGCGCTGTTCGTGCCGCTGCTGCTGCCGCTCAGTGTGCGGACGGCGACGGACGAGATGGACCTGGGCGAAGCGGGGCTGAGCGTCGGGACGGTCATGCTCCCCGCCGCCATCGGCTTCTCGCTGCTCTTCGCGGTCTACACCGCCCTGACCAACATCTACGTCGTACGCCGCGAGGAACTCGTCCTGAAACGGCTGCGGACCGGTGAGCTGCGCGACCCGGAGATCCTGGTCGGGGCCGCGCTGCCCGCCGCCGGCATCGGGCTCGGACAGTGCGTGCTCCTCGCGATCGGCTGCACGGTCCTGCTCGACGTCGGGGCGCCGCCCGCGCCGCACCTGGCCGTGCTGGGGGTGCTGCTGGGCGTCGTTCTGTGCGTGGCCCTGGCGGCGGTCACCGCGAGCCTCAGCCGTACCGCCGAGAGCGCGCAGGTCACCAGCCTGCCGCTGATGCTCGTGTCCCTGCTCGGGTCGGGCATCACCGTGCCGCTCGAAGTACTGCCCGACCGCGTGGCGTCCGTCTGCGAACTGCTGCCGCTCAGCCCTGTGATCACGCTGGTGCGCGGCGGCTGGACCGGCGACCTGTCCGCGTACGACGCCCTGGGCGCCCTCGCCACCGCGCTGGCCTGGACCGTGCTCGCGGTGTTTGCTGTACAGCGGTGGTTCCGCTGGGAACCGCGCCGATGAGGGGGGTTGGGCCATGAAGGGGCCGGGGGCTTGGTGGCGGACGAAGAGCACACCGGCGAAGGTGGAGACGTACACGCGGTGGTCGTTCCAGACCTTCCCGTTGATCGAGGTCGGCGGGTTCGGGATACCGCTCTTCGGCCAGATACCCCTGCGGTACGCGGGCTGGGTCTTCGCCCTGGTGACCGTGCACGGCGCGCTCTGCTCGGTCGCGGTCTCCCGGGCGCTCGACTGGGTGCGCGGCCGCCGTGAGCAGCCCGTACACCTGCTCTGGACCATCGGGGTCGTCACCGCGCTGGTCGGCTGCGTGGCGATGGTGCTCGCCAACAGCGCGTCCCTCGGGGACAACGCCAGTGCGGCGCTGTTCGCGACGTTCGGGGGCGTGCTGATCTTCGGCGTCGGTACCATCGCGCTCGGTGTCCGCAGCCGCCGTCGCCTGGCGACCGTGATCGTGGCCTTCGCCACGGGCGGCGGGGCGTCGGCCCTCGGCGCCGGGGCCGGTGGGAGCTCCGCACTGGCGGCCCTGGTGGTGGTGCTGATCGGCACCACCTCCCTCGCCCTCACCTCCGTCTTCTCCGTCTGGCTCCTCACGGCCGTCTACGAACTCGCCGACGCCCGCGAGACCCGCGCACGGCTCGCGGTCGCCGAGGAGCGGCTCCGCTTCGGGCGCGACCTGCACGACGTGATCGGCCGCAACCTCGCGGTCATCGCCCTGAAGAGCGAGCTGGCCGTCCAGCTGGCCCGCCGGGAACGGCCCGAGGCCGTCGAGCAGATGATCGAGGTCCAGCGGATCGCGCAGGAGTCGCAGCGCGAGGTACGGGATGTCGTACGCGGCTACCGGGAGGCCGACCTCGGGGTCGAACTCTCCGGTGCGCGGGGCGTACTGGCGGCGGCCGGCATCACCTGCTCGGTCGACGGGGCGGACACCGCCGGGCTGCCCGGCGAGGTGCAGTCCGCGCTCGCCTGGGTGGTGCGGGAAGGGACGACGAACGTGCTCCGGCACGGTAACGCCGTGCGGTGCACGGTGGTGTTGATGGTGACGGAGGGGCAGGCGGTGCTGACCGTGGAGAACGACGGGATACGGGCGGCCGGTGCGGAGGAGGACGCAGGGCGTTCCGTCGGCGCCGGGTCCGGGCTCGCCGGGCTGCGGGAGCGGCTGGCGGTGGTGGACGGGACGCTGGAGGCGGGGCCGGTGGGCGAAGAGGTGTTCCGGGTGGTGGCGCGGGTGCCGCTGCCCTCTGTGGAGTCGGCGTCCGCCGAGAACTCGGGCTCGGCTTCCACGGCGGGCTCGGCCGCGAGGGGTACGTCGGCCGCGGTCGGCCAGGCGGTCGTACGAGGGGCCGCGTCATGACGGGCGTACCGGAGGCGGCGGCGGACGGGCGGCCCGTGCGGCTGTTGCTCGCCGACGACGAGCATCTGATCCGGGGGGCGCTGGCCGCGTTGCTGGGGTTGGAGGACGACCTGGTGGTGGTCGCGCAGGCGGCGAGCGGCCCGGAGGCGCTGGCGATGGCGATGGCGCACAAGCCGGATGTGGCCGTGCTGGACCTGCAGATGCCGGGGGCGGACGGTGTGAGGGTCGCCACATCGCTGCGGGCCGAACTGCCGGGCTGCCGCGTGCTGATCGTCACCGGTCACGGTCGGCCGGGGCATCTCAAGCGGGCGCTGGCGGCAGGTGTGCGCGGGTTCGTCCCCAAGACCGTCAGCGCACAACGGCTCGCGGAGATCATCCGGGCCGTCCACGCGGGGAACCGTTATGTGGATCCGGAGTTGGCCGCCGACGCGATCTCCTCCGGCGACTCCCCGCTCACCGCGCGGGAGGCCGAGGTCCTGGAACTCGCCGCCGACGGGGCACCCGTCACGGAGATCGCCGAGCGGGCCGCGCTGTCCCAGGGGACTGTCCGGAACTATCTGTCGTCGGCCGTGTCCAAGCTCGGGGTGGAGAACCGGCACGCGGCGGTGCGTCTCGCACGGGAGCGAGGTTGGGTATAGTAGGCCTCGCGCCACGGCGCAGCGCGGACGTAGCTCAGTTGGTAGAGCGCAACCTTGCCAAGGTTGAGGTCGCCAGTTCGAACCTGGTCGTCCGCTCGTGAAAGAAGGCCCTGGTCCAGTGGACCGGGGCCTTCTTCGTCCTCCCTGGTGCCACGGCCGGCAGCGTTTGCCCGTGGAGGCGTTTGCCCGTGAAGTGGCGGCGTCCGGTGTGTGCTCTCGGCGTGCCGGCCGAAGGCCCTTGTACTGGATGTACTCGGGTCTTCGGCCGGTGCGGCGAGTGGCGGCACCTCCCACGTCCTCAAGGCAGTGGGAAGCGTGCCGGGCGTCGCGACGGGGCGAAGGTCGCCTGCCGCGGCACTAGCGCCAGCCCGTGCCCGTCAGACGCTCGTACGCCTCCACGTACTTGGCGCGGGTCGCGGCGACGATCTCCTCGGGCAGCGGCGGCGGGGGCTGCTCGCTCGCGCGGTCCCAGCCGGAGGCGTCCGAGGTCAGCCAGTCGCGGACGAACTGCTTGTCGAAGGACTGCTGGGCACGGCCCGGCTCCCACAGGTCGGCCGGCCAGAAGCGGGACGAGTCCGGGGTGAGGACCTCGTCGGCGAGGACCAGGATGTCGCCCTCGAAGCCGAACTCGAACTTGGTGTCGGCCAGGATGATGCCCCGGTCACGGGCGATGTCCCGGGCGCGGCCGTACACGGCGAGAGTCGTCTGGCGCAGCTGGGCGGCGGTCTCCGCGCCGACCTGGCGGGCGACCTCCTCGTACGACACGTTCTCGTCGTGCTCGCCGACGGCGGCCTTGGTGGCCGGGGTGAAGATCGGCGCGGGCAGCTCCGAGCCGTCGACCAGGCCCTCGGGGAGGGCGAGGCCGCAGACCGTACGGCTCTCGCGGTACTCGACGAGGCCCGAGCCGGTGAGGTAGCCGCGGGCCACGGCCTCCACCGGGACCATCTTGAGCGACTTGCAGATCAGGGTGCGGCCCGCCCAGTCGGCGGGGGCACCCGGCGGGAGTTCGGTGCTCAGGACGTGGTTCGGGACCAGGTCGGCGAGCTGGTCGAACCACCAGAGGGACAGCTGCGTGAGGACGCGCCCCTTGTCGGGGATCTCCGTCGGCAGTACCCAGTCGAACGCGGACGTTCGGTCGCTGGCGACCATCACGAGGTCGCCCGCCTCGTTCTGGTACAGCTCGCGCACCTTGCCGGTGTGCAGATGCACCAGGCCCGGAACCTGGATCGGCTCGGGCTTTTCTACGAATCCGGACACGGTTCCTCCCCGTGGTGATGTCCAAGTGGCTCGATTCTCCCGTACGCGGGCAACCGATCTTGGCCAGGGGTTGCGCTCACTGGGCTCAGTCGCGTTTGCAGATGCGGTCCAGGAGGTTTGCGGTGGCCCGCTGGACCCGGGTGTCTACGTGGCCCGGACGGTCCAGGGCCGGGGACCAGGCGAACGTTCCGGATGCGAAGACCCAGGCGCCGGAGGGGGCCCGGTACAGGGACGTCTCCTGATGGCGGAGGGCGTCGCCGCTGTCCCGGTACGGGGAGTGGGCGAGGAGGATGCGGCCCTGGTGCTCGGGGAGCGGGGTGCGCGGGAAGTAGCGGTCGGCCTCGCCGGCGACCATGCCTGCCAGCTCGTCGTTCTCGTGGGCGCCGGTCGCGTCCCAGAGCCAGTGGTCGGCGTTGCGCACGACCAGGGGGTGTGGTTCGGGGACCCGGCCCTCGTACTGGATGCCCATCAACTGCTGCTCGGGGCGGTCGATCTCGCGCCACAGTGCGGGTTTGCCGGGGCCCCGGCGTTTTCGGCAGGTGAGGAGGCGGTCGGGGACACCTGACGGGGACGGGCCCAGCTCCACCTGCCAGTACATGGTGTTGGAGGAGAGGAAGACCAGCGAGGTGCCGCTGTCACGGGCGAGTTCGGTGGTGCGGCGCATCTGCGGCGACCAGTACTCGTCGTGGCCCGGGAAGACCAGCCCCCGGTAGCGGCTGGGGTCGACGCGGCCGGAGTGCAGGTCGCGGGCGTCGGCGTAGGCGAGGTCGTAGCCGTAGCGCTCGGCCCAGCGGATGAAGTCGTAGGCGTGGCCGACGTGGAGAGGGAGGCCGGCGCCGGCGTACGGACGGTCGAAGGAGACGGTCGTCGCGGCGTCGGACTCGCCGAGCAGCCGGCCGTCCTCGTCCCAGGCGTGGTAGAGGCTGGCGCCGGTGCGGCCGTCCTCCGGGTACAGGTTGTACGCCTGCCAGGTGATGTCCGGGAGCAGGAGCAGCAGGTCGGCCGGGCGGTCGTCGCGGATGGTGAACGGCACGTGGGAGCGGTAGCCGTCGGCGGTGGTCAGGACCGCCACGTACGCGCCGACGTTCCAGTAGCTCGGGATCTGCAGCCGCCAGGAGAGCCACCAGTGGTGACAGGAGACCGTGCGGTCGGCCGTGAGGGGCGGGGGCTGGACGATGCCGGACAGGCGGGGGCTGGTGGTGATCTTCGCCGCGCCGTCGCCGCTGAAGTGGCCGATGCGGTAGATGTCGACGCCGAATTCCTGGGGCGGGTCCACGGTGATGTGGAAGTCGATGGACTGGCCGGGAGCGGCCGCTCCGGTCGCCGTGAACCCCTTGATCTGGCGGTGCACGTCGTCGGCGGAGCGAGGGCCCGGCGGGGTACGGGGGGCGGGGACGCGGGCGCCTTTGGCCGGTGCGCGGGGCTCGGGCGGGCCGGGCTCCACATACCAGGGGACCACGTGGCCGGTGTCGTCGAAGTACGTCACATTGCCCCGCAGCCAGGGCACCGGGCCCTGACCGAAAGGGTCCGTCACGGCGTGGGCGAGGGCGCCCGATTCCCAACGGCGGATCTGGTGGTGCTCCGAGCCCATGAGTTCTCCCCTCCCTCGTCCCCCGCGAGCTGTCGCAAGCCCTTGCTACGTACGCGATCGGTCCCAGCACATCACATTACGCACGCGCTCCGTCACCGTTCGTCGCGAATCGGCAAGAGTGGAACGGTGTGATCCGGATGGGGAGTTGGGAGAGCCGGGGTGAGCCGGGGGGCCGGGTGTGGGTGATCGGCGGTGGTCGTGGGGTGTTGTGGCTGGTCGGGACGGCACTGGACGAGACGGACGGCACTGCACGGGACCGGACGGTCGAGGCGGGGTGGTCGGGTCGGCCGGGCTGGTGGTCTGGGCCGGCCGGGCTGGCGGGCGGTGGCGGCCGGGCTGGTGGGCGGTGGCGGCCGGGCTGGTGGGCTGGTGGGCGGTGGCGGTCAGACCAGGCGGACCGGTTTCTCCGGGCGGACCCCGAGGCGGCTGAGCCAGTCGCGCAGGGGGGCGGGGTCGCCGTCCTCCACGAGGGTCAGGACGCGGGGGGCGAGGTCGGCCGCCCGTACGCCGTCGACGAGGAGGGAGGGGCCGTCCAGCCAGTCCAGGCCCGGGGTCGCGCCCGCGGTGTCCATCGCCGCGCAGCAGACCATCGCGGCGACGTGCTCCGTCAGCAGCTCGCGGCCCGTGCGGGGCGGCTGCATGGGGAACAGCGGCAGCAGCCCGTCGTCCCACAGCGCCCGGTCCGGCCCCTGCGTCTCGGCTCCACCGGCCGCGGTGGTCACGGCGGCCGGGGCCGCCTCCTCCTCCCGCGCCAGCTCGGCGGTCAACGCGACGGCGAGAGCGGCGGACCGGGCGTTGGCGAGACCGGGTTCGTCACCGTCGTCGCCGTCGCCGCAGTCATGGCCGTCGACGCCGTCACGGCCGTCACCGTCACCGTCATCGTCGCCGTCGCCGTCGCCGTCGCCGTCGTCACGAAGGGATATGTGGTGCCCGTCCGGCTCGTGGGCCGGGTTGTGCTCGTGCCCCGGCTTTCGGCCTTGAGGGGCTTCGGGAAGCGGCTCGGGGGTGGCGGGGGCTTCGGGAAGCGGCTGGCCGGCGGCTTCGGTGCCCGGCTCGGGGCCTTCGGCGGTTCGCGGGCGCGGCTCGCTGTCGGCGGGGGCGCCCGGGGCGAGGGGCGGGGTGGTCAGGTGGTTCAGTACGCGGGAGAGGGTGGGGCCGCCGAGGGCCGGGCCGGTCGGGTCGGTGGTGCGGTCGCTCGTCGTGTGGCGGACGCCCAGGGTGTCGAGGACGCGGTGGAGGCGGGCCGCGTCGGTGCGCCATTTACGGTCGACGACCTCGTCCGGGTACTCGTGCCAGTCGACCGGGGACCAGTCGGGGCCGGACTCGGCGGGGCCGCCGTGGAAGAGGCGGGCGGCGAGGAGGGACGTGGCCTCGTCGACCGTGCCGGGCTCTTCGAGGAGGTCGCAGGCGGGGCGCTCGCCCAGGCGGGAGGCGAAGCCCTCGGCGAGACGGTCGCGGCGGGACAGCTCCGTGAGCGCGGCGACGACACCCGCGTCCAGGCGGGACGGCCAGCGGCCCATCCGCCACGCGGGCAGCGCGACCCGGGTGAGGAGACGGTCCCAGCCCGCGTAGGCCAGGCCGACCTGCTCCTGCGCGACGATCCGCAGACCGTAGTCCACAGCCTGTGCGCGCTCGGCCGCCGCCGCGGCGACCCCGCGCTCCATCTCGGCCGCGTGCCCCCGGCAGCCGCGCAGGAGCAGCCGGGTGACCCAGCCGACACCGGCCAGCACCGTACGGACGACCGGGCCGCGCGTCGGGGCCGAGCTGACGGCCACGGCGGCGTCCAGCCCGCGCACGAAGCGACGGGCCGCGGCTATGTCCGGGTGCGCCGACGGTCCCGTACCCGCGACGACCGGTGCCAGCACCGCTCGTAGCTCACCGACCCGCATCCACCACAGGAAGGGCGAGCCGATGACGAGCACGGGGGCGACGGGCGCACGGTGCCGCCCGTGGGAGGAGAGTCCTGGCTCCGGACCGGACTGCAGACGGGACTGCGGTCCGGACAACGATCCGCCGGCACCCGCCATCTCGTCGGCCCGCTCGCCACCGGGGCCGCCCACCGCGTCGGCCCCGTCGGTCGAGGAGTGGGTGGGCCGGGGCGTGGCGGGCGGGTTGTGGGAGGGGTGGGTGCGGTCCTCCAGCCAGCTGTCGCAGTCCGGGGTGAGCGCTATCGCGGAGGGGGGCGGGACGTCGAGGCGGTCGGCCAGGTCGCGGACCAGGCGGTAGAGATCGGGCGCGGACGCCTCGGTGACCGGCACCGTGGGGCTCACGGCGGGCCTGGAGCGGGCGACGACGAGCGCGATGCCCGCGGCGGCCAGCAGCACGACGACGGCGAGGCCGGACACGACCCGGCTCGCCAGGGACCAGCCCGCGCCGGTCAGACGGCCGGTCGACCCACCGACCAGCAGGACGACGGCGACCGCCGCGGGCAGCACTGCCACGGCCAGCGCCCTGCTGCGGACACGCAGCACGGCGAGAGCCCGGGCGCGCGCGGCCTGCACGCCCGCCTCCTCACCACCTGCCATACCGGTCACGGCCCGACGTCACCCCCTGCTGTCCCGTGCGGCGCACACCGCGACGCCTGCGACGACTGCTCGTCACAGTGGCCATCGCCGAATGCCCTGACGTTGCTCACTCCCCCACTGTGGCACCGCCCACCGACATCGCAATGCCGGTGGGCCAAGTGCCGGAACACTTGCGCCGCACCCTAGTTGGGGCCCCGGCCGCCGTCAGCCGGATAGGCCATCGCTCACTCGATGGAATGGCTTTGGGGAGAGGTGAATGACGCTGGGCAAGGATCGGGCCCCGGATTCCGGCGGATTTTCCAGGGGTTCCTGGGGGTCTCCGTGGGATTCCGGGGCCTGGGGTTCGTACCCGTTGCTGGTGCTTCGCATGCGGATGTCGCGAAGGGGGCGGATGCGTATGGATGCGTGGAGATGCGTGCGGAAGGGCGCGAGGGGCGTGGAAAGCCGGCCGTCAGTCGGTCACGCCTCGGCCGCCGCCTTCGCCGCGATGTCCGCACGGTGCTGGGAGCCGTCGAGGCCGATGCGGGCGACGGCGGTGTAGGCCCGGTCGCGGGCCTCGGTGAGGTCCTTGCCGGTCGCCGTGACGGAGAGGACGCGGCCGCCGGCGCTGACGACGTCGTCACCGGCGCGCTTGGTGCCGGCGTGCAGGACGTACGCGTGCGGGGCGTCCACGGCGGCGACCTCGTCGAGGCCCGTGATGGGGTCGCCGGTGCGCGGCGTGCCCGGGTAGTTGTGCGAGGCCACGACCACGGTGACGGCCGCGTCGCCGCTCCACCGGAGGGGTTCGAGGTCGCCGAGCGTGCCGTTGGCGGCTGCGAGCAGGACACCGGCCAGCGGGGTCTTGAGGCGGGCGAGGACGACCTGGGTCTCCGGGTCACCGAACCGCGCGTTGAACTCGATCACCCGTACGCCTCGGCCGGTGATCGCCAGGCCCGCGTAGAGCAGACCGGAGAACGGGGTGCCGCGACGCCGCATCTCGTCGACCGTCGGCTGCAGCACGGTCTCCAGGACCTCGTCGACCAGCTTCGGGTCGGCCCACGGGAGCGGCGAGTACGCACCCATGCCGCCGGTGTTGGGGCCCTCGTCGCCGTCGAGCGCGCGCTTGAAGTCCTGCGCGGGCTGGAGCGGGACGACGGTCACACCGTCGGTGATGGCGAAGAGGGAGACCTCGGGGCCGTCCAGGAACTCCTCGATGACGACCCGGCCGCAGGCGAGCGCGTGCTCACGGGCCTCGGCGAGGTCCGCCGTCACGACGACGCCCTTGCCGGCCGCGAGCCCGTCGTCCTTCACGACGTACGGCGCGCCGAAGGCGTCCAGCGCCTCGTCGATCTCCTCGGCTGTGGTGCAGACGTACGACCGCGCGGTGGGCACGCCGGCCCCGGCCATGACCTCCTTGGCGAAGGCCTTGGAGCCCTCCAGTTGCGCGGCCTCACCGGACGGACCGAACACCGGGATGCCCGCCGCGCGCACGGCGTCGGCGACACCCGCGACCAGCGGGGCCTCCGGCCCCACGATCACCAGGTCGGCCTCCAGCCGCGTGGCCAGCGCGGTCACGGCGGCGCCGTCGAGCGCGTCGACCGGGTGCGACTCGGCCACCTCCGCGGTGCCCGCGTTGCCGGGCGCGCAGTGGACGGTGACATCGGAGTCGAGGGACAGCGAACGGCACAGCGCGTGCTCACGGGCACCGGTACCAATGACGAGGACCTTCACGGTGTCAGCCTAGCCGCAGGGGGCGGGTGGCTTTGTGGGGGCTTCCGAAGAGTGGGACGGCAGGGGTTTGTCGGATCGCACGAAGGTGACGTGGAGTACGGGGTGGGGAGGGGTGCGGGGAGGGCGCGGGGGCGCTGGGGCTGGTGTGGGGTGGTGTGGCGAACCGGGCGTCGGCGCCGCGGTGGTCAACCCTCGACTGCGCTCCTGCGGGTGGCGGGGCCGGCCGAGCCGGGGCGGAGT
>NZ_LRTR01000286.1 GCF_001550375.1 Streptomyces europaeiscabiei | reverse complement strand
CGGGGCCTGCGGGGCCTGCGGGGCCTGCGGGGCCATGCTCATGGGCGGGGCGGCCGCTCCCCCGTGTGCTTCGGGGCCGGGCACGTACCCCATGGCGGGCCCGGCGCCGCCGCCCGAGAAGTTCACCCCGCGCTCCAGGCGGTCCAGGCGGGCCATGACGGACCGTTCGTCGCCGTAGGTGGCGGGGAGGAGCACGCGGGCACAGATCAGTTCGAGCTGGAGACGGGGCGAGTTGGCGCCGCGCATCTCGGTGAGGCCTTCGTTGACCAGGTCGGCGGCGCGGCTGAGCTCGGCGGCGCCGAAGACGCCGGCCTGGGCCTGCATCCGCTCCAGTACCTCGACGGGGGCGTCGATGAGGCCCTTCTCGATGGCGTCCGGCACGGCGGCCAGGATCACCAGGTCCCGCAGCCGCTCCAGCAGGCCGGCGACGAACCGCCGCGGGTCGTTGCCGGCTTCCATGACGTGGTCGACGACCTCGAAGGCCGCGGCCCCGTCCCCCGCGGCGAAGGCCTCGACGACCGAGTCGAGCAGCGACCCGTCCGTATAGCCGAGCAGCGACGTCGCCATGGCGTACGTCACACCCTCGTCCGTCGCACCCGCCAGCAGCTGGTCCATGACGGACATCGAGTCACGCACGGAGCCGGCCCCGGCGCGCACGACCAGCGGGAGGACACCCTCCGCGACCGGGATCTTCTCCTTGCCGCAGACCTCGCCGAGGTACTCCCGGAGCGTGCCGGGGGGCACCAGCCGGAACGGATAGTGGTGCGTACGCGACCGGATCGTGCCGATGACCTTCTCGGGCTCGGTGGTCGCGAAGATGAACTTGAGGTGCTCCGGCGGCTCCTCGACGACCTTCAGCAGCGCGTTGAAACCGGCCGACGTGACCATGTGGGCCTCGTCGATGATGTAGATCTTGTACCGGCTGCCCGCGGGGCCGAAGAAGGCCTTCTCGCGCAGCTCACGGGCGTCGTCCACACCACCGTGCGAGGCCGCGTCGATCTCGATGACGTCGATCGACCCCGGTCCGGTCCGTGCCAGGTCCTGACAGGACTGGCACGCTCCGCAGGGGGTCGGCGTGGGCCCCTGCTCGCAGTTCAGACACCGGGCGAGGATCCGCGCGCTGGTCGTCTTCCCGCACCCACGCGGCCCGCTGAACAGGTACGCGTGATTGACCCGGTTGTTCCGCAGCGCCTGCTGCAGCGGGTCGGTGACATGCTCCTGCCCGATGACCTCGGCGAACGACTCCGGGCGATAACGGCGGTACAGCGCGAGAGACGACACGCATACGAGGTTATAGGCGCCCACTGACAACACGGACCGCCGCCGAAGCAGACCAGGACCGAAGCGGCCATGAGGCGTGGCCGGGCCCCTCGGCGATCGGCCCGGGATCATCGGCTCCGGGCGGGAGCCATCGGCTCGGGGCGGGGGCCATCGGCTCGGGGCGGGCCCTGGATGCACAAGACCCCTCACGCACCCGCCAGAGCCAACCTACCCTTGCTGCCTTCCGGCCCTGGGGGAGTTCAGTCAGATAGCGCCGCGTGAGGGGCTGAGCCCAGCCTACCCGATTCCCGGCGGCCGCCGACCCGCCTCCCCGCCCCTCCCTCCCACATCGATCACCCGCCGCCGAACGGGTTCGCAACCACCCTCCGACGTCATGTAATGTTCCCGGCGGAGGATTCGCCTAGAGGCCTAGGGCGCACGCTTGGAAAGCGTGTTGGGTTCACACCCTCACGAGTTCGAATCTCGTATCCTCCGCCAGTGCCTCACCGGGCACGATGTCGAAGGGCCCCACCGCTCGCGGTGGGGCCCTTCGTCGTGCTCCGTCTCACTTTCCGTCTCAGTTGGGTTTTCCGTCTCAATCCGCGCCAGTCAGCCTCGGTCGGCCTCGGCGGCTCCCAGAGAGCGTCTCCGGATCTCCTGCGCGACATTGCGGAGCATCGGGCCGGTGATGTCCATGCACCAGGCACGCATGCGGGCCGCTCCCCCGGGCTCTCATCCCACGTCGACCACGCATCCGGGACACCGAGGAGGAGCAGCACAGTCGCTGCGGAGACGTACCCCTTACCCTCCCAGTCGGCTCCGGCCGGATCCGCTGATTTTCCGGCGTCTCCCGGTGGTGGCGAAGGATCTTGATCAGCGGATCGGGCAGGGATATCGCGCGCCTGAGTTGCGGGTCGTCACCTCGGGGTGCATGTTCGCCGTCGATCGAGGTTTCCGACGTCTTCGTCGTGGGGGTGAGGCCGACAAAGGAGGCGAGGTGGGCCGGGAAACCTCACCTGGCGGAATCTGCCCCGTCCGTCCAGCGTGATTGTCGAGTTCCCGCATGAATCGGCCGGCACCGCTACACGGCCTCCAGGGCGTCGGTCACTGTCACGTGCGCCCGGTCACCTCGCCGGTGGCCTCCTTCTGGATGGCGGCCGACCGGCGCAGGAAGTCGAGGATCACCTCGAGCTGATCGTCGGAGTAGTCGGCATACAGCGCTTCCAGCCCGGCGACGAAGGTCGCGAAAAGAGCACCGAAGCTCGCCACGTGTTCCCGGTCGATCTCGACGATCACCCGGCGACCGTCGTCGCGGTCACGCACCCGCCGGACGAATCCCTTGCGCTCCAACCGGTCGATCAGTCCGCTCACCGACGCGGGCGCCAGCCCGGTCCTCGCGGCGATCTCACCCGCGGTCAGCGCCTTCTCCCGTTCCAGCAGGTCGAGAGTCTTCTCCTCGGTGAGACCCAGCCCCATGCGCGCGCCGACGGCGGCGTGGAACATCACCGCGGCGTTGCTGTGCTCACGGCCCGCCCGGTGCAGCGCGGCCAGCAGCTCACCGCGTCGATCCGCGTCCCTTGACACTCGAGCCACCCCCTCCATATATTTCGTTCGATCGAACTAAATAACTGACTGTAATCATGCTATCAGTCGGCGACGGAGGTCACAATGACGAAGGCATTGCTCATCGGCAGCGGAATCGCTGGCCTGACCGCGGCCCTGGCCTTACGACGTGCCGGTATCGAACCGGTGGTCCACGAGGCGTACAGCCGGCCCGCCGACTACGCGGGGTTGTTCCTGAACACCGCCTCCAACGGCCTCAGCGCACTGCGGGCCATCGACATCGACATCGCCCACCAGACCGACAGCGTCCCCATCCCGCGCATGATCATGTGGAGCGGCACGGGTAAGCGACTCGGCGAAGTGGCCAACGGAACCGCGCTTCCGGACGGTTCGGTGAGCGTCTGCGTCCGGCGTGGCGAGTTGCTGAAGGTGCTGCGCGCGGAGGTCCGTGCCCGCGGCATCGCCATCGAGTACGGCAAACGCCTCGACTCCTACCGGACCCTGTCCACCGGCGTGGCGGCACGGTTCACCGACGGTACCGAGGCCACCGGTGACCTCCTCATCGGCGCCGACGGCATCCACTCCCGCACCCGGCGCCTACTCGACCCCGAGGCGCCGGCCCCGCGCTTCACCGGGCTCCTCAGCATCGGCGGGTACAGCCGCGGCACCGGACTGGCCCCCACGACCGGCACCCAGCACTTCGTGTTCGGCAGGCGGGCCTTCTTCGGTTACCTGGTCCGGGAGTCGGGCGAGACCTACTGGTTCGCGAACCTGCACCAGCCCGGCGAACCGGGCCGGGATGAGTTGAGCGCGACAACGCCCGACGAGTGGCGGCGCCGGCTGAGCGACCTCTTCGCCGACGACATGCCCCTCATCCGGCGCATCCTCGACAACTCCACCGCAGACGTCGGGGCCTACCCGGTGCACGACATTCCGACCAGCCCGGTCTGGCACCGCGGGCCCGTCGCGTTGATCGGTGACGCCGTGCACGCCACCTCCCCCTCCGCGGGCCAGGGCGCCTCGATGGCGCTGGAAGACGCCGTCGTGCTCGCCCAGTGTCTGCGGGACGCGCCCGATGTCACCACCGCCTTCACCACGTACGAGCAGCTGCGGCGACCTCGCGTGGAGAAAGTGGTGGCCTATTCCAAGTCCCTCTCCGGTACCAAGACCGCGGGCCCCGTCGCCCGGGTCTTCCGCGATCTCATGATGCCCGTCGCGCTGAAGCTCTTCGCCAACCCCAAGTCGCACGCCTGGATGTACGACCACCGCATCGACTGGCACCACCGGGTAGCCGTCTGATGCCCGGCACACCGACCACCCGGGACCGTCGAGGCGCGGCGAAGGCGGAGGGCAGGACAGCCGGCAGGCGCGGTGAGCGGCGGACCCTCCGGCGCATACTCATAGGCGTGAGCACGCTCGCATGCGTGCTGCTGACCACCCTGGGCGGAAGCTTTCTGTGGCTGTGGACCACCGCGGACACCAGCACGGTGGGCAGGACTTCCTTCCGCAACGAGCTCGCCATACCTCCGCTCGCCGAACCCACGCGGGTGAAGGCGGACGGCACCAAGGTCTTCGATCTGCGGATGCAAGCGGGCGAGACGGAGTTCAGAGCCGGCTTGAAGACCCCCACCTGGGGATTCAACGGCAGTCACCTGGGCCCCACGCTGCGCGCCCATCGGGGCGACAAGGTGGAAGTCCGCGTCCACAACCGCCTTGACGAGCCCTCGACCGTGCACTGGCACGGAATGCACTTGCCCGCGCGCATGGACGGCGGGCCCCACCAGACGGTACGGCCCGGCAGCACCTGGGCTCCGCGCTGGGAGATCGACCAGCCCGCTGCCACGCTCTGGTACCACCCGCACCCGCACGGACGGACGCAGAACCATGTGCAGCGCGGGCTGGCCGGCCTGTTCCTCCTCGACGACGACCGGTCCACGGCCCTGGCACTGCCGAGGAGGTACGGCGTCGACGATCTGCCGGTCATCGTGCAGGACGTGAGGTTCGACGGGGCGGAACTCGACCGCGGGCGCGGGCTGATGCAGGCCGTCGGGTTCCTCGGGGACCGCACCATGGTCAACGGCACTCTGGAACCGTACCGGGAGGTGAAGGACGAGCTGGTGCGCCTGCGTCTGCTCAACGCCTCCGTGTCCCGGACCTACGCCTTCGGGTTCGCCGACAACCGCCGCTTCGTCCAGGTGGCGACCGACGGCGGGCTGCTGCCGCGGCCTGAGCCGATGACGCGCCTGCAACTGTCGCCCGGTGAACGAGCCGAGACCGTCGTACGGATGAGTCCCGGCGAGCGCGTGGTGCTGCGCAGCCATCCGCAGGACTACGGCGAGGCCTGGAGCACCCGGTTCTCCGGCGGCGACGACTCCTTCGACGTACTGGAACTGAAGGCCGCGGCAACGCTCCGGCCCTCACCCGGACTTCCTTCCTCGCTCGGTGCACTGGAGGTGCCGGACGGCTCGCAGGCGACGCGCGGCCGGCGCTTCGACCTCAAGGTGTCCGGAATCAACGGCCAGGCCATGGCAATGGACCGAACCGACGAAACGGTCGTCCGGGGCACGACCGAGATCTGGACCGTCCGCAACGGCGACGGTATGCCACACAACTTCCACGTCCATGACGTCCAGTTCCGGGTGCTGCGAGTGAACGGCAAGGCACCGCCGCCACATCTGCGGGGTGCCAAGGACACGGTCTTCGTGCCGAACGGGACGACGATGAAGCTGGCCCTTCGCTTCGACGGCCCGGCCGACCCGGCCGCGCCGTACATGTACCACTGCCATCTGCTGTACCACGAGGACGTGGGGATGATGGGCCAGTTCGTGGTGGTGGAGAAAGGGCAACGGGCGCGAGGTCCCGGCCGCGACGCGCACACGGGGCATTGAGAGGTCGTGTGGCAGAGGGCGCGGGCGGCCCTCCACATGGTGAGGGCGCCCCGCAATGTGGTTGCAGATGGTCAGGCCACGCTCGCGGGGTTCGCAACACGCCGCACGAAATGTCGTCCCGCAACTGATCCCGCTCCTCGCACGCACCATGTGCAGGACAGGGCCAACCGCCGATGACGAGGCAGCGGGGGCGGCTGAAGACACCACCGCGGTGACCGCCGCCCCACTGCGTGACCTGGTCACCCAGCTTGCGCGTACCGGGAGGTGGCGGCCGGGTGATGCGGACATCCTCGTCGAGATGGACTCCGGCTACAGGAAACAGGGGCACCAGCGCACCAACCGGTCACCCACCGCGCCGGACCAGGACCTCTGAACAGCCGGAACGCAGACTGGGTCTGGTTGCAGTTCTGGTTGCATTCACCCCCGTCCGGCGCCGTACGCATGCCCGGAAGCAGGCCGCTCGACCGCAGCCCAGAACGCTCCTGATCACTCCAGGACCCCCAGACGAACAGTTGGAAAGCGTGTTGGGTTCACACCCTCACGAGTTCGAATCTCGTATCCTCCGCCAGTGCCTCACCGGGCACGATGTCGAAGGGCCCCACCGCGAGCGGTGGGGCCCTTCGTCGTTGTTCTCAGCCCTCGTTGTCCTGGTTTTGTTCACAGGTTTTTTTGGGGGCCCATACGGCTTCGGCGATCTTCCGGGCGATGTGAAGCCGAGCGTTCCTGACGACACTCCCCCGGAATCGCGAAACCGGCCACGACCGAGGCGGCCCGCGGCTCGTTCGCCCAGGCCACCGGCCGCGTCAACGACCTGGCGGTGCCGGCGTCGGCCACTGGCCGGCCTGTCGCGAGGGCCATCGCCGAGGGAGCGTGTCGCCACCGGAGCCCGCCGGGGCCGGGCCGGAGCCGGGGCCGTGCGGGGACTCCGTGGCCTGCACGCCACCAGCCACCAGGCCCGATACCGCAGCACCCTCATCCTGCCGCCTGATCAACCAGCACCCTCATCGCATACGCGCCCTCACGTGCGGTGCGTGATGTCGGTCCAGCGCCAGGCGCGCAGGGACGAGTCGGTGAAGATCCGGTCCAGCGCCCGGCCCAGCTCCTGGTCCTGGTCCTGGTCCTGGTCCGTGGGCCACCGAAGGCGAACGGTGAAGCGTTCGCCCACGAACTCCGGTTCGTAGTCCCAGCCATCGGGCAGCAGGGCGATGAACCGTACGGCTGCCAGTTCCGGGGCGCCGGCCGCCTCGGTGGAGCGGGGTTCGATCAGGACGACGCCGCGGCCCGTCATGAGGGGCGGCGGCGGGAGGACGGGAAGAACGGCAGGCTTCCGCCCGAGCCGAGTGCCTCGTCAAGGGCGAGCAGGACCCCCGCCGTGCCGGTGGCGAGGTCGGTCGACAGGCGCAGGGTCTGGTCGCCGAGGAAGGCGGGGTGGCCCGCGTACGGGATGGCGTGCCAGCCGAAGGCCACCAGGTGGCGGCGTACAGCGGCCTCGGTCTCCGACTTCGACCCCAACTCCGACTCCGGCTTCGGCTCCGACTCCGACTCCGGCTCTGGCTCTGGCTTCGGCTCTGGCTCCGGCGTTCTGTCGCGCAGGTGACGCAGGGCGAGCGTTGCCCCGGCGCGGCCCTGGAACAGGCCCGCCTGGGCCTGGTAGGGGGCTGCCAGCGATGACTGGAGGAGGGGGAGTGAGTCGTTCAGCTCCGGCTCGGGGGAGGGGAGATGAGGGAGTACGTCGCTCACGACCATCGCCACTCCCGCCCCGCCCACCGCCAGGTACGGCATCCGGCTGATGCCCGGCCCGGCCGACAACTCGGCGAGGTCGTGACGCAGCGCCTCCACCGCCCCGTGCAGCAGTTTCCGGTCACCCGTCTTCTCGTACAGCCGCAGCAGGAACAGCGCCGCGCCCGTCGCCCCGTACAGCAGGCCCGGTCGTGGGCGGGCCGCGTAGCCGCCCGGGGTACGGTCCGCGACCAGCTCCGCGAGGCGTTCGGCCGCGTCGAGGTGGCCGAAGTGGAGCAGGGAGAGGCCGATGCCGGGGAGGCCTGCGAAGAGGGAGCCGTCCAGGTCGTCCATCGGCAGGGCGAGGGCCCGGTCCAGGACTTCACGTGCCTCGACCGTACGGCCCAGGGCGTCGAGGGCGTACGCGATGCCGTGCAGGCCGTCGTAGAAGCCGGGGCGGGGGTCGGCCCAGCGGCGTACGCGCTCGGTCAGCCAGTCCACGTGTGCGGCCGGGATCTCCGTGCCCGCGCTGCCGAGCGCCCACAGGACTCCGGCCGCGCCGTGGGCGAGGTCGAGGCCGCCGCCCGGGGCGGTGAACTGGGCGATGTCGCCGGGGAAGAGGCGGTCCTCGCGGTCCGGGGTCGCGGTGGCCAGGATTCCGGCCGCGAGTGACGCGCGCAGGGACGGCCAGTCGGCGGGGGTGAGGGTCTCGGGCCAGACCGGGGCAGCGGCGCGCTCGCCGCTCACCGCGGTCTCAGAGTCCGCGTCGGCCTCGGCTTCCGCGTCGGCCTCAGCGGCCTCGATCGCCTCGCTACCCTCCGGGCCCGCCAGATCCGCCGCCACCCGCTCCGCGAAGTCCGCCGGTACCGGGAAGTTCTCCGTCACCAGCGCGATCAGCTGCTGCGTCTTCTCCCGGCCCCAGCCCACCACCACCGTCAGCGGCAGGAACACCGCGAGGCGCAGGCAGCCGAGCGCGTACCGGTCGACAGCCGCGCCGACGTAACCGGCCGGGGCGCGGAAGCCGGGGGCGCCGATCGCCTGAGGTGCCGCGTCGTCGACCGGGCTCGCCGTCTCCAGGTCGATGAAGGCGATCGTGTCGTCCGGCCGGACCATGACGTTGTTGGGGTGCAGATCGCCGAAGACCACGCCCCGGGCGTGCATGGCCCGCACGCCCGCGTCGATCTGGTCGATGACGGACAGCGCCCAGGAGGTGTACGCCGCGAACGACTCGGGGGAGGCGTCGGCATCCGGGCACAGCAGCGGGTTGGACTCGTGGATGCGGGTGTGGAGCGATGCACCGGGCACGAACTCCCTGGTCAGGAAGTAGTGTTCGCGGCCCTTTCGGTAGTCGATCAGCGGCGGTACGCAGTCCAGTCCCGCCAGCCGCTCCAGCGCCCAGCGCTCCCGCTCCAGCCGGGACACGGCGTCCGCGCCCTCCTCGTCGAGGCCGGCCAGCGGGCGGGCCTCCTTGAGGAGCACGGAGGCGGAGGCCTCGGTACCGGGGCCCTGGCGCAGGTCCGCGGCCTCGTACACGCCGCCCCCGTTGGAGAAGTGCAGCGCCCTGACCGCGCGGAACGGGAAGTCGCCCATCGTGCTCGCGTTACGGGCCGCCAGCGACTCGGCGAGGCAGTCCGGCAGCGTCACCCACGCGGGCGGCCGGAACCCGGGGCCGCGTACGTCGGGGACGAGGCGGCCGTCCGGGTCCTCGATGCAGTGCACCGGGTCGCCCTTCGCGTCCCGGCCGAGGCGGGCGACGAAGCCGCCGTAGCGGACGTAGAGCGGGCCGGAGCGCCAGCGCAGGTCGCTGAGGATGTACGGGCCGGGCTCGCCGCCTATCTCGGCGTCCAGCTCGACGAGCACCCGCTCCAGCTGGGCCTCGTCCAGCGGGTAGACGGTGATGAACTTGCCGCTCGCGCCGCGGTCGCCGTACTTGCTGTTGCGGCGGCTCAGGACCTTGGCGCTGCGGATGTACTTGAAGGTGAGCCGCTCGCGTACGCAGTAGGCGCGTACGGTGTCGAGGATGCGGTCGGCGTTGTCCCGGGTCGCCGAGACATGGATCTTCCAGCCCTGGCCGGGGAGTTCGGTGTGCGGCGGCGTCAGCACCACCCAGTCGCTGTTGACGCTCCGGGTCCAGCCCGCGGGGGGTTCCGCCACGACTTCGGCGGGCTCGGTGGCGGCGGCGGTCGCCGGGTCCTCGTAGAACGCGTTGTCGGCCTGGCAGTAGGTCACATACCGGAGATCCATGATCGTTCTCCCTGTCCCTCTCCGTCTCGCTTCTCGGCTTCTCGGCTTCTCGGCTTCTCGGCTACCAGCGCCAGGCCGGCGCGACGTACTTGGTGTAGAGCCACTCCCAGCCCGGCCGGCTGCCCGCGTCCAGTTGGGCCGTGCCCGAGACGTCGGCGGGAGCCCGGCCCCGCGCATCGCTTACCTCCAGCGGAAGGCCGAGCGCCGGGGTCGGCAGGGCCTCGCTGCGGACCGGGATCAGGGCCGACAGCGGGGCCATGGCGTCCGTGCCGTCCGCCCCGTCGACCGCGACCGTCGCGGCGCCGGTCTGCTCGCGGGTCGCGATGCCTGCGCGGTAGAGGCGTACCGAGGCACCGGCCTCGATCAGCGAACGGTCGGTGGAAGAGGGCAGGAGCAGCGTGATCCGGCCGTCCTTGGCCGTCGTATAGCCGCCGTTGACGGTGTACGGGACCTGGACCAGCTGTCCGAGTACGGCGAGGGTGGCGGCGGCGAGGGCGAGCACCGCGCCGAGGCGCCAGGGGCGCCCGCCCGCCGTACGGGCCTCGCGGGCGAAGCGGCGTACGCCACGCGTCAGGTGGTGGAGGAAGTAGCCGATGCCGCACAGGACGAGGAGCGCGCCCAGGGCGCCGAGGCGCTGGAGGCTGTCCGACCAGAGGGTGATCGCGCCCGCCACGATGTAGAGCGGGAACGTCATGCAGAGCAGGCCGAAGGGGACCGCCCAGCGCACGCCGGGCAGTTCGCGGCGGTAGCCGGTGCCGCCGGTCAGCAGGCGGGCCAGCCATCTGCGGGCGTCGGTCATCGCCCGGTCGCGCACATGCGGGATGTCGAGGTGGCTCATCAGCGCGATGTAGCCGTCCAGCTTCACGAACGGCAGGAGGTTGAGAACGCCGGAGAGGTAGGTGACGACGGCGTACACAAGGACCCCGTCGCGCGCCGCCGAGTCGCCCATGAAGAGAGTGGCGAGGGCAGCGCCCCCGGCGATGACGGTCTGTGTGGCGATTCCGGCGAGTGCGACCCGTACCCGCTGTTCCTTGCGCGGCAGCCGCCAGCCGTCGGACACGTCGCAGAAGAAGGCCGGCGACATGTAGAAGAGCATCATGCCCATCCGGGTCGGCCGTCCGCCGTAGTACGTGAGGACCGCACCGTGGCCGATCTCGTGGACGGCGGTGGTGGCGAGCACCGCGCCGATCACGCAGAGGTAGAGCAGGGGCGCGAAGGGACGCCCCAGCGCGCCCTGGAGATCGGCCGTCTGGAGGGCCAGGGCGAGCAGTCCGCCGATCGTGACGGCCGAGGCGGCCAGGGCGGCCTTACGGTTCGCGGCGGCCGCCACCAGCGGGGCGAGTCGGGCCAGCAGCCGGTCCGGCTTGAGGAGGGTGAACTGGAGGGTGAGCGGCGGGACGAACCGGAACCAGGAACTCCGGTCTTTCTTCGGCACCCCGTCGTCCAGCACCTTCGCCCCGGCGAGTGTCCGCACCGCCGAGCCGACATCGGCCTGGGTCCAGGGCGCGCCGAGGGCGTCGGCCAGGTCGTCGTGGTCGCGCACGCCGTCGACGGCCCGGACGAGGCGGGCCAGGTCCTCCTGGAGGCGGAAGTACTGGTGGCTGCCGCGCTGCACCACCCAGGGTGCACCCGGCTCGGCCGGCTCGTGGACCACCACGTCGGGGGCGAGGCGGGGACGGGCCAGCCGCTCGGGGGCCAGTAGTACGGCACCGGCGGGTGTGCTGGACATGCCTGGTTCTCTCCTCAGGACGGCGGGACGTGGCGGATTTCAGCGGACTCGGACGACGCCTGATGTGGTCGGGCGGCATCGGACGACGTCAGTTGTCGCCGAGCGGACTCGGACGACGTCAGATGCCGTCGGGCAGGGCTCGGACGAGCGTTGGACGACGTCAGGCGGCATCGGACGGCGTCTGTTCGTCAGGTGCGGCATCGGACGAACGTCGGACGACGTCATGTGTCGAGGCGGCATCGGACGACAACAGATGTCGTCAGGCGGCAGGTGTCAGGCGTCAGGCGTCAGGCGTCATCGGACGACGTCGGACGACGTCAGACGACGTCGCGGGCGGTGAACAGCTTCCGGGCGAGCAGCCCGGCGGCCGCGAGCCAGCCCGCGATCACCAGCAGCGCGAGCGGCGTGGACAGCAGCTCGGGCTTCATGTCCCGGTAGACGGAGCTCTGGGCGATCGTCATCAGGTACTTGCCGGCGTCCGGCACCAGGACCTGCACCGCCGGATCGACGACCAGGGTCAGCGCGACGACGGTCACGACGGCCCCGACCTGGTGCCGGACGATCCAGCCGATCAGCGCGCCCCAGGGAGCGGCGAGCGTGTTGACGGCGAAGACGCCCAGCAGGATCAGCCAGGTCTCGCCGTGCCACGCGGGCTCGGTCCCGTTGGCCGCGAGTGCCCCCCAGGCGGAGGCGAGGGACAGCGCGGCGGTGAACAGCGCGGCGAGGGCGCCCACGGCGGTGGCGATCAGCACCTTGGCGGCGAGCAGGCGGGTACGGCCGCCGCTCATCAGCACGGAGCGGCCGATGGCACCCGAGGTGTACTCGCGGGACACGAAGATCGCGCCGAAGAGGGAGGTGAACAGCGACATCATGAACCAGGAGCGGACGATGTCATCGGTGACGGCGGCCCGGCCCATGGTGCCCTCCTCGATGGCCGTGGCGCCCTGGGAGGCGTAGCCGAGGGCACCGAGCAGGGACATCAGGACGCCGCATCCGACCAGGATCAGCCAGCCGCGGCCGGTCCAGGCCTTGGCCCATTCGCCGGCGAGCAGGTTACGCATGGTTCTGTCCTCCGACAGCGGATGATGCGGTCGTCGCCGTGCCGACCAGGGAGAAGAACCGGTCTTCGAGGCGTTCCCCTTCGCCCGTGCCGACGAGTCCTTCGAGCGGACCGGCGTACCGCAGCGAGCTCTGGATGATCACGACGTCGTCCACGGTCTGCTCCACCTCGGAGAGCAGATGGCTGGAGACGAGGACGGTCCGGCCCTCGTCGGCCAGGCCGCGCAGCAGGCCGCGCAGCCAGCGGATGCCGTCCGGGTCGAGGCCGTTGGCGGGCTCGTCCAGGACGAGGAGTTCGGGGTCGGGGAGCAGGGCGGTGGCGAGCGCGAGGCGCTGTTTCATGCCGGTCGAGTAGCCCTTGACGGGGCGGGAGGCCGCGCCGTCGGCCAGGCCGACCAGTTCGAGGACCTCCTCGACGCGCTGCTTGGGCAGGCCCAGGGTCCGGGCCCAGATGGTGAGTTCGCGTCGGGCGCTGGCTCCCGGGAGCGGTCCTACGGCGTCCATGCTGACGCCCACCCGGCGAGCGGCGTGGGGCAGTTCGGCGTACGGGCGGCCGAAGACGGCCGCCTCGCCGGAGGTCGGCCGGCAGAGGCCGAGGAGCATCCGCAGCGAGGTGGTCTTGCCGGCTCCGTTGCGGCCGAGGAGGCCGACGATCCGACCGGGCTGCACCTCGTACGTCAGGTCGTCGACCGCCGTGACCTCGCCGAAGCGCTTGGTCAGGCCGCGCAGGGCGACGACGGGGGCGGCGCCGGTGCTCGATGCGTTCGCGGTACTCAACGGCGCGCCTTACGGAGGTTGGCACCGATCCGGACCAGGCAGCTCAGCATGACGACACCGAGGCCGGCCATGACGAAGATCTCGAGGCCGCCCGTCAGCTGCGTGGTCGCGACCGCCATGCCGAGCGGGATGAGAGCGCAGGCGAAGGCGAGGTTCTTGTTCTCGGCCGCTGCCTTGTCTCGGCTGTTGGCCATGCTGGACTCCTTGGTGGGGCGAGGTGGTGGAAAGCGAAGCGCGGATTCCGCGGTGGCGGCCCAGGGGTCCTGTGAGGTCCCAGGGACGCCGCCGCGGAAATCCGTATGCGGTTCAGTCGCCGCTGATCAGCTTGATCCGGTGGATCGGCTTGATCCGGTGGGTCAGCTGGATCCAGTGGCCTGGATCAGGTGGCGATGACCGCGCTGGCGACGGTGCTGATCACGACGCCGGTCTTGAAGCCGCTCCAGAAGCCCGGGGCCTCCATGGCCTCCAGCTCCTGCATGCCCAGCTCCAGCGATGCGTCGAAGCCGTTCGGCTCCTGCGTGACGGTGTCCTTCATATCCGTTCCCCTCCCGTTGAGTTGAGACTGAATCGAGTCGAGTGAATCAGGTCCACCAGCCGGGCCTTCATGGCCTCCTGCTGCACGACCCCGGGCCGATCAGGTGATGATCGAGACGGCGACGCCCGTCGAGACACCGACGGCCGACACGACGGTCGCGCCCACGACGACGCCACCGGCGGTCCACCAGCCCGGGGCCTCCATCGCCTCGAGCTCCTGCATGCCCAGCTCCAGGTCGGAGCTGAAGTTGTTGTTGTCGAAGTTCTCCTGCATGGGAACTCCCCCTTTTCTCATGAGTGTCGAGAGCCGTTGCTCTCTTTTCCGCCCGCTCCCGGGACCGGGAGCGGAAGTCTCAGGTGTGCGCGGGATGCGCGGTGCGGACTGTGTGCGCGGTGCGGGCGGTGGTCGCGGTGCGGGCGGTGTGCGCGGTGGTCGCGCCCAGCGCCGCGTCCAGCAGGC
>NZ_LRTR01000285.1 GCF_001550375.1 Streptomyces europaeiscabiei | reverse complement strand
CGTCCTCCGCCCGGAGCCCGCCGAGCATCGGCAGCCCGGCGCCCCAGGCCCGTACGGTCCGCTCGGCCAGGGCCTCGATCTGCCCCGGGCCGTCGGCGGTGAGCCGCCGGCCCACCCGCCAGTCGTCCATCAGGGCCTCGATCCCGTCGGCCGGGTCCTCGGGCAGGGCCCGCGCCCGCTCCTGCGGTGCGGCGTCGCGCAGCCCCGCCCACATCCGGTGCAGCCGCGGCGCGGAGCCCAGTCGTGGCTCCCCGTCGAGCACGGCCCGCCACAGGTGCGGCAGCAGCGCGGCGACGGCGGTCATCTTCCGTACGCCCAGGGCCGACGACATCTCGTTGGCGATGAGCCAGCCCTTGACCGCGTACGGGTCTCGGCCCTGGTGCAGCCATTCGCCGTGCGTGAGCCCGCTGAGCTTGGCGATGTCGAGGCGGAGCGCGTCGCTCGGCCTTGCTTCCCGTACCGCCTCGTAGCCCAGCTGGACGAGCCGCCGGGCGACCGTCTCCGTCAGACGGTCCTCGGTGCGGCGGTCGTCCCGGTGGTCACCGGCGTACGGACTGACCGCCCGGAACAGCGCCTCAAGGACGCCTTCCACGACCAGCTCGCGGGGCAGTGTGGCGGTGGCCGACGGATCGAGCAGTGCCGCCTCCGGCCGCAGTACGCCGCCGAGGATCAGCCGCTTGCCCTGCGGGTACGCCAGGCAGGCGACCGCGCTCACCTCGCTGCCGGTGCCGAGGGTGGTCGGTACGGCGAGCAGCGGGACGGTACGGGTGACCTCGCCCGGCAGGCCCATCAGGCCGCCGCGCTGGGGCACGGTGAGGCGGGTGTACGCGACCGGGTTGGCCCGCAGCAGAGCCGCGATCTTCGCCTGGTCGAGCACCGATCCGCCGCCGATGGCGACCACCAGGCCGATGCCGGCGCGCTTGTCGGCGAGGCCTTCGGCGATCGCGGCAGCGGTGCCGAGATCACCGGGGCCGGTGGTCAGTGGTGTCTGGGTCGTCCGCCAGCGGGCCCGGCCGAGGCGGTTGCGAACCAGGGCCGTGATCCCCGCCGTCGCGACAGCGCTGTCCACGAAGAGGGCGGCCGTGCGGCCCGCCCCGTCGGGGAGCCATGCCGTGAGTGCGTCGGGACCGATCAGCGCCCTGGTCGGTCCGCCCCGGCCGTAGCTCATGCCGGTACCTCCGCGTGCGCTTCCGCCGACGCCGACTGGCCGGTGAACAGGGCCAGTCCGGCGCGGATGCGGTCCATCAGCTCGGTCAGTTCCGCGTCGGTGTAGGTCAGCGCGGGGAAGAGCTGGATGCCGTGGACGCCGGGGTGCACGATGGCGCCCGCCGTACGGATCGCGGCGACCAGCTCCGGGACGCGTGCCTGCGGCAGCGGTTCCCCGTCCGGGGTGGTCAGCCGCAGCGAGCGGAAACAGCCCACACCGGTGGTGCCCGTCACCCAGGGGTGCTCGTCGACCAGCGCGGACAGCTCCGCGTCCAGCCGTTCGCCCAGCGCCCGGCCGAGGGCGACCGCGTCCAGGCGGCGCATCTCGGCGATGGTGGCCAGGATGGCGGCGCAGGTGACGGGGGTGCCGGCCTGGGTCTCGCCGTGGGTCAGCATGGCGCCCGCCGTGTCGAAGGCGTCCGCGACCGTGTGCGAGGCGATGACGGCCGCGGCGGCGCCGGTACCGTTGGTGAGCCCCTTGGAGGTCACCAGGAGGTCGGGCCGGGCGGACCAGCGCTGGGAGGCGAAGAAGTCGCCGGTACGGCCGAAGCCGGTGGCCACTTCGTCGGCGACCAGCAGGAAACCGTACTCCTCGCGCAGCCGCAGCAGCTCGTCGACGTACTCCTCGGTGAGCGGCACCGCCCCCGAGCCGAGCACCGGCTCGACGACGACGGCCGCGACCATGGCTCCCTGACGTTCCATCAAGGTGCGGATGCCGAGCGGGTCGTTGGGGTCGACGTGGCGAATGAGACGCTGGTCGACGCCGTACACCTGTTGTCCGAGGTCCTCGCCGGTCAGCGCGAAGCTGCCGTACGTCAGACCGTGGTAGCTGCCGCGCAGCCCGACCACGAGTTTGCGGCGGTCCTCGCCGCGCAGTGCGTGGTAGTGGCGGGCGAGCTTCATGACCAGGTCGTTGGCGGCGCCACCCGAGGTCGAGAAGAGGACCCGGCCGTAGGTGTCGGCGCCGCACAGCTCGACGAGGGCGGCGGCCGCGGCCCGGGCGTAGGTGTTCTCGTAGCGGAAGACGCTCAGGTACGAGGCTTCGCGGAGCGCTTCCGCGGCGGCCTGGGCGATGGCCTCGTTGCCGTAGCCGATATTGGTGTTCCACAACCCGCTGGAGGCGTCGAGGAGTTCGCTGCCGTCGGCGTATCGGACCCGTACTCCGTGCGCGGAGACCGCGCAGAGCGCGTCCGAGCCGTGCAGGGCGGGGGCCAGGAGGGACGGCCACAGCGCGTTCTTCGTGTGTACGGGACTCATGGTGTGACCTCCGTTTCGAGTAGTACGTCGTGGTGGCGGGAGCCGACGGCCGGCAGCGGGTGCCGGGCGCGGACGGCGAATCCGGCGGCGCCCAGTTCGGCTTCGAGGAGGGCGGCGGGCAGCACACCGACGCTGGTCGTGGTGACCTGGACGGGACTGTCGTCGTCCGGGATCCGCGCCGGGAAGACGGTGACCGTGCGGGCGCTGTCGCCGACCGCCCAGTGCTCGTACATCCGGTAGGCGCGGCCGGCTTCGGCTTCCACCACCAGTTCGGCTTCGGCGGGCTGGCCGGAGTCCGTGTCCATGCCGACGGTCGACAGAAGGAACCGGCCGCCGGGCGCGAGGTGTTGGCGTACGGCCCGGTAGAGACCGGTCCGGCCTCGCTCGTCGAGGAGCGAGACGGAGGTGGTGCCGAGGACGATCACCGGGAAGGTGCGGCCGAGCGCGAAGGCGCTCATGTCGGCCTCCACGACCGTGCAGCGCTCGCGCAGGGCGGCGGGCGCGGCGGCCAGCCGGTCTTCGAGAAGCCGCAGCATGTACGGGGAGAGGTCGAGGGCGGTGACCCGTCGGCCCAGCGCGAGCAGCGGCATGGTCAGCCGCCCGGAGCCGGCCGCCAGGTCGAGGACATCGCCGGGCAACGTCCTGACGAGGCTGGTGAGTTCACGTACTTCGTGGGTGCTTCGGCCGGCCACGTCGTGGTAGACCTGCGCGCCCGCTTCGGCGTAGAGGTCGCCGGTGACGGCTCGGGAGCCGAGCTCGGCGAGCAGCTCCCCGGCCCGTCCTGGAATGGGTGTCGGGGCCGTCGGGGTCGTCGGAGTAGTGAGGGTGGTGAGTGTGGTGAGTGTGGTCATCGTGGTCACACTCCGGCCCGGGCGAGGAACCGCTCGATCCGTACGGTGTGGTCCGGATCGGCGAACTCCGCCGCCGCCTCGGCCGAACCGCAGGCCAGCAGTGCCTCGACCGGCGTGGCGGCTGCCCGTTCCACACTGAAGGTGCGGCTGGGGGCAGGGGCGTGGACGTACACGTCCTGGTCGGTCCACAGGAGGAGCGGCGCGTCCGCGTCCCGAAGATCGGCGTCGGCGCCGGCGTCGGCGGCCAGCGCATCGGTGATCCGCCCGCCGAAGCCGGAGACCCGGATGCTGCCGTCCACACCCCGGGCGCGCAGGGCCCGGATCGCGCCGAGGGCGGCCAGGTAGCGCCCGAGCCAGGGCCGGGCGGCCAGTTCGGTCCGCCGAAGGTCGTGGTCCACCACCGTCCCCAGGCACACCGCGCATGTTGCCTGTGCGCCGCTGTTGAGCCGCTGCCACTGCGCGTCGAGGAGTTCGGGCCCGTCGCCCGCCGTACCGAGGCGGGTACCGCCCGGCGTGGTGGAGACGGCTCCGTCCGCGTCGACGTACAGCCGGTACCGGGGTCCGGCGGCCGGCGTGCGGTCGGAGCCGAGGCCGGGCAGGTCGGCGAGCTGGATGGCGGGGTGGGTGAGGAAGTCGGGGAAGGTGCCGTCGAGCAGGGCCCGGTCGGCGTCGGAGAGGAAGACGTCGAAGTCCGTGTCGTCGGCGATCCGGACGAGGGTCGGCCCGGCGACGGACATGTACTCGCTGATGCCGTAGCCCTGGATCTGGAGGTAGAAGCCCGCGCCTGGCGAGAACTCGCCGCCGGCCCCGGCCAGCGACCCTTCGTACCCGACGATGCGGCGGCCGTCCACGGTCGTGTCCTCGCCGGGCACACCGGGCACGAGTACCAGCGTTTCCGTCCCGACAACACCGGAATTCATCATCGCCGTAAGGTGCTCCCGGTTTTCCAGTACGACGGTTTCCGCACCGCCGTACGAGAATTCACCGGTAGTGGTGCCGGCACTGGCCGTACCAGTCCCCCAGCGGATGAGCCGCTCTTTCAGATCAGCCATTGTTTCGTCTTCCCCCACGGTCAGGCGGCCAGGGCGGCCAGAATTCGCTTCGTTTCGTCCAGGGCCGCTTGTGGGCCGTACAGATTACAAACGCCGGTCAGGTTCAGGACGACCTCGTCCACCCCTGCCTCGCGGAACGCGCCCAGTTTTCCGACGAGTTCGTCCGGGTCTCCGCTGAGGAACGCCCCGCCGTCGACGAGCGCCTTGGCGTTCGCCGCCGGGTCGTCACCGGTGACATCCGTCCCGGACCGGCGCAACATGTCGATGTAGTGGGCGCCTTGGAGATGGGCGGCGTTGCTCGCGAGCGCCAGCTCGGCGGGTTCGCGGTCGGGCCGGGCGAGGGCGAGCGGCACGATGGCGGTGAGCCTCGGCGTTCTACGCCCTTTGCCCCCCTTGCTCCCCTTGCCGTCCGCCGCGTTCGCCGCGCCTTCGCGCATCGCCGGGAGCACGGTGTCCCGCAGATAGTGCGCCGGAGTCAGCCAGGTCACGGCGACATCGGCAACCTCACCTGCGAGCTTCGCCATGCCGGGCCGCAGCACACCGAGCCCGATCTCCACACCCGGCACCGGGTAACGAGGCATCTCGGCCCGGCAGCTGAAGTACTCGCCCCGGGTGTCGACGGTCTCGCCCGCCAGCAGTCCGCGCACGATCGAGAGGTACTCGCGCGCCGCCGTGAGCGGACTGCGGTACGCCTCGCCGAGCAGCGACTGCTGCAACGGCCGGCCGCCGGGCCCGAATCCGGCGATCACCGGCTGCCCGGTGGCCATCGCCAGCGAGCGGGCCTGGAGAGCGGCCTCGTACGGGTGGCGGAGCGGCATGAGCGTGACGCCGAGTCCGGTCGGCACGCGGAATCCCGCTCCCGCCGCCGCGACGAATCCCTGGTGCGGCTCGATCATCACGGACTGCCCCTGCCAGAGGCGGCTCGCGTTGCTCCAGTGCACCAGTCCGGCGTACGGAAGGATTTGTTCCGGCCGGCGCGGGAGAAAGGGCAGGAGTACGGAATAAGAAGTCATGCCCTGTCCTCCATTTCGCGACGTAATTGGTTGATGCCGAGTGGTACCGCTTGTCCTGCGTTTCTTTTTCTTCTGTCGGCGTTCGTTCGTTCCGACACAGAGAACAATGCCAAAGCGGAGCACGTCATCGGGCAGTTCCAGGGCGCTACTTGCTGCCAGTGACCGTGCAGCTTGTTGCAGGTACCCTCACAGTGATCACACCGCCGGATTCAGGCCGTCCTGCGTGCCTGACCAGCGCGCCGACTTGCGACCGGTGACCGATTGCGTTCTGTACGGAGGCACCATGGGGGAATTGTCCGTACTCGGGCTCACCGATACGGAAGAGGGCATCTACCGGCACTTTCTACGGAACCCCGGCACCACCGCCGAGGACATCCAGCTACTGCTGCATGTCCCGTTGGACGAGATCGGCAGCGCGCTGGAGCACCTGTCCGAGCTCGGCCTGCTGCACGAGACGGAAGGGACCGGAACCGGAACGGACAGCGGGCCAGGGGCGATCTCCGCCGCCGACCCCGAGATCGCCGTGGACCGGCTCACCGACCTGCGGCTGCGCGAACTCCACCAGCAGCTCCAGCAGGTCACCCAGTCCCGGCACCTGATAGCCGGCCTGCGCGCCGAGCAAAGCGTGAAGGAACAGCCGGACTCCGGGAGAATCGAGCGCCTGGAAGACCTCGGCCAGATCCGGGGCCGGATCGACGACCTGGCGTTCTTCGCCCGCGAGGAGATCCTCTCGGTCGAGCCGTACACCGAGCTGACTCCGGCGAACATCGCGCACGCCCGGCCGCTCGACACCCGCTGTCTGCGACGCGGGGTACGGATCCGCAACGTCGTACTGCGCGAAGCCCTGGACCATCCGCCGACCGTCGGCTATCTGCGCGACCTCACCTCGCTCGGCGCGCAGATCCGGGTCGCGGACACCATCGCGGAACGGCTCCTCGTCTACGACCGCCGCACAGCGCTCGTCCCGGTCGACCCGGCCGACACCCGGCGCGGGGCTCTGCTCGCCCGGGAGGCGGGGCTGGTCGCGAACATCCTGGCGCTGTTCGAGAAGATCTGGGACCAGGCCACCGATCTCACCGTGCTCATCGACGAGCAGGCCGGGGCGGAGGGCGGCGGGCTCTCGGAGATGGAGCGGCAGGTCCTGGAAGCGATGTGCCACGTCGGCAAGGACGAATCGGGGGCACGCTCGCTGGGTGTGTCGGTGCGGACGTACCGCCGACATGTCGCCGACGTACTGCGCATCCTGGGCGCGAGCAGCAGGGCGCACGCGGCGCTCCTTGCACGGGAGCGCGGCTGGGTGTGAGACCGGCGTAGGACCCTGGGCGCCGCCGCCGCAGCAGCAGGCAGCAGGCAGCAGGCAGCAGGCAGTAGTAGTACGACAAAGGGGGTGCCCCGGCGGTCAGACCGCCGGGGCACCCCCTTGTGTTGCTGTCGACCGCTGCCGACCGTTCTCGCTGTCGCTACGCCTTCGGCTTCTCGATCTGCCACCCGTTGACGGGCTTCGAGGTGTCGCCACCCTGCTCGCCGCAGAGCGGCAGCCGTACGGGCAGCGGAGTCGCGCAGACGCGCTCGGCGATGGAATCGACGACCCCCAGAGCGGTCACCCCCGACTGCGCGGCCTGAACGTGTGCCTGAGCCTGAGCCTGAACCTGTGCCTGTGCCTGTGCCTGTGCCGGCCCCTGCCCGCCCACCACCGCGAACGCGAGCGCCGCACCCGCCACCACGGCGGCCTTCTTGAACCCGGTGAACGCAGTGAAACCCTTGAACCCCATGACGTACTCCCCCGTTTGCTGTTCCCCGCGCGTTCCGGGCCGGTCGTGCCCCCGCGGTGTCCCCCACTCTGCCAACGGAAGCCGCGGACAGGGCGGCGAATCCTGTCAGCTTGCTGCACGCGCTCACTCAGCTTCATGCCATGCACGCCCGACAGCGACGCCGCCCCGGGTCGGGCGCCGCGTGACCGAGCGGGCCCACCCCGCTCATCAGCGGGCCGGGGGCCAGTCCGGCAGCTCGGGCGTGGACGGGGGCGGCTGGGCCGTGGTGAGGCGGCGGTAGGCGGCGCGGGCCTGGAGGAGGCGGGCGAGGGTCGTGCCGGTGAGGGCGGCGGTGAGGAGGCAGACCAGCCAGAAGGTGTCGCGCGGACTGGTCCAGGTCAGGACGCCGGCGGGTGGGATGGCGAACCCGTTGAGGAAGAGCCAGCACAGGGCGGCCGTACCCGGGGCCGCGGTGAAGCGGGCGTGCACGCCCAGGAGCGCGGCGAGCAGGGACAGCGCGGCCAGCGCCAGGCCGGGGCGGTCCGTGCCGACCAGCGCGTTGAGAACGGCCACCAACGACATCGCGCCCGCGAAGGCCGTGGCCCACACCAAGGGGGTCGCCACGGGCTGGGGGACGGGGCGGGGGCCGGTCCCCAGGGAAACCCACTGGATCACGGGCACGCTCCGGGGGTCTTGGGGGCATGCGCTCCGGGAGGCGTGGGGCCTTCAGGCGTCGTGGGTGCTCCGGGGGGCGTGAGTGCTCCGGGGGGCGTGAGGCCACCGAGCACCGCAGGACCCCCAGACGACGTGACGCCACCGAGCGCCACAGGTCCTCCGGCGGGAACGGGGCCTCTGGGGGGCGTGAGGCCTTCTGCTCCGGAGGGAACGGGTATCCCCGTGGCGTGGGGCTCGCGGGCTCCCGCGCCACGAGTCGTGGGGACATCCGCGCCACGAGTCTTGGGGACATCCGCGCCGCGGGTCCTGGGGGCCTCCGCTGCGGCCGGTCCGCCGGCCGTCGGGGCGCCCGGGCCACGGGCCCTGAAGGCAGTCGGTCCACTGGTTGTCGGGGCGCCCGCTCCGCGCACCGGGAAGGCGTCCGCCGCACGGGTTGTGGGGGCACCCGTTGGGATCATGACGGTGGTTCCTTTCGGTCATCCCCGGTGGCGGGTCGGGAGGCCGGTCCGGGGTTGAAGGGGGATTGTTCCATCGGGTGCCGACCGCACGACCGGCAGCCGGTTTCCGGGGTCTCGTTAGGGTGGCACCGACGGTTGTCCGATGACATATCCGAATCAGACAGGGGGCCAGCCGTGGGTGCTCCGCGCCTCAGTAGTACGCCGTTGCCGGGGATCGGGGTCCGTTACGACCTCACGACCAAGGAGCAGCGGCGGATCTCGGTGGTCGCCCATCGGGACGGTGCGCGCACGTTGAGCGCGTACCAGCAGGACGATCCGGACGCGTGTGCGCTGTCGGTGCGGCTGACGTCGGGAGAGGCGACCGCCCTCGTCGACGCGCTGACGCCGGACCACCACAGCCCGAACCTGTTGTCCACCACGGAGCTGGGGCTGGTCGCGGAGCGGATCGAGCTGACGTCGACGTCCCACTGGAACGGGCGCGTGCTGGGCGACACCCGGATGCGGACCGAGACGGGCGCGTCCATCGTGGCCGTACTGCGGCGGGCCGAGGCGATTCCGTCGCCGACGCCGGACTTCCGGCTGGCCGGCGGTGACACGCTCATCGTGATCGGCACCCGGGAGGGTGTGGAGGCGGCCGCGGCGATACTCGGGCGGGAGTGAGCGGTTCGTGTACGCCTCCGCTCAGGCCGCAGCCCAGTCCGCAGGGCAGTCCGCCGCTCAGTTCCTCGCCCAGTCGTCCACCACGCACTCCTCCGCCGTCTTCCTGGTCGAGTTCGGCGCGATCATCCTCGGGCTGGGGCTGCTGGGGAGGTTCGCCGGGCGGTTCCGGCTCTCGCCGATACCGCTGTATCTGCTGGCCGGGCTGGCGTTCGGTGAGGGCGGGCTGCTGCCGCTGGGGACCAGTGAGGAGTTCGTGGCGATCGGCGCCGAGATCGGCGTGATCCTGCTGCTGCTCATGCTCGGGCTGGAGTACACGGCGACTGATCTCGTCTCCAACCTCAAGACCCAGTACCCGGCCGGCCTCGTCGACGCCGCCCTCAACGCCCTGCCCGGCGCCGCCATGGCACTGCTGCTCGGCTGGGGCCCCGTCGCCGCCGTCGTACTCGCCGGCGTCACCTGGATCTCCTCCTCCGGCGTCATCGCCAAGGTCCTCGGCGACCTCGGACGGCTCGGCAACCGCGAAACGCCCGTCGTGCTGAGCATCCTGGTCCTGGAAGACCTCTCCATGGCCGTCTACCTGCCGATCGTCACCGCGCTGCTGGCCGGGGTCGGTCTGGCGGCGGGCAGCGCGACCCTGGCCATCGCGCTCGGTACGGCCGGGGTCGTGCTGCTGGTGGCGGTGCGCTACGGGCGGCACATCTCCCGCTTCGTCTCCAGCGACGATCCCGAGAAACTGCTGCTCGTCGTGCTGGGGGTGACGCTCGTCGTCGCCGGGCTCGCGCAGCAGTTGCAGGTGTCGGCGGCGGTGGGCGCGTTCCTGGTGGGCATCGCGCTGTCGGGTGAGGTCGCCGAGGGCGCGCACGGTCTGCTGGCGCCGCTGCGGGACCTGTTCGCCGCCGTGTTCTTCGTCTTCTTCGGCCTGCACACCGACCCCGCCAGCATCCCG
>NZ_LRTR01000284.1 GCF_001550375.1 Streptomyces europaeiscabiei | reverse complement strand
GGCGGCGCCGGCGGCGGCGACGTCGAGGCGTACGCCGTGTCGCCGGCCGGCCTCGACGATCAGACGGGCGTCCTTGGCGGCGGTGGACACGGCGAAGGAGGCCGGGGAGAGGCGGCCGTCGAGGATGAGCGCGGACTTGGCGCGCAGGTAACCCATGTCGAGCGGGCCGCCCTCGATGATCTCGAAGAAGGACTGCGGGTCGACGTCGAGGGCCTTGGACAGGGCCAGGACCTCCCCGGCCGCGTTGGTGGCGGCGAGCACCCAGCTGTTGGCCACCAGCTTGAGCCGGGTCGCGGTGCCCGCCGCGCCGTCCTCGCCGGTCCAGACGGTACGGGCGCCGACGGCGTCGAAGACAGGGGTCACCGCCGCCCGCCCCTCGACCGGCCCCGCGGCCAGCACGGTCAGCTGCCCCGCCTCCGCGGGCTGCCGCGTGCCGAGGATCGGGGCGTCGAAGAAGACCAGCCCGTGCTCGCCGGCCCACGCGGCCAGTTCGGCGACACCCTCGACACCGGCGGTGGTGGACTGGACCCAGGCCGTGCCCCGGCTCAGCGCGGGCGCCGCCGCACGCATCACGTCCAGGGCGGCGGCCCCGTCGTACAGCACCGTGAGCACCACGTCGGCACCCCGCACGGCCTCGGCCGGGCTGTCGACGACCTGTGCGCCGTCCGCGGCGAGCGGCTCGGCCTTCTCCCTGGTCCGGTTCCACGCCCGTACGGCGTGACCGGCGCGGACGAGGTTGCGGGCCATCGCGGCGCCCATGATGCCGGTACCCAGGACACTTACGGTGAGCTTGTCGGTCATGACGTCAACTTCCTGCCGCGTACAGTGCGTTGGCAGTTTCGCAGCCCGGGGTGGGCCGGGAGGCGGTACGACACCGGGCAGTACGACCAGCACGCGGCGCCTGAGCACAGGAGGGGTTGAAGGGGCGTGACCTCTGGGGAGGGGAACGGGTAGGAGCGGCGGGGGCGATGCAACCGGTGTGACCGACACGGTGAAGGGTGAGCGATGACGACCATCGACGCAGTGGGACCCCCCGGCGGCCTCGACGTGCGCCCGGCCTCCGGGTACATCGGCGCCGACATCCACGGCGTGGACCTCGCAGGCCCGCTCGACGACGGGACCGTCGCCGGTGTCCGCGCGGCGCTGCTCCGCTGGAAGGTCGTGTTCTTCCGGGGGCAGAGGCTGGACCACGCCGGCCAGATCGCGTTCGCGCGCCGCTTCGGGGAGCCGATCCGGCTGCGTTCACGGGGCTCGGTGTCACCCGCCGGGCACCCGGAGATCGAGACGACGGCCGACCGTCAGGAGCTGGGCCGCAAGCACGGCATGGACCAGGCCGAATGGCTGGAGCGCCGCCGCCACTCCACCCTCCGCGGCTGGCACGCCGACCACACCGCGCGTATCGACCCGCCCGCCCTGACCCTGCTCCGCGCCGAACGCGTGCCCCCGTACGGCGGCGACACCACGTGGGCCGACCTCGCCACCGCCTACGCGGGCCTGTCCGAGCCGGTGCGCCGGTTCGCCGACGGGCTGCGCGCCGAACACCGGCTCGGCGTCGGCTATCTCGCCCGCTCCGGCCCCGACCCGTACCTCCGCCACCTCCAGGACCACCAGGTCGCGTCCGTCCATCCCGTCGTCCGCGTCCACCCCGAGACCGGCGAACGGATCCTGTACGTCAACCCGTACTACGTCGAGAACATCGTCGACGTCACCCGGGCCGAGAGCCGGCTCCTGCTGGAGATGTTCGTCGAGCAGATCACGCGCCCCGAGTACACGGTCCGCTTCCGCTGGGAGCCGGGTTCCGTGGCCCTCTGGGACAACCGTGCCACCGTCCACCTCGCCCCCAACGACACCGCCCACCTGGACTTCCCGCGCATCATGCACCGCGTCATGGTCGCCGGGGAGCCGCCCGTCGGCGTCGACGGCACCCCGTCGAAGTCCCTCTGCGGCGGGCCCCTGCACGAGCGGAGCGACTAGCCCCCGGCGAGCGGGGGGCCAGAACGCCCGATTCCGGTGCCCGGCACCTCATGGGTGACCTACTCGTCGGAACCTGCTCCTGGACGGACCACGCGCTGCCGGCCTGCGGCCGGTACCCGCACGGCCATCACGACGCCGGGCCCCGACTCCGTTACCGGGCAAGGGGTTCCCGGTCGTCGAACGGTTCCCGGTCGTCGAACGGTTCCCGGTCGTCGAACGGTTCCCGGTCGTCGAGGTGGACTCCGGCTTCTGCGCCCTGCCCAGCCGCCGCAACAGCCTCCTCCTGGCCCGCAGGACCTCCGCCGTACCGGACCGGGTGCGGTTCGCCCACGCCGTCGGGCCGTTGCGGCCGGCCGGACGTCTCGATGCCCCGGCCCGGCTAGCTCACCCGTACCGACTTCTCCACGGTGACCTGGTCGATCTCCGTCGTACGGACCGTGAGCTTCATCGTCCACTTGCCGGGCAGGGGGAGCTGGAGGTCGTCGGTGACCCAGTAGCCGCCGCGGTCGGTGATCTTCGCGTCGATCGGGCCGATCTTCTGGGCCCGCAGGGTGAAGGTGAGACGCAGTTCGGGGACGGTCGCGATGCCGTTGTCGGGGCCGAAGACCACGGCCTGCACGGAGTTCTTGCCCACGCGCCCGGGACCCAGGTCGATCTGGACCTTGCCGTGTCCGTTCGGCGTACCCACGTCGAAGGGGATCGTCGTCGAGGAGGCCGTGACCCCACCGGCCGCCCCGCCCGCGCTCTCCTTCGCGATCTCCGCCGCCGCCCGGCCCGGCAGGGTTCCCGTCAGCACGGTGGTGATCACCAGCACGACGACCGCGACAGTGAACTCCGCGAGAACGGAACGCCTGAGGCCCTGCCGCAGGGGATCGGCAGCCGAGGGGTCCTCCGCAGCCGAGCCCTCCCTGTCGCCCGGGACGGCGTCGCCCAGGCCACCGGAGGGCCCGTCGGCACCACCGTCCGAAGCCTCGCTGTCGGTGGTCCCCACCCGCTCGGGCCCCCGCGCCGCCACCGCCACGGTCGCCCGCGCGGTGACCTCGGCCCGATCGGCGGCCTGTACCGACTCGCCGGCCTGCACCGAGGCAGTCCTCACCGGCTCGGCGACCGTCGTCGACGCGGCGCCCTCGGCGCCCTCGGCGGACCCGACGGCCTCTGCTGGACCGGCAGCCTCATCCACCGCACCGGCCTCCGCCGAAGCCTCCCCCAGCCGTCCCGTCCAGCGCCGTGAGAACGCCGCCGCCACCAGCAGGAGCAGCACCGCGACCAGCTTGGCGACGAGGACCTCCCCGTACGCCGTGGAAGTGAAGGCGGACCAGGAGCCGAGGCCGCGCCAGGACTGGTAGACGCCGGTGACGACGAGGACGATCACCGAGACGAAGGCGAGCCGGGAGAAACGGTTGACCACGGCGGCCGACAGCGTGTTCGGCGCCCGGTACAACACGGTGAGCAGCGCGGTCAGCCCGCCCAGCCAGACGGCCATGGCGAGCAGGTGCAGCACCGAGGAGGTCATCGCGACCGGCACCTGGATACCGGCGGAGGCGTGCTCGGCGGCCGCCCAGGTTCCGGCGAGACCGACGGAGAGCAGCGCCCCACTGACGAGCGCGCCCTTGCCCCACTCCTCCCGCCCCCTCTCCTGTCCCTGTTCTCCCCGCTGCCCCTGCCCACGTACGCGGACGAGAAGGAGGGCCGCCACCGCGAGCAGCGCCAGCCGGGCCAGCAGGGCGAGGCCCGGCCGGCTCACCATCGTGTCGCGCAGGACGGAGAGGTCGAGGGCTGCCCCGACGCCGGTGCCCCGCTCGTACGGTCCGCGGAGCAGCAGCAGAACCGCCGAGGCCAGCAGCAGCGCCAGCCAGCCCGCCAGCAGCAGCCTGCGCAGCGCCTCGCTCGGGCCCCCGAGCACGACCGCCAGGAAGAAGGTCACGCCGATGAGCAGGGCGAGGGCGCCGTACGCGAAGTAGCGGGTGATGTCGTAGAGGGAGGAGGTGAGCGGGTCCTCGGTGAGGTCGGCGGGGAGGACCGCGGCGGTCGCCGAGGGCTCACCGATCGAGAAGAGCAGGGCACCCGAGATGGGGTGGCTGTCGGCCGAGACCACCCGCCAGGCGATCGTGTACGTGCCGTCGTCGAGGCCGGTGGGGAGGGTGACGCTGGCCGTGTCGGCCCGGCCGCCCGCGCGCCCCGGCTTGCCCGTGTCGACGGCCCGGTTCTCCGGGTCGACGACGCGGATGGAGTCCTCCAGGAGGCTTACCGACTCGGTGAAGCGGAGGGTGATGTCCCGGGGAGCGGCGTCGAGGACGCTTCCGTCGACGGGGTCGCTGCCTTTGAGAGCGGCGTGCGCGGACGCGGTACCCGCCCCGCCGAGGAGGAACAGGACCAGCACGGCGCCCAGCAGCACCAGGCGCTGAACCCCTCGGCCCCGGCCACCGCCGGTCCGGCCTCCGAGTCCACCGGTGGCCCCGCCGGTTCCGCCATGTCGCCTCGTGCCTCTGTCCCTGTCTCTGCTTCCATCGCTGTTCCCGACCCTGTCCATGGCCCTGTCCTCGACTGGGTCGCTGTACCTGCCTCGGTCCACGTAGTGCTCCGGATCCACGGTCGCCGGCTCTCGGACTCCTCGAACAGGTACGGACGGCACGAACACCGCGTTCAACGCGATCCGCACCGGCCCACCCTGCCCACCAAGCATCCCCGGGGCTACGCCCGCCCCAGCTCCCCTACTTCGGCGGCCCGGTCCGGGTACACTCGCGCCAGCTCGGCGGCGTCCCCGTGCTCGTACCCCTCGAACGTGAACCCCGGCGCCATCGTGCACCCGAACAACGTCCAGCCCTCGCCCCCGTCCTCGCCACCACCACCGGGCAGGACCCTCGCACCCATCCAGGTCCCCGCGGGCACGACGTACTGCACGTGCTGCCCGTCGAGCACGTCCGGCCCGAGGACGACGACCCGCGAGGACCCGTCCGGGGCGAGAAGCAGCATCCGCAGCGGATCGCCGAGGTGGAAGTGCCAGATCTCGTCGCCGGGCAGCCGGTGCAGCGCGGAGTAATCGCCGGGTTCGCTGGTGAGCAGGGCGACGATCGCGGTCCCTTCCGGCCGCCCGTCGGCCCGCTCGGGCCCCGCCCAGGTCTGACGGAAACGGCCGCCTTCACGCGGTATGGGCTCCAGCCCGTAGTGCGCAATGAGGTCTTCGGGAGTCATCCGCCAGAGGCTACGCCCACCACCCCGGGCCACCGATCGAAGCCACTGCCGAAGCCGCTGCCGCTGCCGCTGCCGCTGCCGAAGTTACAGCCGAAGTTCCTGACCGCACACGGTCTCTCTCCGCAGGAACGCCAGCCGGGCCCGCTTCTCGGGCAGATACACGTCCGGCAGATCGATCTCCGGCAGTACGACGACCGGCCCGCGCTCGAACCCGTGCCGCGCGAACCGCGCGATCGCCCTCTCGTTCCGCTCGTCCGGATCCACGACGACCCGCGGCCGGTCCAGCCCGACCAGGACGTACGACGTGAAGACCGCCAGCACCGAGGACGACCACCCCGGCCGCCCTCCGCCGTCCCCGGCGGGCGCCAGCAGCACATGGACGCCGATGTCTCCGGGCTCGACCTCGTAGCACTCGCCGACCCGGTCGGCCTCCGGTTCGTACGTCTGCAGCAGCCCGACGGGCTCGCCGTCGTGCACCGCGAGGTAGGCGTGGTGGGTGTCGAAGGCCTCCAGACCCTCGTACGCCTCCCGCACCTGCTGCTTCGTGAGCCCGTTCATGCCCCAGAACTCGGCCCTCGGCTCACTCACCCAGCCATGGACCACCTCGGCATCGGCCCTCGCGTCCAACGGCAGGATCCGCACGGTCCCGAACCCGTCGACCACCTGCTCATGAACGGCCGCACGGCCGCCGTACGACTCAACGGTCATGGCGCTTCTCCTCGCAGTCCTGCTGCTTCTTGCTGCCCTGGGTGCTCTGGTTGCTCTGGTTGCTCTGGTTGCTCTGGTTGCTGTTGCTGCTGTGGTTGCTCTCGTCGTCCTTGGTGAGGCGGTTCCAGTCCGTGACGACCGGTACGAGGTCTCCTCTGAGCCACAGGGGGAGCTGATCGCGGTGGTGGGCCGATCCGCCCACGCCGGACGCCCCGAACGGCACCACCCAGAGGCTGTCCTCGCGCCGCGCAAGGTCCCAGACGTAGCGGGCGGCGGGGCCGCGGGCGCTGAGGTCGGTGATGCCGGGGACGGCGGAGGTGCAGAGCACGCAGTCGTGGTCACCGGCGAGACCCGGCTCGTAGGAGGCGTCCGGGTCGTCGCCCGGGAGCGCGCGCCACGGCACGAGCCGGTGACGGTCGCCCCAGCGTCCGGACCCGGCGCCGGCGACCTCCTCCAGCGCCTCCCGCACGAGCCCGGCGCGGTCGATCCCGTACAACTCCTCGGCCCTGAGCAGATGTTCGAGCGCGAAGCCGATCCGGACGGTGAGCGAGAGCCACGGCCGGAAGACCTCGGGGTACGTCGGCGGAACCGTCAACGCCGCGAAGGCGGGCTCCGCCACGAGCCGCCGTACGACCGCCCCGCGCAGAGCCGCGTACGCCGCCGCCTCGACGCTGTCGGTCTCCATCCGCCGGTCCCAGCACAGGAGTCGGTCGCGCAGCGCGGCTGCGGCCGAGCTGAGGTCCGTAGGTCCCTCGGGACCGCCCTCGGCGGTGTGGGTCGTGCCGCTGGTGCCGGTGGTGTCGGCGAGGGCGGTCACACGGTCCAACAGGGGCCCGGCGGAGGCCAGATGGGTGTCCATGTGGATGGCGGGCATGTCGGAGGCGGACCACAGCCGCTTCTCGTTCAGCAGCGTGCGGATGCGTTCGGCGCGGTGCGGCGGGGCGAACTCGACGCCCAACGGGGTCGCCGGACCACGCTGGTTGGCCATCACCGCGACGCCGTCCTCGAACGTGCCGTACGGCGGCTCGTGCCACCCTTCCCACTCGTGCCCCGGCTCCCAGGCCGCGACCACCCGCGTCCGGTTCTCCCGGCTCCGCACCGGCACCCGTCCCGCCACCCGGTGCAGCACCCCGCCCCGCGTGTCCGCCGCCTGCACGACGTTCACCGGCTCGGCCCACCGGTCGAACGCCCGGTCCACGTCGGCGACTTCCCGGGCCCGGAGGAGGGGGAGCAGCGCGCTGAGCCCGAGGTCCTCGGTGACGCGGGGCGGGTGACGGAGGCTGAGGGGAGCGACCGGGTCGGGGGCACGGGGATCCGGGCCCCCGATGACGACCGGCCCCCGGGCGGTCTCGATCACGTCCACCTCGACGGGCTCCCCGCCCGCGACCTCGACGACCTCCACGTGGCGGTGCACGGTCCGCCACACCCCGTCCGGATCGAGCGCCTCGACCGCGCCCCCGTTCCCGTACCGCAGCCGCTCCCGGTACAGGTCCTGGTAGTCGGCCATGGCGTTGGTGATCGCCCAGGCCACCTCGCCGGTGTGGCCGAAGTGGGCGATGCCGGGCATGCCCGGGACGGCGAGGCCGACGACGTCGAACTCGGGGCAGGAGAGGTGGATCTGCTGGTAGACACCGGGCTCCTCGATGAACCGGTGCGGATCACCGGCGATGACGGCCTGCCCGGTGGCCGTACGGGACCCGTCGACGAGCCACCCGTTGCTGCCGGAGGTGGCGGGCCCGTCGGTGGCGAAGAGCCCGACCGCGTCGGCACCGAGATGCCGGACGGCCTCCTCGCGCCAGAGCTTGGCGGGGAACCCGGCGAACAGGATGTGCGTGGCGAGCCAGACCCCGAGCGGATGCCAGGCCTCCCAACGCCCGGGGACGAGCCCGGCGCGCTCGAACTCGGGCGCGCGCCTACCGCCTTCGGCCAGCCCGTCGTTCACACCCTCGACGTACGCCCGGACCCAGTCGGCGGTCTCCGGATCCGTTCGCTCCAGCCGGGCGAAGCATCTTCGAGCCGTGTCCTCCAGCCGGGCCCGTCGCGCGAACCGGTCCCAGCCGAGGGAGCCGACGCCGAGAAAGGCGGCCGAGGTGCCCTGGGCACGGTGGCGTTCGACCTCCAGCTGCCAGGCACGGTCGAGGGCGGTGACCCGGCCCTGCGCGTGGGCGAGCGATCGGACGTCGGCGGCGCGAAGGTGCGGGATACCCCATGCATCGCGATACGTCCCGTATGCCGCATGGCTCAAAACGATCCGCTGGGCCTGCCCCTGCGCACCACTGTCCCGCATCTCCGCACCCTACCTATGAATTAGGTTAGCCTCACCTAAGCAATCCGTGATCAAAGCGTACGTGAAGGGTGCAGAAGCCATGGGGCAGGGGCACGGTTGGGAAGGGGCGGTCCTCAAACTGCTCCGGGGGAAGGACTTCGTCTTCACGGTGACCGGTGCGGAACAAGTCACCGAGCACTACCGCCGGCTCCACCTCGGCGACGGCGGCATGCTCGCCGTGACCGGCGTCCACCCGACGATGTGGGTACGCCTCTGGTTCGACGCCGCCGGCAAACCGCACCAGCGGGCGTACACCCTCGTCGACCCCGACCCGGCCGCCGGCACCTTCAGCCTGGAGTTCGCCCTCCACGACGGCCACGCCAGCGACTGGGCCCGCGCCGCGAAGCCCGGCGACACGATCGAGGCCACGGTCCACGGCACCGCCTTCACCGACCCCGACCCGACCCCCTCCCACATCCTCGCCATCGGCGACCCGGCGTCCCTCCCAGCCCTCAACTCCCTCCTCGACGCACTCCCGTCAGCCCCGGCGACGATCTGGTTCGAGACGTCGACGGAGACGGAGACGGAGGAAGAGGGAGAGGAAGGAGCGGTGGAGGTTTCTGCGGCTACGGCTGCGATGGAGCCGAAGGCGGACACCGACCCGGCACGCGCGGCCTCCGAGGCAGGCAGGGACCTCGAAGCGGGCAGGGCATCCGAAGCGGGCGGGGCCTCCGTGGCAGGCGGGCTCCCCCTCCGCCTCGACCCCACCCGCCACGACTTCCGCCCGGTCCCCCGCGAGGACGCCGGCGCCCGTCTCCTCACCCAGGTGAGGACCGACGCCCCCGCGCTCCTGGAGAACACCCCCGCCCCCTACGTCTGGATCGCCTGCGACACCGCGACGACCCGCTCCCTGACCGCGTACTTCCGCAAGGAACTGGGCCTGCCGAAGCACCGGATGCACGCGCTGGGCTACTGGCGCCCGTAACTCCACGGCGCACACCCCGCCCCGCCCCACCCCCGGACAGAGCCGCAGGACTACGGCGCGGCCTCCGCCCCCAGCTCCGCCACACGGACCGAACCGGGGCCGGGTCCGGGGCCGGGTCCGGGCTGCGGCGTACCGCCCGTCGAGCGATCATCGGGGCATGAACGTCACCCTTCACCTCGCCCAGGACCCCGAGGCGGACGAGCTCCTCGGGCGCAGTCCGCTCGCCGCGCTGGTCGGCATGCTGCTGGACCAGCAAGTGCCGATGGAGTGGGCGTTCAAGGGCCCGCGGACCATCGCCGAACGGCTCGGCGCGGACGACCTGGACGCCCACGAGATCGCGGTGGCCGACCCGGAGTCCTTCGTCGCACTGCTGTCCACGAAACCGGCGGTACACCGCTACCCCGGTTCCATGGCCAAGCGGATCCAGCAACTGTGCCAGTACCTCGTCGACCACTACGACGGCGACGCGAGCGCGGTCTGGCAGGACGCGACGACAGGCGAGGAGCTCCTCTCCCGCCTCGAATCCCTCCCCGGCTTCGGACGGCAGAAGGCCCAGATCTTCCTGGCCCTGCTCGGCAAGCAACTCGGCGTCCACCCCACCGGCTGGCGCGAAGCCGCCGGCGCCTACGGCGACCCCGGCTCCTTCCGCTCCGTGGCCGACATCAAGGGCCCCGACTCCCTGGCCAAGGTCCGCGCCCACAAACAGGAAATGAAGGCAGCGGCCAAGGCGGCGAAAGCCTCCGGCAAGTAGCCGACAACAGGTCCCCCCGCCCCGCACGGGCGAGCCCGGCCGACACGGGCCCCGCCCCGGCGGGGGCCCTCGCGTCTCCACTCCCGGGCGGCATCGCGTCGCCCCTCCGGAGAGGTCCGGGCGAAGCCCCGAGGAAAGCCCGAGGAAGCCCCTGGAGTAGCCGGGGCTCGACCCCGGAAAATCCCCGGCGGCGTCTCGCGACGCACTCCCCGTCCCCCGAACGGACCCCGCCGAGCACCCACGACCGCCACCGGACCCTCACAGAATTACCGCTTTGCCCCACTACGCGATGCCTTTCGGGGGTCGCACTCCGTCGCCATGGCTGCGCCCGGAACGTCTCGACCGGTAGGCTTTCCGTGTGATCTTCAAGCGCATCGGAAACGGCCGGCCGTACCCCGACCACGGCCGGGAAAGCACCCGGCAGTGGGCGGACGTCGCACCGCGCCCGGTCCGCCTCGATCAGCTCGTGACGACCAAGGGGCAGCTGGACCTGGAGACCCTCCTCGCCGAGGACTCCACCTTCTACGGCGACCTCTTCGCGCACGTGGTGAAGTGGCAGGGCGATCTGTACCTGGAGGACGGCCTCCACCGCGCGGTCCGCGCGGCCCTCCAGCAACGCCAGGTGCTCCACGCCCGCGTCCTCGAACTGGACTAGTCCTTTACCGGAAGCCGCCGCGGGGGGCCTTGCCACCGTCGCAGGCGGCTTCGACCCATGCCCGGACAGCCCCCCGTTGGCCCTTTCGGGTTGGACTGCAGCGCGGTGAATGATCATCTAGTAGGCATCGCCGTCCAACGGCACTACGCTGCGCCCATGAGCATGCTGACTCCTCCTGGCATGGGCGGCCAGTACCGGATCACGGGGGACAAGTACCCGAGGCTGCGCCGGCCCAAGAGGCGTCGCAGGCTCGTCCTCTCGGTCGTCGCGTCCGTGACCGCGCTGGGCCTCGTCGGCTGGGGAACCCTGCAGCTCATCGATGTCTTCACCGGTGACGAGGACCAGGCCGCCGCGGCCGGACCCAAGGCGGACTGCGCGTCCCGGGTGAGCCCGTCCCCGAAGGCGAGCGGGTCGGCCGGGAAGTCCGGGGCGTCCGCCAAGGGCTTCCCGGCCCCCGGCGGGATCACCGTCAACGTCCTCAACGCCACGCCCCGCTCCGGCCTCGCCAAGGAGACCGCCGACGAGCTGAAGAAGCGCGGCTTCCGCATCGGGAACGTGGGCAACGCGACCAAGGAGTACGACAAGAAGGTCAAGGGCGCCGCGATACTGCTCGGCGCGAAGGCCGCCGAGAGCGCGGCACTGCCCGTCCTCAACACCCAGCTCACCGGCGCGCAGCTGAAGACCGACAGCCGTAGGAAGGCCACCGAGGTGGACCTCGTCATCGGCACCGGCTTCAAGGCCCTCAGCAAGCAGAAGGACGCCGACAAGGCCCTGGCCGACCTGACCAGTCCCGAGCCGACGCCCACCCCTGCGAAAACCTGCTGACCTGCTACACCTGCTACACCTGCTACCTGCTGACCGAGCCCCGTAGGGAGCCCTTCCCCTTACGGGGCTATTCGGCGGCGCCGTACAGGCGGTCGCCCGCGTCTCCCAGGCCCGGCACGATGTAGCCGTGCTCGTTGAGGCGCTCGTCGACGGCGGCGGTCACGACCGTCACCGGGGCGCCCGCCAGCTCGCGCTCCATCACCTCGACGCCCTCGGGGGCGGCGAGGAGCACCACGGCGGTCACGTCGTCGGCGCCGCGGGCGATCAGCTCACGGATCGCGGCGACGAGGGTGCCGCCGGTGGCGAGCATGGGGTCGAGGACGTACACCTGGCGTCCGGAGAGGTCCTCGGGCATGCGGCTGGCGTACGTGGAGGCCTCGAGCGTCTCCTCGTTGCGGATCATGCCCAGGAAGCCCACCTCGGCGGTCGGCAGCAGCCGGACCATGCCGTCGAGCATGCCGAGGCCGGCCCGGAGGATCGGCACGACGAGCGGGCGCGGGTGGGAGAGCTTGACGCCCGTGGTCGAGGCGACCGGCGTCGTGATGTCGACCAGCTCGGTGCGCACGTCCCGCGTGGCCTCGTAGGCGAGCAGGGTGACCAGTTCGTCGGCGAGGCGACGGAAGGTCGGGGAGTCGGTGCGCCGGTCGCGCAGCGTGGTGAGCTTGTGAGCGACCAGAGGGTGGTCGACGACGTGGAGACGCATGTCCACAACAGTAACCGGGGCAACAACCCCCAGCGCCCCCGCGCCGTCCACCACCCACCGCACCCCTCCGATGGCATCAAACCCCCCGTCGGAGGGAAAGTGGGATGAATGGAGCGGCGACGGAACGACCCGACGCCTGACGGTGGTGAGCCCATGCCAGACCCGAACAACGCTTCCCGACGCCTACGCGGCGCCGACAGGGCGCCCGACCGGAAAGCGGCCGCCGACCAGCGACCGCCGGCCGAGCGTGGACACCCGCCAGACAAGCCGACACGCACGAGCGGCGGGACGACGCGGACGGCCGACAGGGCGGCACGTACGAGCGGCGGGACGACGCGGAACGCCGACAGGGCGACCCGCACGAGCGGCGGGACGTCCCGGACGGCAG
>NZ_LRTR01000283.1 GCF_001550375.1 Streptomyces europaeiscabiei | reverse complement strand
GCACGAGGGGCGGGACGTCCCGGACGGCAGGCGGTCCGGCGCAGACGGGCGGCAGGGCGGCGCGCACCGGCGGTGGGGCAGCGCAGACGGCCGGTAGGACGGCCCAGGCGTCCGGCGGGACGCTGCGGGGAGCCGAAGACACGGCGCGGGCGCCTGGCGGACCAGCTCAGACAGCCGAAGACACGGCGCGAGCCTCCCGCAGAGCAGCACGGACAGCCGACGAGGTGGCGCGTACGGCTGACGGGGTGCAGGGCGGCGGGCGGGAGAACGATGCCGCGCGTCGACGGCGGCGGGCGCAGTTCCTGCGGGAGCTGACAGAGGCGCGGGAGTTGCGCGACCGGGTCCAGCCGCGCCGCGCCAAGGCCGCCCGACTCCGCCACGCCATGCGCATGCGCACCTTCCGCTGGTGACCTCCGGCCAACCCGCCCCCGCCGTCGTCGACCCACCCCGGCGCCTCCGCGCAGCCGGCCTTCGCTGACCTCCTCCGCCCCTTCCCCGGCCTCTCCCTGTTGCCCCGTCACCTCATTTCCCCGGCCTCGACCTGCCCTTCCACGCCCCTCCCTCCTCGACGTCCACGCGCACGCCGCCCCCTGCCTCCCCATCCGGTTACCCGTCTCCTCCCGTCACCGCCGGCCCCACCCCGTCCTCCCCGCGAGACCCATGTGCCAGGTTCGTGGAGTATGTGTGGGGCGTTCACGGGGTGGTCGTGCATATGCGGCCGGGATCTCCGCGTACGATCCGCTGGTGGCGGCAACGGGTGCGCAGGTGGACGGCGGATCCCCCGGCGATCAAAAGAGCCGGACACAGGGAGCCGAAGACGTCCCCTGAGCGCTCTGTTTCTGCCACGATTCCGAGTGGGTGGGGCTCGGACCGCAAGCCTCCCCACCCACAGCCTCCGCCGGGGGGACCCCCAACCGGCACACCTATGACCAGTGGGAGAGTCACGGTGTACTTCGCCGCACTGCTCGCGCGCACCGAAGACGGGTGGAAAGCGAGCGACACAGAGCTCGACGATGTGGAAACCCTGTCGGATCTGGCCGACCTGGCCCGTGAAGCCTCGCCCGGCGACGACACGGTGCTGGTGCTCATCGAGCAGGAGGACGCCTGGTTCGGCGTCGTCCGCATCGATGGCGAGGACGACCCTCGTATCTATGTCTCGGACGCCGCCGCCGCTGCCCGCAGCAGCTACGGCGAGATCCTGCTCACCGACGAACTGCTCGGAAGGGAGCCCGGCGAGGACGAGCCCGACCTGGACTCCCTCGACCTCGACGGCACCGAGGACGGCGAGTCCGACACCGACGACGATGACGATGACGACACGTCCGCCGAGGCCGTGCCGCACAGCCCCGTCGGCGACATCGAGATCCTCGACGACCTGGGAGTGGGCGAGAAGGAGCTGCGCGCCCTCGACGCCGACGACGCCCTCAGCTCGATCGCCGACGCCCTCGGAGCGTCGGAGGTCCTGGAGACGGTCCGCTGAGTCCGCCGAGTCCGCCAGGTCCACTGATTCCATCGGCTGTGTTCCCCCGGTGACCGACGCGACCGACGCGGAGGCACCGGGCGGGCCCGATCCGGTGCGCGACCCCTGGCGGGCCGCGATGCGGCTCGCCCTGGCCGAGGCCGGTCGGGCCGCCGAGGGCGGTGACGTCCCGGTCGGTGCGGTCGTCCTGTCCCCGGACGGCACGACCGTACTGGCCACCGGGCACAACGAACGCGAGGCGACCGGCGACCCGACCGCCCATGCCGAGGTGCTGGCCGTCCGCCGGGCAGCCGCCGTTCTGGGAGAGTGGCGGCTGACCGGCTGCACCCTGGTCGTCACCCTCGAACCCTGCACGATGTGCGCGGGCGCCCTCGTGCAGTCCCGGGTCGACCGGGTCGTCTACGGCGCCCGCGACGAGAAGGCCGGCGCCACCGGCTCCCTCTGGGACGTCGTACGCGACCGCCGCCTCAACCACCGCCCCGAGGTCGTCGAGGGCGTCCTCGCCGACGACTGCGCCAGGATCCTCACCGACTTCTTCCGAACCCGCTGACGACTCACCGGCATCCCCTCGGCGCCGGCCGTGGGCCCCGCCCCATACCGATTTCAAAGCACGCCCCACCTTGTTGTAAGGTCTCTCTCGGTAGCGTGTCCGAGCGGCCGAAGGAGCTCGCCTCGAAAGCGAGTGTGGCGCAAGTCACCGAGGGTTCAAATCCCTCCGCTACCGCTGAAGAAGGGCCCCGTCGTCAGACGGGGCCCTTCGTGCGTTTCCCGCCCTCTCCTGCGAACGCATGATCGGGTTACACTCGCCGCCGACAAAGAGGGACCCATAGGGCCCACTGGGCACAGGAGACGGGGGAGGCCGCGGTGGCGGTGCAAGGGAAGAAGATCGCACTGTATGTGCTCGTGGTCTTCGTGCTCTACGTGATCATCACGGACCCGGAGAACGCCGCCGACTACGTCCAGATAGGGTTCGAGGGCGTCTCGAACGCGGCCCAGGCCGTCGGCGACTTCTTCACCTGGATCGCCGACGGGGCCCAGTAGCCCCCGCACGTCGTACGACCTTCCCGGAGCGCCCATGATCCGCCATCTGGTCCTCTTCAAGCTCAACGAGGGCGTCGAGCGCGACGACCCGCGAGTGGTGAAGGGCGTGGACGCCTTCCGCGCACTCGACGGCACGATCGAGGAGATCCGCTCCTGGGAACTGGGCTGGAACTTCAGCGACCGCCCCATCGCCTACGACTTCGCGATCAACTCCGCGTTCGACGACACGGACGCGCTGCGCACCTACGCCGAGCACCCGGACCACCAGGCGGGCGTGGCGCTGTGGCGCGAGTTCGCCACGTGGATCATCGCCGACTACGAGTTCTGAGCCGTACACAGAACTCCGAGCCGTACTCCGGACTCCGAGCAGTACGCCGGACTCCGAGCCGTACTGCGGCCTCCGAGCAGTACGGCCGCTCCTCCCGCCCCGCACTCGAACAGTGCGGGGCTTTTTACACCCGATTGCGCCTCACGTCTTCAACTCTCGCTCAACACGGCGAGATGCGGTGCTTGCTCACAGTGCACATGTCTTGTGATGCTATGACCGCTTTTGACGGTTGAGTTGATGGATGAAGAGGTGGCGTTGACCTTGTCGGCCAGTACTGCGCCTCCCCAGGAAGAAGTCCCGGCCCCCGACCCAGCGTCGGCCCAGGTCACAGCCCAGGCCACCGCCCCCGCCCCGGAGAAACGTCGCGGCGCCGACACCCGGGCCCTCACCCAGGTGCTGTTCGGCGAGCTGAAGCACCTGACGCCGGGCACTCCGGAGCACAACCGCGTGAGAGGGGCGCTCATCGAGGCGAATCTCCCGCTCGTGCGCTATGCGGCCGCCCGCTTCCGCTCCCGCAACGAGCCCATGGAGGACGTGATCCAGGTCGGGACCATCGGGCTGATCAACGCCATCGACCGGTTCGACCCGGACCGGGGCGTGCAGTTCCCGACGTTCGCGATGCCGACCGTCATCGGGGAGATCAAGCGGTACTTCCGCGACAACGTCCGCACGGTCCACGTCCCGCGCCGGCTGCACGAGCTGTGGGTGCAGGTGAACAGCGCGACCGAGGACCTCACGACCGCCTTCGGGCGCACCCCCTCCACCGCCGAGATCGCCGAGCGGCTGCGCATCACCGAGGAGGAGGTCCTGTCCTGCATCGAGGCGGGCCGCTCGTACCACGCGACCTCCCTGGAGGCCGCCCAGGAGGGCGACGGGATGCCGGGGCTGCTCGACCGGCTGGGCTACGAGGACCCCGAGCTCGACGGCGTCGAGCACCGCGACCTCGTACGGCATCTCCTCGTCCAACTCCCCGAGCGCGAACAGCGGATCCTGCTGCTCCGCTACTACAGCAACCTCACGCAGTCGCAGATCAGCGTGGAGCTGGGGGTCTCCCAGATGCATGTGTCACGCCTGCTGGCCCGGAGCTTCGCGCGGCTGCGGTCGGCCAACCGGATCGAGGCGTAGGCGCTCCGCTTGATGCCGGGTGCCTACTCGTCTGCCGGGTTTCTCCGGTTCGCGGGTGCGGGTTCCGTCGTGGCTGGTCGCGCAGTTCCCCGCGCCCCTTCCGGGCGCTGCACCCGGAACGGGGCGGGTGACCTTCGGTAACCAGAAGCCCCCGCACCTTCCCGGACGGACCGTGGGGCACGCGGGGCGCACGATGGCAGGCGGGGCGCACAGAATCGGCCAGCGGGACGCGTGCGCAGGCCATGGGCGTGACCGAATGCGCTGTCGAGATGTCACCGGTGCGAGCGAATTGCTTATCGACGCCCTTTCCGATGGAACTAGGCTGAAAGCCCGTCATACCACCTGTTTCCAGGGCCTATTCACCCTCTCCATGTCGACATGTCACTACATCGCGTTGCCGACGTGTGACATTCTCTCCCCAGCGCGTTTGCCGTGGCCTCGCCGCCGGTATTCAGGTGGAGGCTGCGTTCCTTACGACGGAGCGTCCGCCGCGACCGTCCGCGACCCAAAGGGGGTGGCATGTCCGCAGACCAGGGCAGCTCGAAGGTGCTCACGCTCGACAAGAGCGAGACCGCGCCCGACGCTCTCCAGGCCCCTCAGGACCCTCGGGCGCTTGAGGACCTTCCCGGTCCCCAGGCTCCGCCGGTGACTGACCTTCCGGCCTTGACGGCCTCGGCGAACATCGACACCCGCACCCTGTCCCGCTCCCTGTTCCTGCGGCTGGCCGCACTTGACGAGAACAGCCCCGAGCGTGCCTATGTGCGGGACACCCTCATCGAGCTCAACCTCCCGCTGGTGCGTTACGCCGCCGCACGTTTCCGGTCGCGCAACGAGCCGATGGAGGACATCGTCCAGGTCGGCACGATCGGCCTGATCAAGGCGATCGACCGCTTCGACTGCGAACGGGGCGTGGAGTTCCCGACGTTCGCGATGCCGACGGTCGTGGGCGAGATCAAGCGGTTCTTCCGCGACACCTCGTGGTCGGTCCGGGTTCCGCGCCGCCTCCAGGAGCTGCGTCTGGCCCTCACCAGGGCCAGCGACGAGCTGTCCCAGAAGCTCGACCGCTCCCCGACGGTCGCCGAACTCGCCGCCGTACTGGGCGTGTCGGAGGAGGACGTCGTCGACGGCCTCGCGGTCGGCAACGCCTACACGGCGTCGTCACTGGACTCCCCGGCCCCCGAGGACGACGGCGGCGAGGGTTCCCTCGCGGACCGCCTGGGCTACGAGGACACGGCGCTGGAGGGCGTGGAGTACCGCGAGTCCCTCAAGCCGCTGCTGGCCAAGCTGCCGCCCCGCGAGCGCCGGATCATCATGCTCCGGTTCTTCGCGAACATGACGCAGTCCCAGATCGGCGAAGAGGTCGGCATCTCCCAGATGCACGTCTCCCGCCTTCTCACCCGGACCCTGGCCCAGCTCCGCGAGGGCCTGATCTCGGACTGAGTCCGGCCACGCGTTGACACGTGACCGCCGGGGTGCCGAGTTCCAGGGCAGCCCGGCGGTTGGTCGTGCGTAGGGACACGTAGGGGTTGGGTGCCGGTTGGGTGGGCGAATGCGGGTCGCGTGTGGTTGCTCGCGCAGTTCCCCGCGCCACTGAGAAGCCGGGGCGGCGCCCCGCGCCTTTCGGCCCGCAGCCCCATCGGCAGTCAAGCCCGCAGGGCCATCGCCTTCAGGACCGCAGTACATGGCCCCTCAGGACCGCAGTACATGGCCCCTCAGGACCGCGGGGCATGGCCCCTCAGGACCGCGGGGCACGGCCCCTCAGGACCGCGGGGCATGGCCCTTCAAGACCGCGGTGCGTGGTCCTCCAGGGGCGCGGTGCGTGGTCCTCCAGGGGCGCGGTGCGTGGTCCGTCAGGGGCTCGGGGAACTGCGCGACCAGCCCCACCGGACCCGCAGCCGCGGGATCACAGAACCCGGCGGACGAGTAGGCACCCGCCCGCCGAGCCGGCGCCTACATCAACGCGAGCCACACCACGGCGGCCACCACAGCCACCGCGGCGATCACACCGACGATCACACCTACCCGTGGCCCGGAGGACCCGGCCGCCGCGGCCGAGGCGGCCGCACGGCCGCCGGAAGGCGTCTCGTCGACGAAGGCGCGGAACATCTGCGTGCTGCCCGCGGGGTCGTGGGTGCCCTGGGGGCCCTGGTTGTCAGCCATGGCCCGAGACCTTAGCGAATCGGGGAGGACGCGCCCAAGCGGGGGCGTCCGCCCGCAACCGTCCGACTGTTCTCCTTTGCCAAGACTTGGGCCGCAGAACCCCGATTTAATTTGCCTGCAGCAACCATCCACTCCTATGGTTGCCCTAAGCAACAAAAGCGGGAGGGGCTCCATGGCCGGGCAAGCGCACTACGAGGAGCTGGTTCGCCAGCTCAGTGCCATCGGGGCCGTGAAGAGGGAGCTCACCAGGATGCTGCCGCACGAGTGCCCCGGCGGATCGGCGGGAGTCCTGACCCTGCTCGGCCGGCACGGCGAGATGCGGATGAGCAGGCTCGCCGAACTGCTCTCGGTGGACATGTCGGTGACCAGCCGTCATGTCGCGCACGTAGCCGAGCGGGGCTGGATCGAACGCCTCCCCGACCCGGTCGACAAACGCTCACGCATCCTGCGCCTGACCCCCGAGGGCCGGGCCGTGGTCTCGGAGCTGGACCGGCGCAGCAGTCGGCTGATGGCCGCCCGGCTGAGCAACTGGTCCGACGACGAGGTCGCCCAGCTCGCCCGGCTCCTGGGTCGGCTGCGCGAGAGCTTCGACGCCACCGCGCCGACCCGTACGGCCGCACAGCCGACCGGTACGCCCACGTAGCCGACCGGTACCCGCGTAACGGCCACCACCACAACCCGTACACCCGCAAAGACCCGTAGGAAAAGGAAAAGCCCCATGGCAACGACCACACCAGCCGGTGTGCGGGCTCACGCCAAGCACGGAGGAGGCACCGTCAAGGGTGCCCCCCACAGCGGTGGCGACCACGCCCCGATGACGCACCGGCAGATCATGGAAGCGCTGACCGGGCTGCTGCTCGGCATGTTCGTGGCGATCCTGTCGTCGACGATCGTGTCGAACGCGCTGCCGGACATCATCAAGGACCTGGGCGGCGGGCAGAGCGCGTACACCTGGGTGGTGACCGCGTCGCTGCTCGCGATGACCGCGTCCACCCCGCTGTGGGGCAAGCTCGCCGACCTGTTCTCCAAGAAGCTGCTGATCCAGCTCGCACTGGTGATCTTCGTGCTCGGGTCGGCCGCCGCCGGACTGTCCCAGAACGCCGGGATGCTCATCGGATTCCGCGCGGTCCAGGGCGTCGGCATGGGCGGGCTCTCCGCGCTGGCCCAGATCATCCTCGCGGCGATGATCTCCCCGCGCGAGCGCGGCCGCTACAACGGCTACCTCGGCGCCACCTTCGCGACCGCCATGGTCGGCGGCCCGCTGGTCGGCGGTGTCATCACCGACACCGACTGGCTGGGCTGGCGCTGGTGCTTCTACGTCGGTGTGCCCTTCGCCGTCATCGCCCTGATCGTGCTCCAGCGGACCCTGCACCTGCCGGTCGTCCGGCGCAAGGTCAAGGTCGACTGGGCGGGCGCCCTCCTCATCACCGCCGCGGTCTGCCTGCTGCTGGTCTGGGTGACCTTCGCCGGTGACAAGTACGACTGGGTGTCGTGGCAGACGTACGCGATGGTCGGCGGCACGGTCGCGCTGCTCGCGGTCTTCCTGCTCGTCGAGTCCAGGGCGAGCGAGCCGATCATGCCGCTGCGGCTCTTCCGCAACCGGACGATCGCGCTGGCCTCGCTGGCCTCGCTCTTCGTCGGTGTCGCGATGTTCGCGGGCACGATCTTCTTCAGCCAGTACTTCCAGCTGGCCCGCGACAAGTCGCCGACCATGTCCGGTGTCCTGACCATCCCGATGATCGCCGGCCTGTTCGTCTCGTCGACCGTCTCCGGTCAGGTCATCACCCGCACCGGCCGCTGGAAGGCCTGGCTGCTCGCCGGCGGTGTGCTGGTGACCTCCGGTCTCGGACTCCTGGGCACGCTCCGGTACGACACCGCGTACTGGCACGTGGCGATCTTCATGGCGCTGCTCGGGCTCGGCGTCGGCATGATGATGCAGAACCTGGTGCTGTGCACCCAGAACCAGGTCGCCCCGAGCGACCTCGGCGCCGCCAGCTCGGTCGTCACCTTCTTCCGCTCCCTCGGCGGCGCGATCGGCGTCTCCGCGCTGGGCGCGGTCCTGAGCCACCGGATCTCGAACTACGCCGAGGAGGGCCTCGCCAAGCTGGGCGTGTCCGGCTCCTCCACGGGCCACGGCGAGATCCCCGACCTGGACGCGCTGCCCACGCCGATCCGCACGGTCATCGAGAGCGCCTACGGCCACGGCATCGGGGACGTCTTCCTCTACGCCGCCCCCTTCGCGGCCCTCGCGCTCGTCTTCTCGTTCTTCATCAAGGAGGTCCCGCTGCGGACCACCGGGGCGCTCGCCCAGGCCGCGCAGGGCAGGGCGACGGGGACCAACGGGGCGACGGACGTGCCGGACGCGTCGCCCGCCCCGGCCATGGCCATGGCTTCGGTGGCGGCGACCTCCGCCGAGATCGAGGCTCCGGCCGCCGCTCCGGCCGCCGCTTCGGCCGCCGCTTCGGTATCGGGCGACGGTGGCGGGATTCCCGTACGGGGTCACGTCCGCGGGGCCGAGAGCGCGCCCGTACCGCGGGCCGCCGTCACCCTGATCTCGCTCGGCGGTCGGCAGCTCGGCAGTTCGGTCGCGGGCGCCGACGGGGCCTACGCGGTGGACGCGCCCGCCGCCGGGTCGTACGTCCTGATCGCGGCCGCCGACGGGTTCCAGCCGCAGGCGTCCACCGTGGTCGTGAACGGCGAGCCGGTCGCGTACGACATCCTGCTGAGCGGGACGAGCGGGCTGAACGGTGTGGTGCGGGCCGCCGGGACCGGGCAGGCCGTGCGGGACGCCATGGTCGTGGTGACCGATGTGCGCGGGGACGTGCTGGCCGGCGGGGTCACCGGTGAACAGGGCGAGTTCGGCTTCGGCGAGCTGGTGCCGGGCGGGGTCACCGTCGCGGTGAACGCCGCCGGGTTCCGACCGCGTGCCCTGCCCGTCGAGGTCGGCGGCACCGGCGTCACCCGGATCGAGATCGACCTGGAGGCCGGGGCCCGGCTCCAGGGGACCGTACGGGCGCCGGGCGGGGCTCTGGCCGACGCCCGCGTGACCCTCGTGGACGCGGCGGGCAACGTGGTCGGCACGGCCACCACCGGCGCGGACGGGGCGTACGCCTTCGCCGACCTGGACGGCGGCGAGTACACGGTCATCGCGACCGGCTACCCGCCCGTGGCCACGGCCCTGACGGTCGCCGGACCCGGCGTCGACGGCCACGACATCGAGCTCGCCCACCCCGGCGCGTAGCCGGACCACCGGCCGGTGGAGCCACCCCCCGCTCCACCGGCCGGTTCGCATGCTGAGGAGTTGGACGGACATGGGACTGACCGCGAGGATCCGCACCCGGGACGGATGGGCCGTGTCGCACGCGGTCGTCACGGTGACCGACATGACCGGTACGCAGGTGCTGCGGGCCGAGGCGGACGCCGAAGGGGACGTGCACGACCCCACGGCGCTCGCGCCCGGCGCGTACACGGTGATCGTCACAGCGGTCGGCCACGCGCCGTTCGCCGCCGGCGCCCTCGTGACCGCGAGCGGCCGGGTGGAGATCGGCACGGTCACCCTGTCCCGGCCGGGTGACACGGAACTGCCCCCGCCCGGCCCCTGGACCGTCGACCCCGCCCACTCCTCCGTCGCCGCCGTGGCCCAGCACCTCGGCATCTCCAGCGTCCGCGGCCGCTTCACCGACTTCTCGGCCTCCATCGAGATCGCCCCGGCCCCGGACGAGGGGACCAAGTCGCGGGTGGAGGCGGTGATCCGGGCCGCCTCGATCGACACGGGCAACGCGACGCGGGACCAGCATCTGAGGTCCCCGGACTTCCTGGACGCCGAACGGCACCCCGAGATCACCTATGTCTCCACGGGCCTGACCCCCGCCGCCCAGGACCGCTGGACGGTCCACGGCGAGCTGGGCATGCACGGGGTCGTACGACCGGTCGACCTGGACCTGGCGTACCTCGGCACCGGAGCGGACCCGTGGGGCGGCACGCGCGCCTCCTTCCGGGCCACCACCGAACTCCGCCGCGAGGACTTCGCCATGCACTACAACCAGGTGGTGCAGGCGGGGATCGCGGCGATCGGTACGACGCTGAAGGTCGAGCTGGACGTGCAGGCGGTCCAGGGCGAGACGCTGCCGTAGGCGTAGGCGTGGCGCGTGGGTGCGCACGGCAGAGTCGCGTGGGTACGCACGACAGGGTCAGCCTCACGGGCGGGCCGAGGGCCTACGCTGACCGCCATGGCACGGAACATCGCGACCAACACCTCGGTCTCCCTCGAAGAGCTGCTCGACTTCGTACGCCCCCGGCACCGGGCGCTCCTGCTCACCCGGCGGGCCGACGGCAGCCCGCAGGCATCGCCGTTGACCTGCGGCGTCGACGACTCGGGCCGGATCGTGGTCTCCACGTATCCCGAGCGCGCCAAGACACGTAACGCCAAGCGGGACGAGCGCGTGAGCGTCGTCGTGCTGAGCGACGACTGGGACGGCCCCTGGGTCCAGATCGACGGTACGGCGGAGGTCATCGACTCGCCGGACTCGGTCGAACCCCTGGTGGAGTACTTCCGGAACATCTCGGGCGAGCACCCGGACTGGGACGAGTACCGGGCCGCCATGGTCAAGCAGGGCAAGTCGATCATCCGGGTCACTCCGGAGAGGTGGGGGCCGGTGGCGACCGGCGGCTTCCCCGCACGCATGGTTCACAACGACTGACCCAGCGACTGCGCACCCGGCTCCGCACACCGGCTCCGCACATCGGCTCCGCACGCCGACTGCGCGCATCGGGCCCGACGGGCGGGTTCCCGGCGCCGCCGGGGTGCGGGTGGGGGGTCAGCCCCGCTGTGCCATCACCTCGATGCCGGCGACGAGGGTGTCCAGGGCGTAGGTGAAGTCATAGGCGCGCATCTCCTCGACCGTGTCGCCGCCGCGGGCCTCCATGAGGTCCGCGGAGTGCTGGATGACCTCGTGGGGTTCGAGGGTGTCGGACACCGCGCTCATGGCGTGCCGGAAGTACTCCTCCTGGGTCATGCCGGCCGCGGCGCAGCGCTGGACGAAGTGGCCCTCGATGGTGCCGAAGCCGTACACGAACTGGAAGACCGCCGAGATGGCACCGGCCTGGCCGCGCGCGGGCAGGCCGGTGCGGCGGATCACGCGCTGCACGGCGAGCGAGAAGTCGAGCGAGTGCGGGCCGATGTTGAGGAAGGTGCCGGCGAGGGGCGACACCCAGGGATGGCGGACCAGGACCGCCCGGTACTCCCCGGCCAGTGTGCGCAGTTGGTCCCGCCAGTCCTCGCCGGAGTCCGCCGCCGGCAGCCGCATCTCGTCGAACGCCTGGTCCAGCGCCAGTTCCAGCAGGTCGTCCTTGGTGTCCACGTACCAGTAGACCGACATCGCGGTCACGTTCAGCTCGGCGGCCAGCCGGCGCATCGAGAACTTGCCCAGCCCCTCCGCGTCCAGCAGCCGCACGGCCGTCCCGGTGATCCGCTCCCGGTCCAGCCCCGACGGCTGCCGACCCCGCCCGTCCCGCGCCTTGCCTTCCAGCCAGACACTGGCTCGCGCGGACCCCTCGGCCCGACCGGCTCCCCGCACCATGACCGCACCTTCCGAGACACGTTTCTCCGCCGGTGACGATGCTAGGCGCGCGGCGCGCCTTTCAGGGGCCCGGGGAACGCCACGAGCAACCACGAACCCATCCGCGGGCCCCCCGCACAGAACCCCCGCGCTATGAGGCGCCCACCAGCTCCACATCCCCCTTCTCCGCCCTGCGCAGCAGCCCCGCCGCCACCAACCCCCCGAGCAGTACGGCCACCGCCCCCACCAGCAGACTCGTCTCCAGCCCGGAGGAGAACGCGGACATCACCTCGGCCCTCTCCGCAGCCGTGTCCGCCGCCCCCAACGCCGCGGGCAACGACGCCGCCACCACCGGGATCAGCGCCGTGAACCGGGAGTTGAGCACCGCTCCCAGCACCGCCACCCCCAGCCCTGTCCCGAACTCCGCGAGCGTGCCGTTGATCCCGGCCCCCACCCCCGCCTTGGCCGGCGGAATCGCGCTCATGATCGCGTGCGCCATCGCGGGGTTGGCGATCGCGCAGCCCACCCCGATCAGCACCAGCCCGAGCAGTGTCCCGCCGTAACCTCCGGAGGCCATCGTCGCGATGGAGACCAGTCCGCCGGACATCAGCACCATGCCCAGCGCGATCGACACCGGCATCCCGAGCTTCGCCGTCCACTTCGCCGACAGCCCGGAGAAGTTGAGCGCGACGACGACCAGGGCGAGGGGTGCGGTCCGCAGCCCCGCCTCCAACGCGTCGTAGCCCAGCACGAACTGCAGATGCTGGGTGAGGAGGAAGAGCGCGCCACCCATGCCGAAGGTGATCAGGACCACGCCGGCGACGGCGCCCGTGAAGCGGCGGTCGCGGAAGAAGTGCGGGTCGAGCATGGGGTACGGAATGCGGCTCTCCCAGTACCCGAAGGCCGTGAGGACGACCACGGCGACGGCGGCCGGGGCGAGCACCCGGCCGGACGTCCAGCCGTGCTCGGGGCCCGAGATGATCGCGTAGACGAGGGCGGTCATTCCGACGGTCGACAGCAGCGCGCCCAGCAGGTCCGGCCGGTCCCCTTGCGGGTTCTTCGACTCGGGGACCAGGGCGATCACGGCCACCACGCCCAGTGCGGCGACCGGCAGGTTGATCAGGAAGATGGCGCCCCACCAGAAGTGGCCGAGCATGAGGCCGCCGAGGAGAGGTCCGGCCGCGAAGCCGAGCGCGTTGACCGCGGCCCAGATGCCGATCGCCTTCGGCTGCTCCTCGGGCGCGAAGATCTGCATGGCGACGGCGAGGGTCGTGGTGAGCAGCAGCGCGCCGCCGACGCCCATCCCGGCCCGCGCGGCGATCAACTGCCCGGTGGACTGGGCGAGTCCGGCCATCAGCGAGCCGATACCGAACAGCACCAGGCCCGCGATCAGCATCTTCTTGCGTCCGTAGCGGTCGGCCGCGCTGCCCGCGGTGAGCAGCAGGCCCGACTGCACCAGCGAGTACGCGTTGATCATCCACTGGATGTCCGACGTGCCCGCCCCCAGCTCCTCCGTGAGGGACGGGATCGCCACGTTCAGCACGGTGTTGTCCAGCAGGACGGTGAGCTGGGCGAGACAGATGACGCCGAGGATCAGCCAGCGCTGGGGGTGGCCCTGGGTGGAGGGGTTGGAGGGTGGGGAGGGGACGGTGGGAGCGGCGGAGGGGGACATGCTCTACACCGTAGAACAGTTCCCATACGCCGTACAACGACAAGCGTGCGGACGTACGAGAAGGGCGGACGTACGAGACACGCGGACGTACGAGAAGGGCGGTGGCCCGGGGGTTCGTCCGCACCCCGGGCCACCGCCCCGCTCCCACCGCGGTCTTGGCTACTTGCTACTTCGCCTGCGTCAGGTCGTAGAACGTCGTGCCGTCGACCGTCACCGACTCGAAGTTCTCCTGGACCCAGGAGCTGATCTGCGAGGAGGTGCCGTCGCTGCTGCCGCCCATGCCTCCGCCGGAGCCACTGGCGATGAAGTAGTGGATCTTGCCGTCCTCCACGTACTTCTTGAACTCCGCGAGGGTCGGGGACGGGTCGGTGCCGTTGAAGCCCCCGATCGCCATGACCGGGTCGCCGGTGGAGAGCTGGTAGCTCGCCGCGTTCTGGGCGCCGATGGCGGCTGCCGCCCAGGTGTAGTCACCGGCGTTCTTCTCCAGCAGTTCCTTGGCCTCGTCGCCGACGGAGGTGCCGTTGATCAGGCCGCCCATGCCTCCACCGCCTCCGCCACCCATGCCGCCGCCATCACCGTTGCGGGTCTGGCCGTTGCCCTGGCCCTGCTGCTGGTTCTGGGTGGAACCGTTGCCGTTCTGCCGGCCCTGCTGGTTGTTCTGGCCGCCGCCGAAGCCGCCGGTCGGGGGCTGGCCCGTCTGACCGTTGCCGTTCTGGCCGTTCTGGCCGTTCTGGCCGCCCTGCTGGTTCTGGCCGTTGCCCTGCTGGTTGTTCTGGCCCGGCATACCGCCACCGCCGCCACCAGGACCGCCGCCCATGCCGCCACCGCCACCAGGACCGCCGCCCCGGCCGCCCTGGACGGACGGACCGGCCGTGACGATCGAGCCGGTGTGCCCCTCGCCCAGCGTGGTGAGCGTGTACGCCGTCGGGCCCGCCACCGCGGTGACGAAGCTCAGGCCCACGACCGCCAGGGCCAGCTGCCGGCCGAGCCTGGCCACGAAGACCAGGCCGAGCGCGGCGACCAGGCCGCCGACGAGCACGACCCACTTGAGCCAGGGCAGGTAGTCGGACGAGCGGTTGAGGAGGACGTAACCCCAGACGGCCGTGGCCGTCATGGCGGCCGCCATGGTGATCGACGCCCAGAGCTTGCTCCGCCGGTCCCAGAGCAGAGCCGCGCCCATACCGATCAGCGGCGCGATGTAGGGGGCCAGGGCCACGGTGTAGTACTCGTGGAAGATGCCCTGCATGAAGCTGAAGACCACCATGGTGATCAGCAGCGCGCCGCCCCAGAGGAGGAAGTCCGCGCGGGCGGTGTCGGTGCGCTTCAGCTTCCGGGTGGCCCAGATCGCGGCGCCCAGCAGAATCAGCGCGGCCGGGATCAGCCAGGAGATCTGGCCGCCGATGGAGGAGCTGAACATCCGGTCCCAGCCGGTCTCGCCCCAGTTGCCGCCGCCTCCGCCACCGCCGACGCTGCCGGTCTCCTCGCCGTTGATACGGCCGAGACCGTTGTAGCCGAAGGTCAGTTCGAGGAAGGAGTTGTTCTGCGAACCGCCGATGTACGGGCGGGAGGACGCGGGCCACAGCTCCACGATCGCCACCCACCAGCCACCGGCGACGACCATCGCGAGCCCGGCGAGCAGCACCTGGCTGATCCGCCTCTTCATCGAGGCCGGCGCGAAGACGGCGTACACGATCGCCAGGGGCGGCAGGATCAGGAAGGCCTGCAGGGTCTTGACCAGGAAGGCGACGCCGATGGCGACACCCGCCCAGACCAGCCACTTCGTCTGCGCCTTCTCCATGGCGCGCTGTGTGCAGTAGACCGCGGCGGCCATCAGCAGCGCGAGGGCCGCGTCCGGGTTGTTGAAGCGGAACATCAGCGCGGCGACGGGCGTGAGCGCGAACACCGCCATGGTGAGGAAGCCGGCCGTGGCGGTGAAGCGAAGGCGTACGGCCGCCCACAGCACCCCGGCGGTGGCCACGGCCATCAGGACCTGCGGGAACAGGATCGCGAAGGAGTTGAGGCCGAAGAGCCGCACCGACAGCGCCATCGGCCACAGCGAGGCCGGGGGCTTGTCGACGGTGATGGCGTTGGCGGAGTCGAGCGAGCCGAAGAAGAAGGCCTTCCACGACTGGCTGCCCGCCTGCACGGCCGCCGAGTAGAAGGAGTTGGCGTAGCCGGAGGCCGTGAGGTTCCAGGTGTAGAGGCCGCCGATGAGCAGGAGGGTGAGGAGGAAGCCGGGGCGGATCCAGCTGTGGTCCTCGGGCCGGCCTCTCCACAGCCGCTTCGCGAAGGGCTGCCTGGGTTCACCGGCTCCGGGAGCCGGGGGCTCGGCGGGCGCCTCCGGAACCACCGCTTCCTGGTGGGCCGTCGTCGACGGATCCCACCCGGGGCCGGGACCCCCCGGCCGGCTCGTCGTCTCGAACTGCGTGGTCATCGTGCGTTCCTCGAATCCTGATCGTGCGGGCGCACCGGCCGCATCCGCATGGTCGCGTCCCCCCAGGTGCGGTCCGCGGCTTCACCGGCGCGGAACTGGGTCGTGGTGTACGGGGCGTTCCCGTACGGGGCGTTGACGTAAGGGGCGTTGGCGTAAGGGACTCCGGGCGCCGTCGCGTACTCGGCGCGGTCCGTCGCGTACTCGGCGCGGTCGTTCTGGGGTGCCGTCGCGCGCCGCGACATCGGGTGGAACCGGTCCTGGTGGCCGTAGGGGCCGGGCTGACCGGGACGCACCCCCGTCGACGCCGTGTACGCGGGCGTGGGCGAGGCCGCGTGGGCGGGCTGGTGCGAGGCCACGACGGTCGAGCCCGAAGCGGAAGGAGAGGTGGGCGACCCGTCGCCCCGGTCCGGGAACACCCACGCCCGGAAGAGCAGGAACCGCAGCACCGTCGCCGCGAGGTTGGCGGCGACGAGGACCGCCAGTTCCGTGGAGTGCGCGGGGTCGGAGGTCGCCGCGTTCAGGGCGGCCAGCGAGCCGCTGGTGAGGGCCAGACCGATGCCGAACACCACCAGGCCCTGCGCCTGGTGCTTGACGGCACCGCTCCGGCCGCGGACACCGAACGTCAGGCGCCGGTTGGCCGCCGTGTTGGCGACCGCCGAGACCAGCAGGGCGAGCGCGTTGGCGATCTGCGACCCCGAGAAGGTCCGGAAGCCGCTGTAGAGGAGCAGGTAGAAGAGGGTGGAGAGGCCGCCGACGACGCAGAAGCCGAGGAGCTGGCGGGCGAGGCCGCGCGGCACGTCCTGGATCTCGCGGTCCCGGGGGTCGTCCCCGAACGGCCGGGCGAGCCGGTCCAGCGTGAGCGATCCGGTGGCGAGGGCCTTGCCGACCCGCCACACACCCTTGAGGTCGTCGGTCGCCGTCCTCACGATGTGCACGGTCGAGTTCGGGTCGTCGACCCAGTCGACGGGCACCTCGTGGATCCGCAGCCCCGCCCGCTCCGCCAGCACCAGCATCTCGGTGTCGAAGAACCACCCGGTGTCCTCGACCAGGGGCAGCAGCACCTGGGCCACATCCCTGCGTATCGCCTTGAACCCGCACTGCGCGTCCGAGAAGCGGGCCTGGAGCGAGCCGCGCAGAATCAGGTTGTACGCCCGGCTGATGAACTCGCGCTTGGTGCCGCGCACCACCCGCGAGGAGCGGGCGAGCCGGGAGCCGATCGCGAGGTCCGAGTGACCGGAGATCAGCGGGGCCACCAGCGGCAGCAGAGCGTTCAGGTCGGTGGACAGGTCCACGTCCATGTAGGCGAGGACGGGCGCGTCGGACGCGGACCACACGGTCCGCAGGGCCCGCCCGCGCCCCTTCTGCTCCAGCCGGAAGGACCTGACCTCCGGGAGCTCCGCCTCCAGCCGCGCGGCCACCTGCGGGGTGGTGTCCGTGGACGCGTTGTCCGCGATCGTGATGCGGAAGGCGTACGGGAACGTGCGCGCGAGGTGCTCGTGCAGTCTGAGGACGCACGGCTGGAGGTCCTTCTCCTCGTTGTAGACGGGGATCACTACGTCCAGGACAGGCGTACCGGCGTTTCCGGCCGGGAGGTGCTCCCGCGCCGGCAGAGTGCCGGGAGAAGAGTCGGTTCGCATGACGACCACATTCGCGAGCCGCTCTGTTATGCCCGTGTGCTCACACTGTGCTGTGCCTGTGAGTCCGGTTGCCGGTTTGTTGCGCCGGTCACCATGTCGTTTCCGTCGAACTCGCCGTCGTGCTCGCCGTCGTACTGCCCCTCGTCGAGCTGCCAGTTCGCGGCGTCGTCGAGCGGCGGCACGTCCCGTCCGAGGGCCGGCAGATGCACCGTGAACACGGTCCTGCCGGGCACGCTGTCGACGGTCACGGCACCGCCGTGCGCGTCGGCCACGGCCTGCACGATGGCGAGCCCGAGCCCGGTCGACCCGGAGGCCCGGGAGCGCGAGGAGTCGCCTCGCGCGAACCGCTCGAACACGTGCGGCAGCAGGTCCTCCGGGATGCCCTGCCCGTTGTCCTCGACATCGACGCACATCCACGGCCCGCGCCGCTGGACGCGCGCGGTGACGGTCGTACCGGGCGGGGTATGCGTACGGGCGTTCGCCAGCAGGTTGACGAGCACCTGCTGAAGCCGTGCGGCATCGGCCGACACGAGCGCGGGGATGTCCGGCAGGTCGAGCCGCCAGTTGTGGCTCCGCCCGGCGACGCGCGCGTCGCTGACGGTGTCCACGACGAGGGGGATGAGGTCGGTCCGCTCGAACTGCAACGGCCGCCCGGCGTCGAGCCGCGCGAGCAGCAGCAGATCCTCGACGAGCATGGTCATCCGCGAGGACTCGGACTCGATCCGCCCGAGCGCGTGCCGGGTGTCGGGCCCGATCTCCTCCCTGCCGCGCCTGGTCAGCTCGGCGTACCCACGAATGGACGCGAGCGGGGTCCGCAGCTCGTGACTGGCGTCCGCGACGAACTGCCGTACGCGCGTCTCGCTCTCCTGCCGCGAGTGCAGGGCGCCGTGGATGTGGTCGAGCATGCGGTTGAGCGCGGCACCCACCTGGCCGACCTCGGTGTGCGTATCGGTCTCGGAGGCCGGCACCCGCTCGTTGAGGGTCACCTCGCCGGTGTGCAGGGGCAGCTCGGAGACCCGGGTCGCGGTGGAGGCGACCCGGCGCAGGGGTCGGAGGGCCACGCCGACGAGGACGGAGCCGGCGATACCGGCGGCGACGAGACCGGCGCCGGTGACGCTGAGCTCGACGACGATGAGGGTGCTGAGGGTCTTGGTGACGGAGTCGGTGGGCAGACCCACGTAGAACTTGTCACCGTCACGGTTGGTCTCGTACCTGACCAGGTAATCCCCCTGGTCGGGAAGGCTGACCCTGTGCGCGTTGCCGTCCTGCGAGACCTTGGCGAGCGCGGCGAGGTCCGCCGCGCTCAGCGTGACGGCCGTCATGTCCGGCTGCCCGGTGGTGCCGGAGGTCGCCAGCTCGCCGACCACCCCCTTGACGATGGTCCCGTTCTCCACGACGGCGCCGATCGTGTACTCCGGCGAACCGCCCTTCGTGACGAACCCGAGTTTCTCATCCGTCGTCAGGGTGATGGTTCTGGTGCTGCCCGGCGCCCCGGCCTGCCCGCCGCCCGGCCCCTTGGGCCCGTCGGTGCGCTTGGCGATCTCTTGGACGTTGTCCGCCAGCTGTTCGTACAGATGCTCACTCAGCGCGAACGTCGTCACCGTCCCGATGACGGAGGCCACCACCGCGATCAACGCCACCGCGGAGACGACGAGCCGCGTACGCAGCGTGCGCGGCTGCCGTCCACGCCCTCGGCCCGGCTTCGGCTGCCTCTGCGTACGCGTCCGTCGTCGCCCGCTCATGACGCGGCGGGCTTGATCAGGTATCCGGCCCCACGCCGAGTGTGGATCATCGGCTCGCGCCCGGCGTCGATCTTCCGCCGCAGGTACGAGATGTACAGCTCGACCACGTTGGCCTGGCCACCGAAGTCGTACGACCACACACGGTCGAGGATCTGCGCCTTGCTGAGCACCCGTCGCGGGTTCCGCATCAGGAACCGCAGCAGTTCGAACTCGGTGGCGGTGAGGTGGATGTTCGCCCCGCCGCGCGACACCTCGTGGCTGTCCTCGTCGAGCATGAGGTCACCGACGACGAGCACGGAGTCGGAGCGACGGTCGGCCGCACCGGAGCGGCGGATGAGCCCGCGCAGCCGGGCGACGACCTCTTCGAGGCTGAACGGCTTGGTGACGTAGTCGTCACCGCCGGCGGTGAGCCCGGCGATCCGGTCCTCGACCGCGTCCTTCGCGGTCAGGAAGAGCACCGGCACTTCCGGCAGCTCGCGCCGCAGCCGTCCGAGAACGGTCAGCCCGTCCATGTCGGGCAGCATCATGTCGAGGACGACGGCGTCGGGCCGGAAGTCCCGGGCGGTCTGGAGGGCACCCGTGCCGTCCCCCGCACTCCGGATCTGCCATCCCTCATAGCGCAGGGCCATGGACAGCAGTTCGGTGATCGACAGCTCGTCGTCCACCACAAGCACTCGGACGGGGCTCCCGTCCGGCCTCAGCAGTTCGGTGCGCCCCTGGGGCGAGGTCGTGGTCATGCTGGACACCTTGTCGGGGCCCCCTGAGAACACCCTTTCCGGAACCTGTGATTTTTCTGAGAAACGCACAGGCGCCTCTCAGGCAACCCCTGGGTAGATCCCCGACTTCTCGGACACCAACCCCGCCGACCAGCACGTTTCTGATCGTTCCCACGGCGTTTCCCAGGCCGCCTCACCGCGACCCCACAGCTTCGCGGCCACAGGAAAACCGCCCCGCGCCCCTGCCCTGACCCCGCCTTTATGCAAGCGCCGTCATGCTTCGCCTCCTCCTCTCACGAAGCTGTGACTGCGCTCGACCTTGGCGATGTGCAACGAGTAGCTCTCGTACCACTCGGCCCGCCCCCGCGCCTTCGCCGCACGGTGCTCGACATTGGCCCGCCACTCCTCCACGGCTGCGGCATCCCGGAAGTACCCCACGGTGATGGCCGGCCCGCCGGGCGTATGAGCCTGATCCATCCCGAGGAACCCGGGCACACCCTTCACCAGCTCCTCCATCCGCTCGGCGGTCTCCCCGTACCCGCTCTGGTCCGCGGTCCGCGTGGAGGTGAAGACGACGGCGTAGTACGGGGGTTCATGGGCGAGGACGGGCGCGACGACAGCCGCGTCGTCCGGTGCGCCACCAAATGCGCCGTCACGTGCTCCGCCAGGCGCTCCATCGGGCGCTCCGCCAGGCGCTCCGTCGGGCGCTCCGTCGGGCGCTCCGTCAGGTGCTATCCGCTGATCACTCATGGCATCACTCTCCGGCCAAGCCGCGACCGACGTCCACAGCCTTTTCCGGACGGGATCCAAAAGGGATCGAAGTCTTTACCCGCCGTGCCCGCGCACCGCGCCCCGCCGCGCCGGGCCCCGCCGCCAAGGCCTCTCAGAACAGCCCGTCCTGCACGCTTCCGTCCCCCGGACTCTTCATCTCCCGTACGGGCACGGTGAGGGCGCCGTGGGCTCTGGCTCCCTCTCCGACTCCGACGGGAGCGGTCAGCTCCCAGCCGGTCATGAGCCGTGTATCGAGGACGACGACCCCTCGCCCGGTGGCCAGATGCACATCGGGCCCGGCGACGGCGAGGACCGCACCGCCCACGGCCCCGCCCGCGACCAGCTCACTCACCACACCGTCCGCGGCCGGCAATCCGTCGAGCCCGAACACCTCGAAATGATCGACCGCCTGGAACGGCACAGGCTCCAACGACTCGGGCCACCCCGCGAGCCCCAGGGCCCGCCCATGCAGCACCGCCAGCTCACCGGCACGCTCCTCGGCGGGCGGCAGGCCGGCCCGCACGGCCCGCTTCTCGGCGTACGGAATCCGATCGGGCACCTTGAGCGCGGCCCGCAATACCTCCTCCGCCCGCCGCGCGGCCATCAGCGGCCCCCGGCCGAGCCACCCGAAGGAGACCGCGCCCTGCTCCAACAGCCGCGCCGGCCCCCGCTCGACCGCTGTGATCCCGACCTTCACCATTCCGGGCCCGAACCACGCGAGGTACACGTGATACGGCCGCGGATCATCGGCGATCGTGTCGGCGGCCACGGAATGCGCCCGGTCGAGCCGCGCGCACTCCTCACACCGGCCCCCGGTGCTCCGCCCCGGCACTCCCGCACGCAGCGGACACGAGTTCCCCCGGGCCCCGGCACACGTCCGTCGCCCCTCGCTCACGACCGCGAAAGCCACCGCCTTCCCCTGCGGCAACGGGCTCCCACGCCCGCCCGCCCACTCCAGCAGCGGCCCGTCCGCGCCCCACCGCAGCCCCGTACATCTCCACACGCGTGCCATCCCTCACGACATTAGAGGGCACCACTGACAACGCCTCCACCCGGCGGTCCGGGGCCTGAACGAGGTTCGTCGTCGGAGGCGGTGATGCCGCGCCGGCATGGCGGGGCGGGGGCGACGTGGCGGAGCGGGAGGCATGGCAGAGCGCGCCCCCTCCGGAGCGAACCCGCCGTCGGCCCTGGCCCTGGTTCTGGGCCTGGTTTGGGGCCTGGTTTGGGGCCTGGTCCTGGTCTTGTTCTGGTCCTACAGCTTGCTCATCTTGGTGTACGGGCTCAAGATCCGCTGTCGCGCCGATCCGAAATCGACGAGCGCGGCGATCCCGTCCTCGATGCCGATCACCCGGCCGAGGCCGTACATGTCGTGCGTGACCTGGTCGCCCACCGCGAAGTGCTTGGGAGGCGGGGCGACCGGGGCCTTGAAGGGACTGGTGGGCAAATAGCGCTTCGGTGCACCTGGCTTTGTCATCTCGACCAGTATGCGCCCACTCGTATCCGGCCGTCCGCCGCGTTCCGCCCTCAGACCCTCCGCCGACCGCCTCCAGGCCCTCCCGCAGGCCCGCGGTCAGCACCAATGCCACAGGCCCGGATCTCTCCGGAGCCCGCGGTCGATGTGCACCCGGCAGGATTCGACGGCACCGGCACCGTGCCGCGGAACGCGCACGCCGGAGCCTGTGGGCACGCTCGACCGGACCGGCACCCCGTAACCGTGACCTGTTCTCCGGGAGACCCCGAACTCGGGGTCTCCCGCGCGTCTTTCGCCTACGCGGCAGCCACGGTCAGGGAGTAGTCCACACCAACGGAGAAGTCCTGTGCCTGACCGCGAATGGTCAGCGTGTGCTTCCCTGGTTTCAGCGGGGGCAACCGGACCCACAGGCCGCACCCGGTAGCCGTGAAGCGCTCGTCCGTGCCTGTGATGGGGTTGTCGGCGACACCCTCCACGGAAATCGTCTCTCCTCGGAAAGTCTCCGAGTCGGCCTTCTTGCCGTCCAGGACCGCGGATCCCTTGGCCGTGCTCATGAAGTCTGCGCAGTCCGCCGGGTCACCCATCAGGTTCACCAGGGGAAACGCGACAGGGACCCCGTCAGGGATGCTGCAGGTGCGCTCGGCCTGAGTGCCGAATGTGCCCGCCAGGAACCACATGTCCTGCGGCTGGTTGCGCTCGCAGTCGCTTCCGTCCTCGTCGGCGACCGGGTTGGTGCGTTCAGGTTCCGACATTGCCCATGTCCACCATCGGCTCTGCAGATCCTCGGGAGAGAGACGGGCTTGCGCCGACGACGGCGCACCTGAAGCAGGAGCCGTCGAGTCCTCTGATCCCCCGGCCGGGCTGCCCCCGCATCCCACCAGTGCCGCCAGGACCATGGTCATGAGTCCCGCTCCGCCGGTCCTGATCTTCATGAGTGCCCCTCCCGTGCCGCACAAGTGCCACGACCCCCCGGTCGCCGTGCGGTATGCGCGGACACCCTATCCGCGCGCCGGCCGAGCCACTTGGGCCACGATCACGGTTGCCGCACTTCGCTGCTGTACGCCCCTGAAACGCGAGAGGCCCCGGATCTCTCCGGGGCCTCTCACCTGTGTGCACTCGGCAGGATTCGAACCTGCAACCTTCTGATCCGTAGTCAGATGCTCTATCCGTTAAGCTACGAGTGCTTGTTTTGTTTTCCGCCGATCCCGGCCCTTTCGGCCCGCTCGCGGCGACAGGAAGAACATTACATGACTGCCGTCGTCCTGTGAAATCCGTTATCCATAGCCCTTGTGACCTGGGAAAAGACCCTGTGGGGGCACTCTCGGAGCGGGGCGGGAACGACGAAGCCCCGGTCGGGTGGACCGGGGCTTCGGTGATCAAGCGCGGAGGCGGAGGGATTTGAACCCTCGATGGGATTGAAGTCCCAAACCGCATTAGCAGTGCGGCGCCATAGACCGGACTAGGCGACGCCTCCAGCACAACCGCCCGCGCGAGCGCGAATGGTGCGTGCAGATGATGACACAGCCGAGTGGGCTGTCACCAATCGGCACCCACGGTACTAGGCAAAGAGGCCGCAGGGCAAAGCCGTATGGCACGTCGGAGGCGGTGCGGCGGGCTGACGGGACGAGGTGGAGACGGGGCGCCGCGGCGCCGCAACCGTGGGCCGGGCGTGGCGTTAGTCAGGTCATGTCGCAGAGTCCTCCCGCCGCCCGCCCGCAGTCTCCCGCCCGCACCCCGGCCACGCGCCCGCTCCCTCTCGCCGCGCCCCCCAG
>NZ_LRTR01000282.1 GCF_001550375.1 Streptomyces europaeiscabiei | reverse complement strand
GTCGGCGCCGCCGCCTCGCTCGCCGCTGCCGCCGCCGGCACGCTCGCGCCGGTGGCGCCAAACGCCTACGCCGCCGAGGCGGTGTCACGGGCGTCGCTGCCCACACCCGTCGCCGCCGTCGAGCCCGGGGACCGGTTGACCGTCACCGTGCGGGATGCCGGCGGCCGGGCGGACGGCACGTTCGAGCTGCGGTGCCATCCCCAGGGGGGCAGCCACCCGGACGCGCGTGAGGCGTGCGGGCGGCTCGACCGGCGGACGACGTGGGGGACCGATCCGTTCGCGCCGGTCGGGTCCGGGACCGTGTGCACGATGCAGTACGGCGGACCGGCCACCGCCCATGTCACCGGGACCTGGGCCGGGCGTCGCGTCGACGCCCGCTTCGGCCGCGGGAACGGCTGCGAGATCGCCCGCTGGGACGATCTCGTGCCCGTGCTGCCGGACCTCCGCGCGTAAGCGCACAAGAGAGAGAACGCGCGTAAGTAGGGAGAAGAGGATCCGCGTGCAGGAGAAGGAGAAGGCGACAGGGGAAACCAGCCATCCGACGAGCGGCGCTGACAGCCCCCTCGCGGAGCGTGCACAGCCCGTACATTTGTGCCGCCGACGGGGCCGTCCGGCAAAACGCACGGTCACGGCGTCCGCGTCCGCACGGTCACGGCATCTCCGTACGTTCGGTGTGCGACCTCCCTCTCATCCGGCGTCGCGAGCGCAACCTCTGCCCGTAGACTCCCCCGCGTGACACGTTGCGGGCCGGTTGGCAAGATGGCCATGGGCCCAGCGGTCGGCAAGGTGCGGTAACAGGGAGGAAGCGTCTCGTGAGCAGCAGGCCATCCCGAGGCGCTGCTCGCCTCGCAGCCATACTGGACGCGCTGCCCGATGCGTTGGTGCTGGTCAACGCCAATGGGACCGTCGTCAACGCCAACACGATCGCGCTGGAGGCCTTCGAGACCCCCGGGACCGCGTTGGTCGGGCGCGGGTTGCTGGACCTGCTGCCCGAGTTCGACTCCCGGCTCATCCCGGGCTCCATGCGGCGGCCCGACACCATGGACCCGACGGGACGGACCAAGCCGACCCGTATGACCGCCCGTCGCACCGACGGCAGCGAGTTCCCGGTCGAGGTCACAAGCGCGAATCTGGAGAACGGACAGCAGGCGTACGACGGTTACGGCTCGGCCAATGACGAGCTGCTCATGCTGGTCGTACGGGATCTTTCGGGCACCGTCGACACCGAGGCCGAACTCGCGCGTTCGCAACGTCAGACCGAGATGATCCTGCGGGCCGCGTCCGAGGGTGTGGTCGGGACGGACACGGACGGGCGGATCGTTCTCGTCAATCCGGCCGCCGCCCAGATACTGGGTTATCGGGCCAGTGACCTCGGCGGACGCGAGCTGCACACGCTCGTGCTGCACTCGCGTGAGGACGGCGCTCCCTTCCCGTACGGCGAGTCGCCGCTCGCGGACACCCTGCGGTCCGGGCGCAAGCACCGGGTGCGCGGGCAGGTGCTGTGGGCGAAGAACGGCGAGAAGGTGTCGGTCGACCTGACGACCGCGCCGGTGCGTGACGGGGATCAGCTCGTCGGTGCCGTGATGACGTTCACCGACCGGCGGCCGTACGACAAGCTCGCCGAGGAGAAGGACACCGAGGCCGAGACGCACGCGGAGGAGCTGGAGCGGCTCGCCAAGGAGCACGCGGCGGAGCTGGCGGGCGTCCGGGAGGAGCACGCCGCCGAGCTGGCCGAGCTGAGCGAGCAGCACGTCGAGGAACTCGCCGCCGGGGACGAGCGGTACGCGGCGCTCGGGGAGCGCGAGAAGGACCGGTACGAGGCGCTGGCCGCGCGGCACGAGCAGCTGCTCGCCGTGCTGGGCACCTCGCTGCGCGGCCCGCTCGACCAACTCCGCAGTGAGCTGGGCACGCTCGCGGCCGACGACGCCGGGCAGCTGTGGCCCGAGGCAAACCAGGTGCTGCATCACCTGACCGCCGGGTACTCGCGGATCACGACGCTCATCGACAACGTCCTCGGCTACCAGCGGATCGACGCGGGCGAGGACGGCCTCGTGCGTACGGCCGTCATGCTCGACGCGGTCGTCGCGGCCGGTGTCGACGGGGCCGTGGAGCTGGTCGGGCCCGGGCGGGTGCAGTTCGCCGTGCACGCGCCGCCCATCGAGGCCGAAGTGGACCATGCGCGGCTGGCGACCGCGCTCGCGCATCTCGTCGCGGATGTCGCCGGTGTCGACGCGACGGGCAACGCGCCCATGTCCACCGGCGGCTACATGGACAACACCGTCGTCGTGGCGGCCGCGCAGCGCGGTGAGGTCGTCCGCATCGAGGTGCGCGGGCCGTACGCCGGGGGAGACCCGGTGCACCAGCCGATCGTCCAGGGGATCGTGCGGGCGCACGGCGGTGTGCTCCAGACGGTCGAGGTGCCGGGGATGAGCGGCAGCGCGTACGTGCTGGAGGTGCCGCTGGGTGGCGGTGCCGGGGCCGTACCCGCCGCTGCGCTACCCGCCCTGGCGGGTGCAGGGACCGCCTCCGGGCCCATGGCCACCGGTGCGGAGGTCGCCCTGCCCGAGCAGGCCCCGGTCAGCGGCGGGCGGAGGCGTGCGCGGCGGTCGTCGGTGGACGCGTTCCTGGAGAGCGAGGACGCTCCCGAGGGCCAGGAGGTCGAGGCCGCTGTCGCCCCCACCGGGCGGCGCAGGCGGAGGGCCGAGGACGCGGCGGTCGCGGCTGGTGCGGCGGACGGTGCCTCGGCCGCTGCCGGTGCGGGTCTCGTGCCCATGCCCGCGCCCATGCCCGTGCAGGGCGTCGAAGCCGACCACGCCGGAGGTGCCGGGCGGCGGCGCGGGCAGGTCACC
>NZ_LRTR01000281.1 GCF_001550375.1 Streptomyces europaeiscabiei | reverse complement strand
CCCGGTCAGCCCGTCCCGGCCGGGGTCGCGGCCGGTCAGCCCGTCGCTCCGCAGGGGGTTCCAGGGGGCGCCGTCCAAGCACAGGCAGCCGTCGGACAACCCGTCGCCCCCCAGGGCGCCGTCCCGCCGCCTGGGGTCCCCGGTGGCCCGCAGCAGCAGCCCGCGCAGGTCGGAGCCCTCGGCCAGTCCGTCCTCGTACCGGGAGTTCAGGGCGTACAAGGGGTTCAGGCCGTGCAGGGCGTACAGAGCGCGCAGCCGGTCCAGGGCACCGCCCAGCCCGTGCCCGCCCAAGGTGTGCCCGGCGCGCAGCAGCCCGTCCCCGCTCAGGCCGCGCCCCAGCCCCAGACCTGGCCGGACCCCCGCCACGAGACCTCCGGCGCCGGCATCCCCGTAACGGCTCCGCAGGCGCCGCTGCCCCCGCAGTCCACCCCCTCCTCGGGCACCCCACTGCCGCCGGAGGTCGCCGTACAGCAGCAGCCGCGCGTCGCGCAGCCGCTGCCCGCCGAAGCCGCGGCCCCGGCGC
>NZ_LRTR01000280.1 GCF_001550375.1 Streptomyces europaeiscabiei | reverse complement strand
CGGCCGGGGTCGCCGGGGCGGTGGACTCCGCCGGTGCCGCGCTCGGCTCGTGCGCCGGGGCAGGCGCGGAGGCAGCGGGAGTTTCCACCGGCACGGGAGGTGCGGACGGGGCCGGGGGTACCGGGGTGCCCTCGTTCTCGGTGCTCACAGCTTTTCTCCTCGGTCCACGGCTTCACCTTGTCGGCGGTCGACTGTTCTTGGTCGCACATCGGACTGTGCGCAAGTTTTGTATGAGGTCAGCTTTTCCCACGAGCCGTCAGGGCACCATAAGCGGTGCCTGTGGGTCCGGGACCATCCTTTATATGGGACCTATTGGACTAATGGTGCATACTGTGCGTACGAACCCGGTCGTCCACGGTCACCACCCCCACGCGTACCCCGTCACGGTGGCACCATGACGCGGTGACCCACGTACGACAGCTCCCGATTCAGGTCGTCGCCCACCGGGGAGCCTCCGAGGCGGCCCCCGAGCACACCCTGGCCGCGTACAAGAAGGCGATCGAGGACGGCGCGGACGCCCTCGAATGCGATGTCCGGCTGACGGCCGACGGCCACCTCGTCTGTGTCCACGACCGACGCGTCAACCGTACGTCGAACGGCCGGGGCGCGGTCTCCGCGCTGGAGCTCGCCGACCTGGCCGCCCTGGACTTCGGCTCCTGGAAGAACGGCGACGAGGCCCCCGACTGGGAGGTCACCCCCGAGGACCGGGCGGACACCTCCGTCCTCACCCTTGAACGTCTGCTCGAACTCGTGGCCGACGCGGGGCGCCGGGTGGAGCTGGCCATCGAGACCAAACACCCCACACGCTGGGCGGGCCAGGTCGAGGAGCGGCTGCTGGTCCTGCTGAAGCGGTTCGGCCTGGACGCTCCGGAGACGGCCGCCGAATCGCCGGTACGGATCATGAGCTTCTCGGCGCGCTCGCTGCACCGCGTCCGCACCGCGTCCCCGACGATGCCGACGGTCTATCTGATGCAGTTCGTCTCGCCCCGGCTGCGCGACGGGCGACTGCCGAGCGGTGTCGGGATCGCGGGACCCTCGATCCGGATCGTGCGCAACCACCCCGCGTACATCGAGCGCCTGAAGAACGCCGGGCACCAGGTACACGTGTGGACCGTGAACGAGCCCCGGGACGTCGACCTCTGTGTCGAGTTGGGCGTCGACGCCATCATCACCAACCGCCCCCGCGCGGTGCTCCACCAACTCAGCCGCTGACCGCGCCCTCTCCGCCACCGCCCGGCGCCTTCCGCCACCGCCGGGCACCGACGAGCACCGACGGGCACCGACGGGCACCGACGGGCACAGTCCCCGACAACACCGACGCACGATCTCCGAGGACACCACCCAGCCGAGCGCACGGTCTCCGACAAGTTCGAACACACCGGTTCCGACAGCTTCCAACACGTCGTCCGCGACAGCTTCGAACACGCCTCTCTTCACACCTGTGACCATCACGCCGCCCTCCGTCGGCACGGTCGTGCGCCCTTTACGGAGGTAAGAATTCCGCCAAGGTGGCCGGACCGCACCGGAGGACAAGTCGGCATATCGGGGACGAAATTCAGCCACTCGGCTACGGGGAGTGCACCGGCGCGTTCGGTGCGTGTTCGATCGCCGCGAGTGCGTCAGAGCACGTGTTCCGGCCGGTTTCCAGTCCAGTCCAATGGGGCATTCACACCGTGGCGTGGGGCGAAGGAGGTCTCGGGGGTGGCGTTGGTGGTGGCACAGGAGGTGCCCACGTCGTCGAGCATGGCCGTACCCCATGGCCCTGCGGGCGTGGGTGAAGCGAGGCACCGGGTGCGCGATCAGTTGCGCGACGGTGGAGTGGCGGAATCGGTGATCGACGACGCCCTACTGATCCTTTCCGAACTGCTCAGCAATGCCTGCAAACACGGTAGGCCGCTGGGCGACGCGCTGGCCGGTGACGGCGATGTGCGCTGCGCCTGGCGCATGGATCCCACCGGGCGGCTCACTGTCGAGGTGACGGACGGCGGTGGTCCGACCCGCCCGCTTCCGTCCACGCCCTCGGTCACCGCACACGGCGGCCGCGGGCTGAACATCGTCACCGCGCTGGCCGACGACTGGGGCGTGCGCGACGACGCCCGCGGCGAGGTCACGGTGTGGGTCGTCGTCCAGGACGACGTGTACAGAGCCCACCGCCGGGACGACTTCGCGAGCCGGGTGGTCGCTCCCTCGGTCTCCACCGTTCCCGACCTGGACTTCGCGGACGCGTTCGAGGACATGGACTGACCCGACGGTGCTTCAGGTGGTTCGGGCCAGGCGTGCACAACCTGGCCTGAACCACCGGTTCCGGGACGACTCGGGTGCGTTGTCCACAGGGTCCCGTCGGGCGCCGTACGAGCGGCTAGGCTCGCGCGAGTACGAGACGAGCCGTGATCGGGAGACACCCACGATGGCCAAGAAGCGACCCCAAACGAAGGCCAAGCGCCCGCAGGGCACCGGCGGAGTCGGTGCCGCAGGCGCCGATGGGCAGGTTCCGGTTGTCGGCGCGCGCGAGCAATGCCCCTGCGGCAGCGGCCGCCGCTACAAGGCCTGTCACGGCCGGGCGGCCGCCCAGGCGGTGACCGAGCTGGTGCAGCGCCCCTTCGAAGGCCTGCCGGGCGAGTGCCACTGGATCGCGCTGCGCGAGCTGGTGCCCGCCGCGACCGTCGAGCTGAAGCTCAAGGACGCGCTCCCCGAGGGCGTCCCGTCGGTGACGCTCGCCACCGTCCTGCCCATGGCGTGGCCCGCGCTGCGCCGTGACGACGGCTCGGTGCTGCTCGGCCTGCAGAACGACACGGCGTCCGGCGACATCAGCCGCGACCTCGCCGACACCCTCCAGCGTGCCCTCGTCGCCGAGCCGGGGACTCCGGTTCAGGGCCGGCGCGCCCCGGCCGACGGTCCGCGCCTGCAGGACCTGCTCGACCCCGAAGGTGAGTTCGAGCCAGTTGTGCACACGGGCTTCGAGTTCTGGGTCCCGGACACGGAGAGCACGACCCCGGAGGTGACCGCCTCCCTGGAGCGCGCCAACTCCGCGGCGATCCCGACTGTGAAGCTCGCGGGCGTCGACGCGGCGTACTGGTGCGAGACCCCCGAGAAGAACCATTTGCGATGGGTCATGCCGCACGCCGAGGAGCGGCTTCTGGACGCTCTCGCGCGGCTGCACGCGGCGGGGCGCTCCAGCCTCGGTGAGGGCACCCGTCTCGTCGGTTCCTTCCGTGCTCACGGCCTCACCGTGCCGGTCTGGGACCTTCCCAGCGGAATGGGCGCGGACGACATCGAGAAGCCGGCGGCCGAGTTCGCCGAGCGGCTCTCCGCCGCCCTGGCCGACGAGTCCCCGCTCACCCCGGACGAGCGCCGGGCGCGCGGCGGGCTCACCAACCGGCAGGTCACGCTCAGCTGACCGTGCGTACCGGGGCTGACCGGACGGTCAGCTGAGCGAGTGCGTGCGAGATGTGGTGACTCCTGTCACAACTCCCCTACGTGACAGGCAAATTCGTGTCCGAATAGCCGAGATCGAATTTGCGAAGCGCCGATCTCTTGTTACGGTTTCATTAGCCCGGTTGCTGGTGCATCCCCCGTCGCCAGCAACCGGGTTTCTTCATGCCCGGGATCCGGGGCGCCTCCGCTGTACCGATCCCGCTCGGCGTCAACGCCCTTACGAACGCCCTGAGTTGCTCCCTGAGCGCAGCAACAGCGGCCCACCGCCGTCCGGTGCCGCGAACTCCGCCACGGCCGTGTACGCCCCCATTGCGCCCCGCGTGCGCCCCCTGGGCGTCTCGCACACCCCAGGCTCGTCGTGCGCGCCCACGGCGCACTGCATCCGTACGGTGCGCTCGCCGGGCGCCATCATGCTGAGGACCGAACTGAGTTCCCGCCCGGTGGCGTTGCGGTAGTACGTGCGGGCCCAGGTCTGCTCGCCCTGCGTGAGGACACACGTCTGCGCCTCGATGCCGTCGGGGGAAGTGAGTTCGGGGCCGCAGCGGGCGGCGGTGGCGAGACCGAGGCCGAGCGGCGGCCGCGAGGAGCGCGCCGCGTCGTCCGCCGCGTCGG
>NZ_LRTR01000028.1 GCF_001550375.1 Streptomyces europaeiscabiei | reverse complement strand
TGCGCGTGCGGACCCACCGCCCGCACTCTCCCCCCGTCCAGCCACGCCACCGCGTCCGCGCGGGCGGCCGTGGCGGCGCGGTGGGCGATGACCAGGCGGCTGCCGCCGGTGGTGGGGCGGCCGACGAGCGCGTCGGCGATGTGGCGCTCGGTGACGGTGTCGAGGCTGGAGAGGGCGTCGTCGAGGACGAGAAGGCGGCTTTCGCGGGCGAACGCCCGGGCGAGACCGAGGCGTTGGGCCTCCCCGCCCGACAACGGGGCGTCGGCGCAGGGGGTGGCGTAACCGTCGGGGAGACGACGGACGAAGCTGTCGGCGTGCGCGGCGCGGGCCGCCTCCCGTATGCGGGCCGGCGAGGGACGGGAGAGGCCGAAGGCGATGGTGTCCGCCACGGAGTCGCCGAGCAGGGCCGGGCGCTCGAAGGCGTGGGCGATCGCTCGGCGCAGCTCCCCGCGGTCCAGTTCGGGCAGGGGTACCCCGTCGAGCCGTACCTCTCCCTCGTCCGGGTCCGTGAGCCGCCCGGCGACGGCCGCGAGCAGCGACTTGCCCGCCCCCGAGCGGCCCACGACGGCCAGCGTGGTCCCGCCCGGCACGACGAGATCGACCCCGTCCAGCACGGCGCGCCCGCCCCGCCGGACGGTCACGGAGCACAGCTCCAGCCGCCCTCGCGCGGAGGGGGCGTCAGGGGCGTCCACCTTCGGCCGCCCCTGCCCCGGGGGCGGGAACAGCCGCTTGCCGTAGGTGGTCGGGGGCTCGGTCAGTAGCTCGGCGAGCCGGTCGGCCCCCGCCCGGGCGCGGATCAGGCCCGAAAGGTGGCCGACCAGTACGCCGATGCCCGCGGCCAGTACGGCGTAGCGGGACGCGGCGAGCAACTCGCCCACGGACAGGCGCTGTCGGGTGAGGAGGACAACGGCGGTGGCCACGACGGCGAGTTGGAGGAGGGGTGCCACGGCGGCTGCGCGCGCGGCGGCCAGGCCCTGCACGCGCCACATGCGGTGCCCCTCGCGGGAGAGTTCGGGGAGCGGCCGCAGGACGCGGGCGACGGTCCGGTCGGCGGTTCCGGCGGCGGCGATCGTGCGGTACCCGGCGACGGCCTCGGCCAGGCCGCCCGCGATACGGCCCTGGGCCCGCTGGTAGCGCGACACACACGCGGAGGAGTCCCGGGCGAGCGTGCGCAGCACCAGGGCGAGCAGCGGGGCCCCGCCCAGGAACACCACCACGAGCCACAGGTCCATCAGCCCCAGGGCCACCACCGCGCCCAGCGGCCCGGCGAACGCGGCGAGCAGCGCGGCGATGGTGGCGGGTGCCGTTCCCGCCTGGGCCGCGTTCCCGACGAGCCGGGCCACCAGGTCGCCCGGCCCGAACCGGCCGACGGCCCGTGGCCCCACGGCCAGCACGTGTCCGACCAGGCGGTGGCGCAGCCAGGCGGTGGCTCGGGCGTTCGTGGTTCCGGCGATTACGGTCTCGACCGCGTCCAGCGCGGCGACGGCGAGGATCAGGCCCGTGCACCACAGCACCCAGTGCGAGCCGTCCGGGTCGCCGGCCAGCAGCAGATCCAGAGCCCGCCCCAGCGTGACCGGCAGCGACAGGTTCGCCGCCGTCGAGGCCACGGACACCAGTGTCAGGGCCGTGCAGCGGGGGCCGGAGTGCCGGACGATGGAGCGCAGCAGGGGCACGGACGCGGCTGCCGGGCCGGGGGCACCGGCTTCGGAGAGGATCGTCATACCCGTCCTGACGTGGGATGACCGGATGAATGGCAGATGGGATCGGTGGATGAATGGCCGGCGGGTGAGCGCATGAAAGACCGGTGGCATGAGCGGACCGATGACCGGTGCTTGAGCGGACGAACGACCGGTGAGTCGGTCGACGAACGACCGGGGCATGAGCGGACGACGAGGTGATCGAGCCCCGGACGGCCCCTCCTCGGACAGGGGAGGGGCCGTCCGGAGCCGTCGGTGCGACTCAGCCGCCGTGCCGGTCCGACGGGCGCCCCGGATGCCCCGGACGCCCTGTTCGGATCAGAGGCAGAGCGTGATGCTGGCCGCGCTCACACAGGACAGCACGCTCAGGGAGCTGGGGCCGCCGGTGCCGGTCGTCTCGTCGGCTTCCATCGTCTGCAGGTCGAGAAGTGCCATGTCGATTCCTTTCGATCGTGGCCCGCTCAGGGGCCCTTGGGGACGGGGGTGTTGCGTCACGACTCCGCCGGGCGGCGGAACCGCGTCATCGGGGCCGCCGTCGTGGCGGCGGCAGGAACGGAAGGTGTGGCGTGGCGGCGTCGTCGGCGGCTGCGTGTGCCGCGCCGAGTGCCAGCAGGCATCCCGCCGTTCCGGTACCGAGATCCATGGAGAGCCGCATCAAGTGGTTGCCGGGGAAGGACAGTTGCCCCTGGTAGGGCATCGCGTGCCAGCCGAGCGCGGCGATCTGTTCCGTCAACTCCTCGCGCGGGGCTCCTGTCCGGGCGAGGTGGAGGATCATCCCGGCCCGGCCGTCGAACAGCCCCGGCTGCGCGTAGAAGCGGTAGGTCGCGGCGGTCAGGACGCCCGCACGGATCCGCGTGAACTCGTCCCCTGCGGTGCCGATCGCGGCCAGGTGGTCGTCGAGCACCATGCCGACGCCCGCGCTCCCGTCGCCGAGGTACGGCATGGTCCGCCATCCCTCGTCGACGGCCAGCCCGCCGTTCCTCTGGTCGACCAGACATTCCAGGTCCTGCCGCAGCGCATCGCCCGCCGCGTCGAGCAACGCGGGGTCGCCCGTCGCCTCGTACCGGCGCAGCAGGAACAGCGCGGGCCCGCTCGCGCCGCGCAGCAGGCCCGC
>NZ_LRTR01000279.1 GCF_001550375.1 Streptomyces europaeiscabiei | reverse complement strand
CGTCGGCACCGCCCGACCCGGCGTCACCGCCCGCCGTCCTCCCGTCCGACCCGCCCGCCTTCGGATCGACGTGCCCGGAGGACTTCTCGGCGACCTCACCGGCTCCGTCCGCCCGCCCGTCGGCTCCGCTTCCGAGTCCGGCGACTTCACCGGCGCGGTCGAGGTCGGAGGCAAGAACTCGCTCGGACGTGAGGGCGCGTTCGGACGTACGTACGTCCGCGAGCGGGCCGGCGGAGGCGGCGAGGGGCAGGCCCAGCGCCACCGCGACCGCGGCCGTCAGCCCCGCGAGGCGGAGCCGGCGTGGATCCGGCCCGCCGCGCTCCGACTTGGGTGCTCTACGGCTCCGGGGCGGGGGAGCGCTGTGACGGCCGCGCGATGGGGCCCCGTGGCCCCCGGGAAGACGCTGCATGTGCGGAAGATAACGACCGACCGGGGGCGCCCGGCCCTCCGCGCGCCGGGCGGGCTCAGAACTCGGGCGCGCTCACACCCGTACGAGTGAGGGCGTCGACGACCGCGTCCACGACCGCCTCGACGTCGGGCACCCACGGCGCGGCCGAACCGGGCAGCGGTGCCCGCTCCCAGCGGATCAGGCCGTGACCGGTCTCGGAGGGGGGCAGAGCCAGATAGCCGCCCTCGCTGTGGAAGCGGAGCGAGCCGGGGACGAAGTCCTTGGCGTAGAGCAGCTCGCCCAACTGCTCCATGGAGTACGGCGCGACGAGGATCGCCCAGCGGTGCGGGGCCGCGACCACGGGGCCGAGGCGCATGCCGGTGCGGTCGAGCGCGGCGAGGGCACGGGAGGCGGCCAGAGCCGGCAGGCTCACCGCGCAGGGGGCGGCGGAGCCGGTGGCCAGCACGATCGGTGCCGTCGGCCGGTTGCCCCACCACCAGCGGATCATGCGCTCGTCGGTGGTGGCGGCCAGCAGGCCGGGGTCGAAGGGGTGAGCGCCGGGCACCACGCACTCCGGGTCCGGGCATCCGCAGCGGGCACTCCCCTGCGGGTCCGGCGCCACCCCCGGGAGTACGGGCCACTGCCATTCCGTCGCGAACGTCAGGGCCTGCTCAAGAAGCTCGGGCCTCCCGCCGTTGCGCCTGGACAGGAGCCTGCGTCGCTTTCCGGGGATCTCGCGCATGAGCGCTCGTCCTTTCCGTTGCACGCATGGCAACACCGTGGGTCACATCACAACATGTGTCGTTCACTGCACTGTGCGTACCTGCTGGCGCATCACACCCCTGTCGCGGACAAGGGGAACCCTGCGGGCCGAGCTCGGTTACGTCCGCGTCCATCGCTTGCGTCGACTTGCGTCTGTCAAAAGCATGGGCATGGCGTAGGGGTGGCGGCGCCTGGCGTTTTGCTGTCCCGCATGTGCTCGCCGCCTCCGCCACGGGAGGATGGGGCTCGGTCGTCGGTGGATAGGACGCCCGGTTCCGTCGCCAGGTTCCGGGCGGCCTCCGCCGCCCCTGGTCTTCACCGAGTACGTACCCATCACGACCGCTGTGACGCTCTGTTGAACAAGGCCAGTCGACCTCAATACACCGTTCACCACAACACTTTTAAGTCAACTTTCCCGTTTCCGAAGGACTGGACAAGAAGTTGACAGGTGTCCAACAGAGCCGCACGGACACCAGATATCCCAGCAGGACAATGCTGGACATCCCCTCACGAGTGCGTGTACATGTGGAGAGACCGCTAGCGGCGCAGAATGACATGGGGGTTTGCGATGCTTTTGAGCAATACGCACCGGTCGGAAAGCCGGACACCATGAACGCCCCTCACCCTCCGAAAGTGGCTGGAATCGATTCAACGGTTCCCTCCCCCGCACACACTGTCGCGCCCGCGCCCGCCGCCTCGGGCACCTCATCGGCCCCTCCCGCCACAGGCGCGGGCACCGCTCCCGGGGCCGTTCTGCAGGACAGACTCGCGGGCTGGGTCTCGGATCTCACGACGCTGCACGAACTCACCGAACGTCTGACCCGCACGGACTCACTCGACAGCGCGCTGAAGGAGACCCTGCACGCCGGAGCCGCCCTGGTCGGCGCCCGCCGCGGTCTCGTCGTCCTGGAACCGGGCGACGGACTCGGCCCGGACACGACCATCGGCCTCGGCCTCGGCCGCGCCGACCTCGGGCACATCGAGACCGTGCCGCGCAGTTCCCTGCCGTACGGCCGCATCCTCGACGGGCTGCCGGGCGGTGACGGCGAGATCGCCCAGCCCGACCTGTTCGCCGAGGACGGACTCGACCCCCGCCACCGCGAGGTCGCCGCCCGGCTCGGATACGCGGCGAGCTACGCGCTCCCTCTGTCCACCGAGGCGGCCGGCCCGCTCGGCGCCGCCGTCTGGCTGTACGACGAGCCCGCGGAGCCGGTCGAGCGACAGCGCCACCTCGCCGGGCTGTACACGCGGTACGCCGCCGAGCATCTGGCCCGGCTCGTCGAGGTCGAGCGCACGCGGGCGTGCATGGCGACCATCGCCGAGGAACTGCTCCCCTCCCGGCTGCCCCGCGTCGCCGGCGTCCAGCTCGCCGCCCGGCACCGCACCGGACCGCGC
>NZ_LRTR01000278.1 GCF_001550375.1 Streptomyces europaeiscabiei | reverse complement strand
GCCCCAGCGCGATCGCCGCGATGGGACGGCTGCGGGCCTCGCTGCGGGCGTACGCCGTGATGGAGGGGGAGGACCCCGTCGCCGTCCTCTCCGACCTGGAGCTGCTGCTGCGCCTGACCGAGCCGGCCCGCTCCGCCACCGCGCTCTTCGCCTACGTCGAGCCCGCGCTGCGCAAGATCACGCTGGCCGGGGCGGGACACAGCCCGCCGCTGGTGATCGGCGAGCGGCGCACCGAGTTCGTGGAGACGTCCCTGTCGGCGCCGCTGGGCATGCTCGCCTGCTGGGAGGCGCCGAGCGTCGAGCTGGTCGCCGAACGAGGAGAAACCGTCCTGCTCTACACCGACGGCCTCCTCCAGCGCACCGGCGAACCCGTCGACCGTGCCTTCGCCCGCCTCCATGCGGCCGCGGCCTGCGTTCCCCGGGCCCTGCGCACCGACCCCGGCGCCATCGCCGACCACGTCCTGCGCACCGTCCTGCCGGACAGACTCGACGAGGGCGACGGCACGGAGGACGTGGTGCTGCTGGCGGCACGGTTCGAGTAGGGCCGGCGGCTGGGCGCCGCCGGTGGACCGCCGCGCCGGCGCTGTGCCTCGCGGCACCGTGCG
>NZ_LRTR01000277.1 GCF_001550375.1 Streptomyces europaeiscabiei | reverse complement strand
ACCCGCCACCCGCCACCCGCCACCCGCCACCCGCCGATCATGCGCCGGTGGTTTCGCGCGACGGGGGCGAGTCGCTTCGCGTGCGGAGCGTTCGCGGCTGCTTCCCGTGAGGGCTCGGTGACCCGTCGTAAGAGGTGGTTCAAGGCCTCCGGGTCCCCTGCGGGACGACCGTACGATGGACGCGGTCCAGTGCCGTACCTAGGAGGATGACCGTGGCGGACGAGCTCGAGCCGGCGACCCCGGAGACCGAGGCGACCGAGGCCGAGGAGCCGATCAAGCAGCGCAAGAACGGCCTGTACCCGGGCGTGTCCGACGAGCTGGCCGAGAGCATGAAGTCGGACTGGGCCGACACCGAGCTGCACGGCCTGGAGCCGATCGCCCAGGCCGCCGAGACCGCCGCGCGCCGCGCCGCGCTCTCCGCGCGCTTCCCGGGCGACCGCCTGGTGATCCCCTCGGGCAACCTGAAGACCCGCTCGAACGACACCGAGTACCCGTTCCGGGCATCGGTCGAGTACGCGTACCTCACCGGCAACCAGACCGAGGACGGTGTCCTGGTCCTGGAGCCGGTGGCGGACGGCCACGAGGCGACGATCTACCTCCTGCCGCGCTCCGACCGGGAGAACGGCGAGTTCTGGCTCTCCGGCCAGGGCGAGCTGTGGGTCGGGCGGCGGCACTCGCTGACCGAATCGGCGGAGCTGTACGGCATCCCCGCCGCCGACGTGCGCGAACTCGCCGACAAGCTGCGCGAGGCCGGTGGCCCGGTGCGGGTCGTACGCGGGTACGACGCCGGCATCGAGGCGGCGCTCCACGACAAGGTCACCGCCGAGCGGGACGGCGAGCTGCGGGTCTTCCTCTCCGAGGCACGGCTGGTCAAGGACGAGTTCGAGATCGGTGAGCTGCAGAAGGCGGTCGACTCGACCGTGCGCGGCTTCGAGGACGTCGTACGCGTGCTGGACAAGGCCGAGGCCACCTCGGAGCGCTACATCGAGGGAACGTTCTTCCTGCGCGCTCGGGTCGAGGGCAACGATGTCGGCTACGGCTCCATCTGCGCCGCCGGCCCGCACGCCACCACGCTGCACTGGGTCCGCAACGACGGCCCGGTCCGCTCCGGCGACCTCCTGCTGCTGGACGCGGGCGTCGAGACGCACACGTACTACACGGCCGACGTCACGCGCACCCTGCCGGTCAACGGCACGTTCAGCGAGATCCAGAAGAAGATCTACGACGCCGTGTACGACTCCCAGGAGGCCGGTATCGCCGCCGTGCGGCCCGGCGGCAAGTACCGCGACTTCCACGACGCCGCGCAGCACGTACTGGCCGAACGGCTGGTCGAGTGGGGGCTCGTCGAGGGCCCGGTGGAGCGGGTCCTGGAGCTGGGCCTCCAGCGCCGCTGGACCCTGCACGGCACGGGGCACATGCTCGGCATGGATGTCCACGACTGTGCGGCCGCGCGCGTCGAGTCGTACGTCGACGGAACGTTGGAGCCGGGGATGGTGCTGACGGTCGAGCCCGGCCTGTACTTCCAGGCGGACGACCTCGCCGTCCCCGAGGAGTACCGGGGCATCGGCGTCCGGATCGAGGACGACATCCTGGTGACGGAGGACGGCAACCGGAACCTGAGCTCCGGGCTGCCTCGCCGCTCCGACGAGGTCGAGGCGTGGATGGCTTCTTTGAGGGGTGCGCGGGGCTGAGGCTGGGCGGGTTCGTCCGCGGGTGAGTGGGGGGCTTGCCGCCACATCACCCGCGGACGCACCCGCACCCGCACCCGCAGAACGACCCGGGCCCCGAGCCATCAGGCGCCCAAGAGGACCGAAGGAGGCGAAGGGGGCACAGCCCCTGGGGACGGGAAGGGTAAGGGCGGCGGGGGCGGAACCTTTACGCGGGCACCCGTGCGGTGAGCGGCAGGGCGTCCACGAACAGCGCCCCGGCAAGCAGCGACCCACTCCCGCGAGGACTCCACCCCCGCCCCTGAAGATCCGTGTCGAGCGCGGTCAGAGCCTCCCGCCCCGCATCGGTCGTCGTACCCCCCGCGTCGATCACGCCCTGCGCCCCCGCCTGCACGTGCCGCAGCCCATGGGGCCCGGCTGTGTAGAGCAACTCGGTGTCCTGGAGCGTCGACATGACCGTGAGCAGCGCGTCGAGGCGGGCGTCCGGCTCAGGCGTGCCGGCGGTGCGTGCCCTGGCCAGGACGTCCAACGCCCGCCGCACATGGGGAAAGCCCGCGCGGGCCTCGCCCCGGGCGCCGGCCGCCCCGTACTTGGCGGAGACCGACGACCCCCGGGAGGGGCGCCTGGGTGCCCGGCGGTCGGGATGTGCGGCGATCTTCTTGGCGGTGGCGGCGAGTTCGCGCCCCCGGGCGCCGGGTTCCATGGCCGCCGCGGCGACCAGGAGGCCCAGCACCCAGGTGGCACCGCGATGACCGCCCCCGGCGAGTTGCATGGAGTGTTCGGTGCAGCGCCCGATCGCGCCGAGTTCGGCGCGGAGTTCGGGGGTCGCCGCACCGTTGCGACGAGCGCAGGCCGCCATCGCCGCGAGGCCGGGCACCAGTGACTTCGCCGACCAGCGCAGGGCGCGGTGGTCCTGCCGGGTGACGCGGGCGCCGAGGTCACGCGGGTCGGGCAGGCCGGGCTTGGGTGTCAGTTCCAACTGCCGGGTGAGCGCGGCCACCGCGGCCCGCGCCAGCGTCTCGTCCTCGCGGCTGGTCATGGGCGTACCCTACGAGGCCGACTCGGAGCTGATGGCGTTGTCGGTCGGAGCGTCCGTCGGAGGCTCGCCCGACGGGGGCGTACCGCCGCCACCGCCACCGCCGCCGGCGCCCGTGTTCTCGGCGTCGGGGTCGACGCCGAGAGTGAGGAAACCCTTGTAGCCGCGGGCCGGGTCGGCCTTCTTCACGGCCTTGAGGGTGAGCAGGCCGCTGGAGGCGCCGCCACCGTCGTAGACCATGTCGTTGTCGAGGGTGGTGTAGCTGCCGCTGTGCCGGGAGTAGGGCTCAAGCGTGAAGATCTCCTGGGCGATCCCGTCGTCGAAGAAGAACTGGCCGGTGTAGTTGACCTTGCCGCCCTCGTAGGTGCCGTCCTCCTTCTCGCCACCGGTGTGCACCTTCACGTGGATGTGGCAGGTGCGGGGGGTGTACCAACCGGGGAAGATGGTCTCGAACTTGACGACACCGTTCGCATTCGCGATCTGGTAGCCGCGGAGGTAGGTGGCGTCGTCGGCGGTCGAGCCGTCCTCGCTCTCGGCCAGCGCCGAACCGCCGGGATTCGCGGTGGTGTAGCCGGAGTAGTAGCCCCAGGCGTCGCAGTGCCAGATCTCCACGGCCGCGCCGGGGACCGGGGTGCAGCCGTCGGTGGCGTCCACGACGGTGAGGCGCAGTGTCAGCGGAACACCGCTCTTGCCTTCGGTGATGTTCTTCCGGACCAGGGCGCCGTCCAGGTAGTACGGGCCCTCGGTGACGCTCGACATCAGTGTCATGCACGCGCCGTCGGTGCTCGTCGCGGACGGCGTGGCCGTCCCCTCGGTGCTGCCCGTCGCCTCGTCCGCGAACGCCGACTGGTACCCGGCGACCGCCAGACCACCGGCGGCGACCGTCCCACCGGTCACCACGAGAGCGCGGCGCCTCGTGATCGTTTTGCTTGTGTGCTTTCCCGTCATGGCAGCGAAGTTAGGGACGCAGTCCGTCAGGGGGCTGGGGTGTGGCTGTGAGCGGGCTGAGAGTGCTGAGAAGGCTGAAGCCGCCCGGAACGGTACTTTCCCCGCTCAACCGCCGTGATCCGACCGGGCGATGAGACGGTTCTCACGTTTGCCGCCCCGAATACGGACGAGGCTTGTGTTGCCGTCCGAAGCACTCCTCGGCGTCGGCTATGTTCTGGTCGCAACCAGCAGCTGACCGAAGATTCGGCGTCGTCAGTCCGGTCGGCCGCTAACTTCTTCTGCGGCCGACGCTTGAGTGAGAAATTCCTGTCGGCATCTGCTTCGTCGAGCCGCAAGACCGCAACCCCGTCAGTTTCCACGCACAGATTGATGAGGTCTCCATGAACGCATCCCTCGACCCCACGGCCGAAGAGTCAGGAACTACGGCCGCCGTCGGTCCGGAGCGGGTGTCCTTGGTGCAGTTGGCGGCGCGGGGCGGCGGCGCGCTGTCGCCCGCTCTGACCCGTGCCGTGTCGAACGGCGTCGAACGGACCGGTCCGGGAAGGGTCGCGGTGGCGGCCTTCCAGTCCTCCGTCTGACAGCCGCCCGTACCTGGCGACACACAGATGAACGTCATGGGCCGACCGCTCCTTCCTCTACGCCAGTTCGTGCTGAAGATGCACAGTCGCTGCGATCTCGCGTGCGACCACTGCTACGTGTACGAACACGCGGACCAGAGCTGGCGCGGTCGGCCCAGAGTGGTGTCGGACGAGGTCCTGCGCACCACGGCGAAGCGCATCGCCGAGCATGCGGAGACCCATGGACTGACCGCCGTCCACGTGGTGCTGCACGGCGGCGAACCCCTCCTCGCGGGCCGGACCCGGCTGCGCAGAGCCGCCACGGAACTGACGGCCGCCCTCGGCGGCGTGTGCGAGCTGGACCTGCGGATCCACACGAACGCCGTCACGCTCGACGAACGGTTCCTGGACCTGTTCGACGAGTTCGGCATCAAGGTCGGCGTCTCGCTGGACGGCGACAGGGCCGCGAACGACCTGCACCGGCGCTACGCCGACGGGCGCAGCAGCCACGACCGGGTCCTCAGAGCCGTCGCCCTGCTCAACCGGCCCCGCTATCGCCACCTCTTCGCAGGCATCCTCTGCACCATCGACCTGCGCAACGACCCGGTCGCCGTCCACGACGCGCTCGCCGAACTCACCCCGCCCCGCGTCGACTTCCTCCTCCCGCACGCCACCTGGGACGAACCTCCGCCGCGCCCGGCCGAGGACATCGACGGCACGGCGTACGCGCGCTGGCTGCTGACCGTCCACGACCGCTGGGCCGCGACCGGACGCTCCATGGACGTCCGTGTCTTCGACTCGGTCCTGCGGACCCTGCGCGGTGAGAGCAGCCTGACGGAGTCGCTGGGGCTGGCCCCGGCCGACCTCGCCGTGATCGAGACCGACGGGACCTTCGAACAGGCCGACTCCCTGAAGACCGCGCACGACGGAGCCCCGGCCACCGGCCTGGACGTGTTCGCGCACTCCCTGGACGAGGTCGCCGCGCATCCGGGCATCGTGGCCCGGCAGCAGGGCGTCGAGGGACTGGCCGCGCAGTGCCGTGCCTGCCCGGTGGTGCGCTCCTGCGGGGGCGGCCTCTACGCCCATCGATACCGGTCCGACGGCAGCGGATTCCTCAACCCGTCGGTGTACTGCTCCGATCTGCTGTCCTTCGTCACCGATCTCCGGGACCGTCACATGGCCGACCACTCCGTACGACCCGCGCTCGCCGAACACCATTTGGCCGAGCTGGCCACCGGTCGCGGCACGGACACCACGGTCGACCTGCTGGCCCGTCACCAACTCGCTCTGGTCCGCGAGCTGCTGGGCCATGTCCGGCACGGGACGACGCACACCCCACCGGACGGCGACGCCGAGAAGGCCGAAGCCGCCGAAGCCGGCGAAGACGGGGGAGACGGCGAAGACGGGGGAGACGGCGAAGACGCCTGGAACACGCTGACCGTCCTCGACAGCGAGGCACCCGAATCCGTGGACAGGGTCCTGGCCCACCCCTATGTACGGTCCTGGGCGCTCGGCTGCCTCGGGTCCGGTCCGCAGGCGGGACCGGCCGAGGGTGACGCGGAGTCCGCCGCGACGGCCACGCGCGGGATCGCGGAGATCACCGCTGCCGCCGCGGTGCGCGCCGGGCGCCCGGCAGCGGTCGTCGTCCCGGTCCACGAAGGGCTGCTGCGACTGCCCTCGCTCGGGACGCTGACGGTGGGAGCGGGCGCCGAGCGCGTCGTGGTCCGCACGGATGCCGACGGCTTCACGGTCCACGCGGACGACCGGACGTACACCCTGCCCCGGAACGGCCCCGAGGACCCCGCCTGGCGGGGAAGCCGTCGGTTCGAACTGGACGGCTGGACCGTGACTTTGGAGGACACCGACCCCTCGCGGGCCTGCCACGGCCATCCGGCGCACCCCCGGCTCACCGAGGAGGAGGCCGAGGCGTGGCGGGCCGACCTGACCGGGGCCTGGGCCTGGATCCGCCGCGAACTGCCCCAGTACGCGCCGGGAATCGCCGCCGGACTCCGGGTGATCACCCCGCTCCTTCCCTCCCCCGAGGGTGCCGACATCAGCTCGGCGGCCCGCGACGCCTTCGGCGCGGTGGCCATCGCCCGCCCCGCCACACCTCGGACGCTCGCGCTGCTCCTCGTCCACGAGTTCCAGCATGTGAAGCTGGGCGCCGTCCTGGACCTCGTCGACCTGCACGACCCGACCTGCGGCAAGCTGTTCTACGCACCCTGGCGGCCCGACCCGCGCCCGTTGGAGGGACTGCTGCAGGGGACGTACGCCCATCTCGCGGTGGTCGACTTCTGGCGCGCCCGGTGGCGGAGCGCGGCGGGCGCCGAGGCCCGAACCGCCGAGATCCAGTTCTCGCGTTGGCGAGACCAGACAGCCGAGGCGGTGGAGACTCTGGCCGCATCCGGCGCGCTCACGCCCGTCGGCGAACACTTCGTGGCGGGGATGCGGGAGACGGTGCTCAGGTCGATGACCGCGTCGGTCGGTCCGGACGCTCTCCGCACGGCCCGCGAGATGGCTCAGGAGCACCGGGGCAACTGGCGAGCGGCCTCGCGTCCAGCGACCTGACGAGGGGTCTCCGAGATCCGACTCCCGAAGGACGACCGTGGGTCGCCCAGAGTTGACCGTGCGATGGTCCGCGCCCCACTCGTACGACTGGCCCCCCGCTCACGGAGCGTCGGGGGACACACGTGCAGGGTGCCGGTCTGGGCAGCGGGGGAAGCGGTCCGTACTTCTTCCTCAGCCATGCGCACACGCCGCATGGCGATTCGAGTGATGCCGACCCCACCATGTGGGTGAAGAAGCTGTTCGACGGACTGCGCGAGCACATCATGGAGCTGACCGAACCTTCCCAAGGGAGCCGAGGTCGGATTTCTGGACCAGGGGATACAGGTCGGCACCCGATGCACCGACGAGTTGTCGGCGAACCTCGCGCGCTGCAAGGTGTTCGTACCGTTGTACTCACCTCGCTACTTCCGCAGCGAGCAGTACGGCCGGGAGTGGTGGGCCTTCTCCCAGCGGCAGGGCGACCATCGGGCGCACGGCGGCGGCGCGCGGCACGGCGCGATCATCGGCTCGATCCCATCAACAGCGAACGCCCATGCTGGTCGCCTCGCATGCCTCCAGTGCACAGCCGACCGACCGGTCCCGGCTGCCCAGACCGCGCAGGGAACCTAGCCCCCGTCGGCAGCGGCTCTTCATCGGGACGCGCGGGCCCTACGCGGCCGGACCGGGCGCGGGTCTGGGCGCGCTACACCGCCACCAGCGGTGCGTCCTCGCGCCACTTGAGGATCTTGTCGAAGCTGACGACGGCGCCTCCGTGCCCCGGTTTGTTGCCGATGTGGACGTGGTCGGCGAGTTCGCGGATCAGGCAGAGGCCGCGGCCGTTCTCGGCGTCGGTGTGGGCCGGGCGGACCGGATGGCGGTGCGGGAAACCGGGGCCGGAGTCGGCGACCTCGATACGGCACTTCTCGCCGTCGAGGTAGGCGGTGACCCGGTACGCCTCGGTGGTGGCGCCGGCCGAGACCGCGCCGCCGTGCTCGACCGCGTTGGCACAGGCCTCACTGAGGGCGACGGAGAGGTCGTAGGAGACGTCCGGGTCGACGCCCGCCGTCTCCATCGTGCCGATCAGCAGTCGCCGGGCGAGCGGCACGCTCGCAGCCTCGCGCCGCAAATGGAGTGACCACCAGATGCTCATGCTCCAGCCTCCAGGCCGCGGCTCGACATACCGTTACGTATTGCCGCCGAGAGCGGTGCGCAATCGCCCGGACACCGTCTCTCCGCCCATACGGCGGATGCGTCCCCCGTGCAATCGGTGTATGCGGACCGAACCCTTCCGAATCACCCACCACTTTTGACACTCGGGCCCACAACTCTTGGGCCCCGGAAGGCTTCGCGATCAAGGAGACCGGGGGACGGGGCGGCCCCGCGTTCTTCAGGGACGTGACATGAAATGACATGAGATGAAGAACAGCCCGTCATTCAGGGCTGCGGAGAGCAGCGGGTCCCGTCCGGGCCACGGGAACAGCGGGTCCTTCAGGCTGCGGGGCTCTGCGCTCTTCAGGGACATCGGTAGGACAGCGCACCTTTCCGGCACACGGAGAGGGCTCCGGTCCTTCCGGGCCAGGAGACGCAGCGCCGACTTCCGGGCCCGAGGGCACACCGCACCTTCCGGGCCCGAGGGCGCAGCGCCGACTTCCGGGCCAGGGGGCGCAGCGCGACTTCCGGGCCCGAGGGCGCGGCGCCGACTTCCGGGCCAGGGGGGGCACACCACACCTTCCGGGACACAGAGAGGACGCCGCTCTTTCCTGGGCCGCAGGGCACAGCGCACCTTTCGCGCCAGGGGCGCAAGGCACCTTCCCGGACAGCGAAGAGGACAACGTTCCTTTCTGGGCCGCTCGGCCCACAACGTTCCTTTCTGGGCCGCTCGGCCCGGCGCGCCTTTCCGCACCGGGGGCGCAGCAGTCTTTTAGGGGCGCCGGGAACTGCGCGACAAGCCCCCACAACCCGCACCCGCCAACCACCCACGCATTCCCCCCCCCCACCGCGCCCGAACCCCCACCTGAACACCGCCCCCCATCTCCCCGTACCTCACCCCATGAACCCGCCGAACCCAGCGGAGCGCCCCGGTGCGATGATGGGCCCGCCATGACTGCCCCCCATCCACACCGGCCAGGCGCTCCGCGCCGGGTGCGCGCCGGAGGTGAACTCCGGGTTCTGCGGGCCGCGGTGTTCGCCGCGGTCTGCGTCGTGCTGGCCGGGGCCGGACACGCGCTCGCCTCATGCGCGACAATCCCGCTGTGGAGCCTGGGTGTCGGTTTCGCCGGCGTCTTCTCCGTCGCGGCCGCGCTGGCCGGACGCGAACGCTCGCTGCCGGGCATCGCGGCGACGCTGGCGGTGGGCCAGACCCTGTTGCACATTCTGTTCGGGCTGGGCCAGCACGGGGCGACGGCCACGTCGCGGACCACGGAAGCCATGGACGCCCTGCTCGTCGAGCGCGCCGCCCGCTTCGTGTGCGGCGCGACCGCGGCGGCCCTGAGCCCCGCGCAGGCCCGGCGGATCCTCATCGAGGCCGGTGTCGGCGGCACACACGCCGCCCACGACCCGGCAGACGCCATGACGACCGCGGCAGGCTCCCCCGCCGCCCTCCTGCCGTCCCTGCCCATGCTGCTCGGCCATGTGCTCGCGGCCGTCGCCGCCGGGTGGATGCTCCGCCACGGCGACCTGGCGCTGCTGCGCCTGACCCGGCTGTCGGCGCAGGAGCCACTCGTAGGGTCCCTGCGTGGGGCGCTCGCGCTGGCGCGGGTCCTGAGGTCCGGGCTCCCGAGCGCGCCGGAGGCCGTTTCGGCCGCCCCGCGCGCCG
>NZ_LRTR01000276.1 GCF_001550375.1 Streptomyces europaeiscabiei | reverse complement strand
GACGACCGCCCTCCAGCACACGCTCGTCCGGCGCGGCCCGCCGACCGCAGCGCCCGCCTTCGCCCTCGCCGCCTGACACGACGCCCGCTCACTCCACACCTGGGAGGGGAGTCCGTCGCAGGGCGACGAGAATCGCGCGCATTCGTTTCCGCTCCTTGCTCCCGGCCGCGGGCTCCCCGCTTCCGGCCTCGGCTGCCGACTCGTGGCGCGCGCCCCTCTTCCTCTCTCCTCCCTCACTCACTGTGGAGTGTCACCAGTCATGAAGGCTTCTCGTATCGCCGCCGTCGGCGCCCTCGCCGGTTCGGCCGTCCTCCTCCTGTCCGGCCCCGCGTTCGCGCACGTCAGCGTCGCGGCGGAGGGCACGGCGGCCAAGGGCGGGTATGCGACCGTCAACTTCAAGGTCCCCAACGAGCGCGACGACGCCACGACCACCAAGCTCGAGGTCAACTTCCCGACCGACCACCCGCTCGCCTCGGCCCAGCCGGAGGCCATCCCCGGCTGGAAGATCAAGGTCACCAAGGCCAAGCTCGACAAGCCGGTCGAACTGCACGGCGAACAGATCGACGAGGCCATCTCCAAGATCACCTGGACCGCCACCGGTGACGGCATCGCGGCGGGCTTCTTCCAGAAGTTCCCGGTCTCCATGGGCCAGCTCCCCGAGAACACCGACGAACTGGTCTTCAAGGCGATCCAGACGTACTCCAACAAGGAGGTCGTCCGCTGGATCGAGGTGCCCAAGGACGGCGAGGAGGAGCCCGACAACCCGGCCCCCGTGCTCGCACTGTCGACCGCCTCCGAGGACCACCACGGCTCGTCCGGCGCCTCCACCGCCTCCGACGAGTCGGAGGACGCCGACGACGCCAAGGCCGCGTCGAGCGAGACCGCCGCCGCGCCCGCCGACACCAGCGACACCACCGCCCGCGTCCTCGGCATCGTCGGCATCGTCGTCGGCGCCGCGGGCGTGGCGTACGGCGTCCTGGCCGGCCGTCGGCGCACGAACGCCTGAGCCTCCGGCTTCTCGGCCCCTTCCCCTCGGCGCGCACGCGGCCCCGTACAGAACTCGTCACGAACTCCGTCCCGAACTTCGTACCGAAGTCCGAACCGGAGTCCGAACCGGAGTTCGTACACAGGCTGTCCGCGACGGCGTACGCCCCCGTGCGCGCCGGGGCTCGAACAACTGGGACATTTCTCTATGCGCACGAACACGACGAAGAAGACGTTCGCGGCCGGCGCCCTGCTGGTCGCGGCCGTCCTCACCCTCTCGGCCTGCGGAACCGGCGACGACTCCACGACGTCTGTCGCCGAGGTCTCCGACACCGGCCCGCAGAAGGCAGCCACGGTCCTAGACCGGCAGTTCACCAAGCCGGACCTGGTCCTCACCGACACGAACGGAAAGCCGTACGACCTCCGCAAGGAGACCGAGGGCAAGCCGACGCTGATCTACTTCGGCTACACCAACTGCCCCGACGTCTGCCCGCTGACCATGAACAACCTCGCGGTCGCGAAGAAGGAGGTGGCGAAGAAGGTGTCCAAGTCGGAGCTGGCGAACCTCCGGCTCGTCTTCGTCACCACCGACCCGGAGCGGGACACCGCGGCGGAACTCGGCAAGTGGCTCAAGGGCATCGACTCCGAGATCGTCGGCCTGACCGGCGACTTCGCCGACATCCAGGCCGGCGCCTTCAAACTCGGCATCTCCATCAACCCGCCGACCAAGGACGAGAACGGCAAGACCATCTCCGAGCACGGCACCCAGGTCATCGCGTTCTCGCCGAAGACCGACGGGGGCTATGTGCTGTACAACGACAAGGCCACCGTGCAGGACTACGAGAAGGACCTGCCGAAGCTGCTCAAGGGTGAGAACCCGTGAGGCATCGACTCACCGGCCCCCTCCTGGTCACCACCGCCGCGCTCGTCCTGGCCGGGTGCGGGTCCTCCGACTCCTCTTCTTCCGCCTCCTCCTCGTCCGCCGCGAAGCTGTCCGTGAAGTCCGCCTACATGCCGCAGCCCGTCACGGACTCCCTGGCCGCCGGTTACCTCGTCATCGAGAACGACGGCGGTGCGGCGGACGAGCTGACCTCCGTCACCAGCGACATCGCCCGGGACGTCACTGTCCACGAGACGACCGGGCAGTCGATGCGGGAGGTCACAGGCCTGAAGGTCCCCGCCGACGGCGAACTCGTGCTCAAGAGCGGCGGAAACCACCTGATGTTCGAGAACCTGAATCGCAAGCCGAAGGAAGGCGAGACGGTGTCCCTGCGGTTGAACTTCACCAAGTCCGAGGCCATCACGGTCGAGATGCCCGTGAAGTCGGCGACGTACCAGCCGACCAACGGGCACTGAGGGAGGTAGCACCCTTGAGCCGGTTGAGGCCGTTGCTGAGGCCGTTGCTGTTGCTGTTGTTCGCCACCGTCGGAGCGCTGCTCGCCGGTGCCGTGCCCGTCTCCGCGCACGCCGCGCTGACCGGCAGCGACCCTCAGCAGGGGTCGGTGGTCCAGGAGGCACCGGGTCAGGTGTCGCTCACCTTCTCCGAGAAGGTCGCGATGTCCGACGGCGCGGTGCGCGTGTACGACCCCAAGGGCAAGGAGGCCGACACCGGCGAGATCACCGACCTGGGCGGCAACAGCTATGCGGTGGAGCTGCACTCGGGCCTGCCCGACGGCACGTTCACCGTCACCTACCAGGTCGTCTCGGCGGACAGCCACCCCGTCTCCGGCGCCTTCACCTTCTCCGTGGGGGCACCTTCCAAGACGACGGTCGCGGTACCCGAGCAGGAGGTCGGCGGCGGGATCGTCGGCGGGCTCTACGGGTTCGCGCGGTACCTGTCGTACGCCGGTTTCATCCTGCTGGTCGGCGGCGCGGCCTTCGTGCTGGCCTGCTGGCAGCGCGGTGCCGGGGTACGGCCGGTGCAGCGGCTCGTGGTCTCCGGCTGGCTCACGCTGACCACCGCCACCCTCGCGATGCTGCTCCTGCGCGGCTCCTACACCGGCTCCGGCAAGCTCGGCGACGTCTTCGACCTCGACCTCCTGGGCCAGGTGCTGCAGACGAAGACGGGCGCCGCCCTCGTCTCCCGCCTGCTGCTGCTCGCCGCTGCGGCACTGTTCATCGCGGTCCTGTTCGGGGCGTACGCGCGACGGGACGAGGAGGTCGAGGACGACGGCGGGGCCGTGGAGGTCGAGGACGGCGGAGAGGCCGTGGAGGTTCCTCGGGCTCGTTCAGGCTCTTCCGGGGACACCGACACCGACACCCAAAGGGATTCAGAAGGGGACTTGGAGGAGGACTCGAAGGACGGCTCGAAGGACGGCTCGAACGAGGGCTCCGAAGAGGGTTCGGAAGAGGACTCCGGGGACGAAGAGGCCGACGACGAGTCCCTCCGGCGGGACCTCACCTTCGGGCTGGCCATCGGCGGGGGCGTGGTCTCCGCCGGTCTCGCCGCGAGCTGGGCGATGGCCGAGCACGCCTCGACCGGCATCCAGACGGGTATCTCGATGCCCCTCGACATCCTGCACCTGCTGGCGGTCGCCGCCTGGCTGGGCGGCCTGGCGACCCTGCTCGTGGCACTGTTCCGGGCGCCCGTGGACGCACAGATCGAGACCGACGCCGTACGACGGTTCTCGCGGGTCGCGTTCGGCAGCGTGCTCGTCCTGACCGCGACCGGGATCTACCAGTCGTGGCGCCAGGTCGGCACCTGGTCCGCGCTGACCGGCACCTCCTACGGGCAGCTGCTCCTGGTGAAGGTCGGCCTGGTCGCCGTACTCGTCGGGATCGCGTGGATCTCCCGCCGGTGGACCGCGCAACTGGCGGAAGCACCGGCCGTGGTGGAAGCGGAAGCCGTGGTGGAGAAGGAGCCGGCGGCCACGCACGCCACCGGTGGCTCCGCGCGGGGCGCGGGCGGAGGTTCCGAGAAGGTCACCGGCGAGGGTTCCGAGCGGGCCGCTCAGCTCGCCCGGCAGCAGGCGGCGGTGGCGAGCGCGCGTGAGCAGCGGATACGGAACGCCGATCCGGGCCGAACGGGTCTGCGCCGGTCGGTGCTGGCGGAGGCGGGCGTCGCCGTCGTACTGCTCGCCGTCACGACGGTGCTGACCTCCGCCGAACCGGGACGCACGGTGGAGGAGGCCAAGGCGGCCAACGCTGCCGTGACGCAGGAGGACGAGACGTCAGGGGCGTTGGCGCTGGACATGTCGTTCGATACGGGGGGCAAGAACGGCCAGGGCGTGGCCCGGCTGCAGATCGACCCCGCGCGCGTGGGCGCCAACGAGATGCACGTCTACGTCCAGCGCCCCGACGGCAAGCCCTTCGACGTCCCCGAGGTGAAGGTCGCCTTCACCCTGGAGGCCAAGGAGATCGGCCCGCTGCCCGTGGTCCCCGACCGCGTCACCACCGGCCACTGGACGGCGAACGGCGTACAGATCCCCATGGCCGGCAACTGGAAGATCGAGATCACCGTACGGACATCTGAGATCGACCAGGTGACCGTCAGCAAGAACGCGAAGATCGGCTGAAACACATCATGGCTGACCAGGACCTTGTCGACGGCGACTCCGCCACCCCTGAAGGGACGCGGGGCGATGCTGAACCCACAGCTGCCGCCGCGCGGGCGCGAGCGACCACGAACGACGCGCAGTCGCCGTCCAGCCCCTCGGAGTCGCGGCGGGAGAACAACATCCCACCGCCTGGTGGAACGATCTCGCGTCGCCTCCTTCTGGGCACCGCCGGCGCGACCGGCCTTGCGCTGGGCGCGGCAGGCGGCGCCGCCGGATACGCGGCCGGGTCCTCCTCGTCCTCCTCCACCGAGAAGGTCGCCCCTCTGTCCTCCCTCGGCGCCGGGGAGGTGATGTTTCACGTGAAACATCAGCCCGGGATCACCACCCCCCTCCAGGCACGCGGCCACCTCGTCGCGTTCGATCTGGCCGCCGGGGCAGGACGCAAGGAGGCCGCCGCTCTGCTGCGCCGCTGGTCGGAGACGGCCCGGCGGCTGATGGCGGGCGAGGCCGCGGCCCAGGACGACACGGATGTCGCCCGTGACGCAGGGCCGTCGTCGTTGACGGTCACCTTCGGCTTCGGGCACAGCTTCTTCGCCCGTACCGGCCTGGAGAAGCAGCGCCCGGAATCCCTGGACCCGCTGCCCGACTTCTCCTCGGACCAGCTCGACAGGACACGGAGCAACGGCGATCTGTGGGTGCAGATCGGGGCCGACGACGCACTCGTCGCCTTCCACGCCCTGCGCGCCATCCAGAAGGACGCTGGCAGGGCGGCCCGGGTGCGGTGGCAGATGAACGGCTTCAACCGTTCGCCGGGCGCCACGGCCCACCCCATGACGGCCCGCAACCTGATGGGGCAGATCGACGGCACCCGCAACCCGAAGCCGACCGAGTCCGACTTCGACGAGCGGATCTTCGTGCCTTCCGCAGGTGGCTCGGACCCGGCATGGATGGCGAACGGCTCGTATGCCGTCGTCCGCCGCATCCGCATGCTCCTCGACGACTGGGAGCACCTCTCGGTCAAGGAGCAGGAGGACGTCATCGGGCGCCGGAAGTCCGACGGCGCGCCGCTGAGCGGGGGCACGAAGGCGATCGAGACGACCGCGATGGACCTGGAGAAGACCGACGCCCAGGGCAATCTCCTCGTCCCGATCAACGCGCACGCCCGGATCACCCGCCCCGACCAGAACGGCGGCGCGGCCATGCTCCGTCGCCCGTTCTCCTTCCACGACGGCATCGACGCGAAGGGTGTCCCCGACGCCGGTCTCCTCTTCGTCTGCTGGCAGGCCGACCCTCTCCGCGGCTTCGTCACCGTCCAACGCAAACTCGACCGCGGCGACGCCCTTTCGAAGTTCATCCGCCACGAGTCCAGCGGCCTCTTCGCGGTGCCGGGGGGCGCGGCGAAGGGGGAGTACGTGGGGCAGGGGTTGCTGGAGGGCTAGCCGACTGGAGGGTTGGCCCGCGGGAGGAGGCTGGGTCACCCTTCGATCGCCTCGCCCGGCCTCGCCCTGCCCGGTCCTGACCCGCCGCGTTCCGAGGAGGCGTGCGGGCGCCCACAGGGCCGTACGTCGCTCTCAGGGGTGGTGGGGACGGGATAGTGCGCCGGGGCCAGGCGAGGCCCATTAGGGTGAGTCCATGCCAGCCAGCTACGTGTACCTCGGCCCCGAGGGCACCTTCACCGAGGTCGCCCTGCGCACGCTGCCGGAGTCCGCGACCCGCGAGCTCGTCCCGAAGGTGTCCGTCCCCGCCGCACTCGACGCCGTCCGCAACGGCGAGGCCGAGGCCGCGTTCGTCCCGATCGAGAACTCCGTGGAAGGCGGCATCACGACCACGCTCGACGAGCTGGTCGCCGGCGCCCCGCTGATGATCTACCGCGAGGTGCTCCTCTCGATCACCTTCGCGCTGCTGGTCAGGCCGGGTACCAAGCTCTCGGAGATCAAGACGGTCACCGCGCACCCGGCCGCCCAGCCACAGGTGCGCAACTGGATGAAGGCCAACCTCTCGCCCGACGTCGTCTGGGAGTCCGCCGCCTCGAACGCCGACGGCGCCCGCCTCGTCCAGGAAGGCCGCTACGACGCCGCTTTCGCCGGTGAGTTCGCGGCCTCGCGGTACGGCCTGGAGGCGCTGCAGACCGAGATCCACGATGCGGAGAACGCCCAGACCCGGTTCGTTCTGGTCGGCCGCCCCGCCCGGCCCGCCGCCCCGACGGGCTCCGACAAGACCTCCGTCGTCATCTGGCAGCGCGACGACCACCCCGGCGGACTGCGCGACCTGCTCGGCGAGTTCGCCGTCCGTGGCGTCAACCTCATGCTGCTGCAGTCCCGACCGACCGGCGAGGGCATCGGCAACTACTGCTTCGCCATCGACGCCGAAGGCCATATCTCCGACCGCCGGGTGGCCGAGGCGCTGATGGGCCTCAAGCGGATCTGCCTCCAGGTCCGCTTCCTCGGTTCGTACCCGCGTGCGGATGCCGCCACCGCGAAGATCCGGCCCACTCTGCCGGGCACCTCCGACGCCGAGTTCGTGGCCGCGGCGGACTGGGTGGCGCGCTGCCAGGACGGCCGGTTCTAGGAAGCCCGTCCCAGGGCTGCCGGTTCTAGGACGCCCGTCCCAGGGCTGCCGGTTCTAGGGAGCCCGTCCCAGGGAGCCCGTCCCGGGAGTCGATTCCACGGAGTCGATTCCGGGCCTGCCTGCCGCCGGTCCTACCTGCCTATTTTCTTTGTCCACAGAAGTTATCCACAGGGCGGCTTCTCGACCTGGGGACAAGTCGACAACACATCGCCACGTAGTCGACAAATCCCCTTCATGGGCCCGACTGCGTCCACAACCCCGTAGGTCACCCTTCGTCCACGCGTCCCCTCCCGTCAATCCTTTAGAGCTACCCATTCACCCGCGAATCCACTCGAAAGTGGGCGTGAAGGTGGTTTGAGTCGGGAATCCTCAAGTCGACGGCCCGCTACCCCAATGATCTTTCTCTCGATCCACAGATCTTTCACACAGCCTGTGGATAACTCTGCGGCACTGTGGACTTCTGTGGACAGTCGATCCCCAAGTCCCGTGCGGCACAAGGAAGTCGAGTCAACCAGTCGCCACACCTGCACCCCCTTTCAGGGGGTCGAACCCCATTCATTGACTTTTACCGGCACCCACACACCACCCTTCACCGCCCTCCACTCCCTCCGGCCGCCGCGATCGACATTTGGGTCAAATCAACACAGAAGTGGCGCGGAGCGAATTCGAGTCGTGGGCCGGAACCACGCACCGGTAGCCTTGCGGGGTGATTGACCTTCGCCTGCTCCGTGAGGACCCCGACCGTGTGCGCGCGTCCCAGCGCGCCCGTGGAGAGGACGTCGCGCTCGTCGACTCCCTCCTGTCCGCCGACGAGCGGCGCAGGTCCTCCGGCGTCCGCTTCGACGAGCTCCGCGCCGAGCAGCGATCGCTCGGCAAGCTGATCCCCAAGGCCTCCGCCGACGAGAAGGCCGAGCTGCTCAAGCGCGCCGAAACGCTCAAGGCCAACGTCAAGGCCGCCGACGCCGAGCGCGACATGGCCGCCACCGAGACCCAGGAACTCCTCCTCCAGCTCGGCAACCTCGTCCACCCCGACGTCCCCGTCGGCGGCGAGGAGGACTTCGTCACGCTGGAGACGCACGGCGAGATCCGTGACTTCACGGCCGAGGGCTTCGAGCCGAAGGACCACCTGGAGCTCGGCACGATCCTCGGTGCCATCGACACCGAGCGCGGCGCCAAGGTCTCCGGTTCGCGCTTCTACTTCCTGACGGGCGTCGGCGCCCTCCTCGAACTCGCCCTGGTCAACGCGGCGATCGCCCAGGCCACCGCGGCCGGCTTCACCCCGATGCTGACCCCGGCGCTGGTCCGCCCGCAGTCGATGGCCGGAACGGGCTTCCTCGGCCAGGCCGCCCAGGACGTCTACCACCTCGACAAGGACGACCTGTACCTGGTCGGCACCTCCGAGGTCGCGCTCGCGGCGTACCACATGGACGAGATCATCGACGCCGACCGCCTCCCACTGCGCTATGCGGGCTTCTCCCCCTGCTTCCGCCGCGAGGCCGGTTCGCACGGCAAGGACACCCGCGGCATCTTCCGCGTCCACCAGTTCGACAAGGTCGAGATGTTCTCGTACGTCGCGCCGGAGGACTCCCAGGCCGAGCACCAGCGCCTGCTGGACTGGGAGAAGCAGTGGCTGACGTCGCTGGAACTGCCCTTCCGTGTCATCGACGTCGCCTCCGCCGACCTCGGCTCCTCGGCCTCGCGCAAGTTCGACTGCGAGGCGTGGATCCCGACCCAGGGCAAGTACCGCGAGCTGACCTCGACCTCCGACTGCACGGAGTTCCAGTCGCGCCGTCTGCAGATCCGTGTCCGTGACGGCAAGCAGATCAAGCCGCTGGCCACGCTCAACGGCACGCTCTGCGCCGTCCCGCGCACGATCGTGGCGATCCTGGAAAACCACCAGCAGGCCGACGGCTCCGTCCACGTCCCCGAGGTCCTGCGCCCCTACCTGGGCGGCCGCGAGGTGTTGGAGCCGGTAGCCAAGTGAGCGAAACGGCTGCCCCCGAGGGCTCCTCGGACTCCGGGAAGACCACGGCGTCCGAGGCGTCCAAGGTTTCCGAACGGTCCGTGCAGCCCTCGGGCTTTCCGTACAAGCTGATCGCGACCGATCTCGACGGAACGCTCCTGGGCTCCGACGACTCGGTCTCCCCGCGCACCCGTGAGGCGCTCGCCGCGGCCACCGCGGCGGGCGCCACCCACATCGTCGTCACCGGCCGGGCGGTCCCCTGGACCCGCCACATCCTCGACGACCTCGGCTACCGGGGACTGGCCGTCTGCGGCCAGGGCGCCCAGGTCTACGACGCCGGAGAGCACCGGCTGCTCACGGCCGTCACCCTGGACCGGCAGCTCGCCGCCGTGGCCCTCGCCAAGATCGAGGCGGAGGTCGGACCCCTGCACCTGGCCGCCAGCCAGGCGGGTCTGGAGGGCGAAATACTGGTCGGCGCCGGCTACGCCCTGCACGGCAAACTGCCCACCACCCCGCTCACAGACGTGTCCGACCTCTGGGCAGCTCCGCTGAACAAGATCTACATACAGCACCCCACACTGACCTCCGACGAGCTCGCCGAAGCCTCCCGCCAGGCCGCCGGCGGCTTCGTCACGGTCGCCATGGCCGGCGAGGGCATCGTCGAGCTCCTTCCCCTCGGCCTCACCAAGGCCACCGGCCTCTCCCTCGCCGCCCGCCGCCTCGGCGCGAAGCGCACCGACACCATCGCTTTCGGCGACATGCCCAACGACATCCCGATGTTCACCTGGTCCGCCCACGGCGTAGCCATGGCCAACGCCCACGCCGACCTCAAGGCCATCGCCGACGAAGTGACCTCCTCCAACGAGGACGACGGCATCGCCGAGGTACTGGAACGCCTGCTGAGCTAGAAGCCGACACCCCTTGAACGCCCCGGCGAAGCGACGCCGATGGGGGTTGGCCGACGCCAGGGGGTTCGCCTCGCGAACCCCGGCCTGACGGGAGCCGGCCACGCTGAGGGCTTCGGTGGCGGTGTGCCCGTCGACATCGAGCGGCACGACAGCGGGGAGCCGACAGCAGAGTGAGCGCGCGGTGGCGGGTGGTGACGACAACAGCGAGGCACGCGGTGGTGGGGGAGCCGACTACAGCAAGGACGCGCAGTCACCCTGCAACGCCGGTGAGCAGAACACCCACCCCGTTCAGCACCAGCACGGACCGCTGAGCTCTCTCAAGAAGGCCCCCGAGGGCAAGCACACCCCCACGAGCCTCCCTCTACGTACCCCCAAAGCCCACAACCTGGGCCAAGTCACAGCGACAGCGAGACGGCGGAGGATGCACGAATCGAACGTGCGCGGGCAAAACCCGACCACGGCTTAGCAAGCCGGTGCCTTACCACTCAGCCAATCCTCCGGGTGGGCGGCCCACGCGAAGCGATTCGCGCGCTCGAAGCGGCCGCCCCGGGCAGCTCCCCACTGGGGGGACGGACTCGACGGAGGGGTAACTACTCCGGAGCCCGCCATGAGCTGCCCCGCCGGGAACTCGACGTACTGCACCTGAAGGACAGCATAGCCGGGCTCCTCTCCCAGAACGTGGCACCGGCGCGACCCGGCGACCTCGACATCAACCACTGTGCCCGGCGGCCGAGTTGCCCGCCACCGAATATCCGTCGCAAGGGCCACGGCCACGACGAGCGGTCATCGGCGGCGCCACCTGCGGCGTCGCGCCTTGCTGAAGAACCACCCGGCCGGCGGCTCGTCCGAGCGCCAGGGCTGGGGATCGGGGGCCTGCTGCCGCCAGCGCGCCGCGAGCATCCGGGCCCGCGCCGACGGTTCGGCCGTCTCGGCGGACCGTATGAAGTCCTCGTCCAGAACGGTGTCGTCCCAGACACCCTCGCTCGCGTTCCCGGCACCGGCCTCGGCCCGGACGCCCGATTCCGACGTGGGTCCGGATCCCCCCTTGGCGCCCGGCACTCCACCGGAACCCGCGCCGGCCCCGATAGCCGCTCCGGCTGTGGCTCCGCCCCCGGCACCCGGTGCAACCGCAGAGCCCGATCCGTCCCCGACCGTGCTGTCGGTCAGCGCGCCCTGTGCCTCGCCGCCTTCGGGCGACACCTCCGTTGCCATCCCCGTTCCTCCTGCTCTCCTGGCCGCCCCTCCTGGCCGCTTGTGCCCTTCGTTTTGCGCTCGTTCGGTCTGCCTGGACGAGCGTGAAGCCCCTGTCAAGATCAAGGAAGGGTGAGCCTCCGGGGCCGAGAGCCCCGGAGGGTTCCGTCACTCCTCGCCGGCCAGCTTCAGCGTCCGCAGCTTCTGCCCCGCGTACCAGGTCGCACCCGCCGTGACCACCGTCAGCAGAACCACCGCGGTCGGCAGCCCCACGTCGGACGTCACGAGACCGCCGTCGGTGACTTTTTGGGCGACGGCGAGCGCCCACTGCTGGACACTGAGCGTGCGTGCCCCGTCCACCAGGGACCCGAAGAGGGTCTCCCAGACGAGTGCGTACACGAGTCCGAAGACGACCGCGTGCCGGGTGATCGTCCCGAGGAGCAGGAACATCGCCGCGTACGCGATCGAGGCGACCAGCGCCGCCACGGTGTAGGCGACCGCGATCTGCTGTCCGTTGCCGTTCAGGATCAGGCCCGCGAGCAGTGTCGGTACGGCCGAGAACGCCATGGTCACGGCGATCGCCACGATCAGCTTGGTGAAGATGATCGTCGGCCGCTTCACCGGCTTGGCCAGCAGATACACCACCGAGCCGTCATCGATCTCCGGTCCGATCGCGCCCGTTCCCGCGATGACGCCGATGATCGGCACCATCGTGGCGAGCGCGAACCCGCCGAGGAGGTCTACGGCCACCTGGTCGTCGGCGCCACTCAGGGCACGCACGGCCACGGAGAGCACGATCAGCAAGGCGGGCAGCGCACTGAGAATGAGGGCCCGACGGCGGCCGAGCAGGGCCCGGTAGGTGAGCCGGGCGACTGTGGGGTCGTACATCTTCGGCCTCCTACGCCGCTACGAGATACGAGAAGACGGACTCGAGGGACTCGTCCGACGGCGAGACCGTGAGCAGACGGATGCCGTGGTCCCGGGCCACCCTCGGCAACAGGGCCGTGAACCGGCCGAAGTCGACGGCCTGGATACGCAGCGCGCCCTCGGCCAGGTCCACTTCGATCCCGGCGGTCGACGGGTCGGCGATCAGCGCGGCGGCCAGGGCCCGGTCGTCGCTGGAGCGCACCAGATAGCGGTGCGGACGGTCGGTCATCAGGCGGCGGATACGCCGGAAGTCACCGCTCGCCGCGTGCCGTCCGGCGACAATCACCTCGATGTGGGCCGCCAACTGCTCGACCTCTTCGAGGATGTGGGACGAGAACAGCACCGTGCGGCCCTCGTCGCCCATGCGCCGCAGAAGGTCCATGAGCTGCATGCGCTGGCGCGGGTCCATGCCGTTGAACGGCTCGTCCAGCAGGAGCAGGGACGGTTCGTGGACCAGCGCGGACGCCATCTTCACGCGCTGGCGCATGCCTTTGGAGTACGTCGAGATCTTGCGGTCCTGCGCGTACTCCATCTCCACCGTGGCGAGCGCCCGCTGTGCGGCCTTCGCCCCGAAGCCGTGCAACTCGGAGTTGGCGACGACGAACTCGCGGCCCGTGAGGAAGTCGTACATCGCCTCGCGCTCGGGGACGATGCCGATGTGCTTGTAGATCTGCTCGTTGCGCCACACCGGTGTGCCGTCCAGTGTGACGGAGCCCGTGGAGGGGGCGAGGAAGCCGCCCATCATGTTGATGAGCGTGGACTTGCCGGCGCCGTTCGGGCCCAGCAGGCCGGTGACACCGGGGCCGATCGTCATCGTGACGTCGTTGACCGCCACCACGTTGCCGAACCAGCGTGAGACGTGGTCGATGTTGAGCGTGGTCACAGCCCGACCTTTCGGTAGCGGCGCATCAGCAGGCCGTAGGAACCGGCGATGAGACCCAGGACGACGAGGAGGTAGAGGGCTCCCTGCCCGCTGGAGGGCCCGTGTCCGCCGGGGAAGGCGGAGGTGGCACCCAGGAAGGCGGTCTGTACGCCGTCTATCAGCGTGATGGGCGAGAAGAGACCGAGCCAGGGCACCGCGTCTGCGCTGGACTGGACATCGGCGATGGCCTGGACGACCGACACGGCCCCGTAGGAGATGGTCAGGACAGCGATGACGGCCGCGATGCCGAAACCACGGCGCGGGGTCACCGCCGAGATCACCAGGCCGATGCCTGCGAAGAGGAGCGAGAGCAGTGCCACGGACACCAGTCCCTGCGCGAGTCCCTTGGTCTGGTCGGTGAAGTCGAGCTCGGCCAGCAACGCACCCACATAGAGCACGAGCAGAGGCACCGCGGTCAGGATGAAGAGCGCCGACGTCAGCGCCGCGAACTTCGCGCGGACGTAGTCGGCGGTCTCGATCGGGCGCGAGAAGTACAGCGGAACGGTCTTGAAGCGCAGGTCGCGCGAGACGGACTGCGGTGCCTGGGAGGCGACGTACAGGCCGATGACGGCCTGCATGATGACCGCGTAGTCGGTGTACTTGATGGGCAGGTCGTTGGCCTGGGTGGCGACCGAGACCGCCACCATGATGGCCGCCGGCACGCACATCACCGCGAACAGCAGCATGGGCAGCACCTTGGACTTGACCGAGCGGCCCAGTCCGTACGCGCCGCGCAGGGACTGCGAGTACAACGAGCGGCGGGCGTAGGCGCGGCCTAGGCGGGCGCCGTCGTAGGAGCGGTATCCGATGTTGTGGATGCGGCTCTGCTCGCCCGTGCGGGCGGGCTGTCCACCGTCGAGGGCCGGTGCCTGTGCACCGTGCTGCTCAACCGCCATGGCCGACCGCCTCCTTCCCTGCGTCCTGGGCGCTCCGGGTGCCCGTCTGCTCGTCGTTGTCCTGGAAGACCTCGGCGATCTGGTGCCTGCGCTGCTCCATGCGGACCAGGCCGAGCCCCAGGTCGGCGACGAGGTCGCGGACCAGGTCGTAGGTCTCCTCGCCCTGGGCGGTGAGCAGCAGGATGTGTCCTGCTCCCGGGAGGCCGCTTCCGTCGGAGACGGTCACCCCGCGCGAGTGAAGCGCCTCACGCAGCGCGCCAGTGCCGTCGGGGTGCTCGTCGCTGTCGGTGACCTCGATCGCGAGGGTCGCCGTGTTCTGGGTGAAGTCTCTGGTGGAGCTCGACCGCAGGAGCTTGCCGCCGTCGACCACGACGACGTGGTCGCAGGTGCGTTCCAACTCGCCGAGCAGGTGGGAGGTGACCAGCACCGAGATGCCGAAGTCGGTGTGGATGCGGCGGATCAGGCCGAGCATCTCGTCCCGACCGACCGGGTCCAGGCCGTTGGTCGGCTCGTCCAGGAATACCAGCTGCGGGTCGTGCACCAGGGCCTGGGCGAGCTTCACTCGCTGTTTCATGCCCGTGGAGTAGCCGCCTATGGGGCGGTACCGCTCCTCGTACAGGCCGACGTGGCGCAGCGTGTCCGCGGTGCGCTCACGTGCGGCGGTCGGCGGGAGCCCGGACATGCGGGCCATGTGCACGACGAACTCGGTGGCCGAGACGTCGGGCGGCAGGCAGTCGTGCTCCGGCATGTACCCCACGCGCTCGCGGATGGCGCCGCCGTTGGTGGCGACGTCGAGGCCGAGCACCTCGGCCCGGCCCTCCGAGGCGGGGGACAGACCCAGCAGGATTTTGATCAGTGTGGACTTGCCGGCGCCATTGGCACCGACGAGTCCCGTCACACCGGGTCCGATGTCCATGGAGAGCCGGTCAAGAGCGGTCACCCTCGGGAACCGCTTGCTCAGGCTTTCGGTCGCGATCACAGTCACGATTTAGACATTAGGGGTGCGGACCGCTGCGGTCGTCACCCCGCAGAGCTGTCTCGGCGTCACCCTCGAGTCGTACGGGCCCGTAGGGGGCATCCACCGCCGGTCCCCCTAGGGGTCACCCTGAGGTCGAACAAGCCGACGGAGCCGAGCCGCGTGGCAGCGGCCGTCGTGTGTTGAACGACCGGCGTCGCCGTTTCGTGCCCGCATTCGCGCCTGTCTCCGTGCCCGCCTCCCGTCTGTCTCCGTGGCCGACGGTTCTCCACAGCCCAGCACCCACCCATTGACGCAGCCGCCAATCACTGTCACATTCATTGCTGTCACATTGCGAACACGGACCGTAGTCGACGAAGACGGGTGGGGCAGTGACATGACCTCGGCACCGACAGGCCGACTCGCCGCGGAACTGCAGGGATTCAGGCACGTCCAGACCCTGGCGTACGAGTGCGCAGAAGCGGTCGCGGCCCAGCTGAAACCGGGCATGACCGAGCGCGAGGCCGCGCGCATGCAGCGCCACTGGCTGCGGGAGCGCGGCGTACAGGACTGGTTCCACCTGCCGTTCGCCTGGTTCGGAGACCGCACGGCATTCGTGGACTTCCGTGTACCACTGCAGTTCTTCCCCACCGACCGCCGCCTCGAAGCGGGCATGCCCTTCATCCTCGACATGGCCCCCATATACAAGGGCCACACGGCGGACATCGGCTATTCGGGCTGCCTCGGGCCAAGCCCCCTGCACGACAAGCTGATGACGGACCTTGGAGCACACCGCGAGCTGATCCTGCGCGAGGTGCGCGAGCGTCGGTCGCTGCGCGAGATCTACGAGGACGTGGACCGCCTCATGATCCGCCAGGGATATGCCAACCGGCATCGCGCCTACCCCTTCGGTGTCATCGCGCACAAGGTGGACCGGGTGAAGGAACGCCGCTGGTCACCGCATGTGTTCGGGTTCGGCACACAGTCCCTGAAGGGCCTGGCGGCCGACGCGCTGCGCGGACACCGCGACGGCTGGTCGCCACTGTGGTCGCCGTACCGGTTCTCCGACCACCCGCCGCAGCCGGGGCTGTGGGCCGTCGAGCCCCACCTCGGCTTCCGGGGCACGGGCGCGAAGTTCGAGGAGATCCTGGTCGTCACCGACTCCGCAGATGCCGAGGAGAGCGCGTTCTGGCTGGACGACGATCTGCCGCACGTCCGGCGGTGGGCGGAGGAGAAGTACCGATGACCGAAGGGGGAGACGTGACGGGTGCAGTGACGCTCGAAGACGCGCGGAAGCGCCGGGTGCGCTCGGGCGGGGTCGAGTTGTGCGTCGCCGAGCTGGGCGACCCCGAGCAGCCGACCGTGGTGCTCGTGCATGGTTACCCCGACACCAAGGAGGTCTGGTCCGAGGTCGCCGTACGGCTCGCGGAGCGCTTCCACGTAGTGCTGTACGACGTGCGCGGCCACGGCGGATCGACGGCACCCGAGCCGTTGCGCGGCGGGTTCACGCTGGAGAAGCTGACGGACGACTTCCTGGCGGTCGTGGACGCGGTCAGCCCCGGCCACCCCGTACACCTGGTGGGGCACGACTGGGGTTCCGTGCAGGGCTGGGAGTTCGCGACGGTCGAGCGCACCGAGGGGCGCATCGCGTCCTTCACCTCGATGTCCGGCCCCTCCCTCGACCACCTGGGGCACTGGATCAAACGGCGGGTGAAGCGCCCGACCCCGCGCCGGATCGGTCAGCTCCTCGGCCAGGGCGCCAAGTCCTGGTACATCTACGTGCTGCACACGCCCGTGCTGCCCGAGCTCGCCTGGCGAGGCCCTCTCGGCAGACAGTGGCCCGGCCTGGTCCGGCGGGCCGAGAAGCTGCCCCGGGGCGACTACCCGAGCCCGTCGCTGCCCACGGACGCCGCGCACGGGGCATGGCTGTACCGGGACAACATGCGTGCCCGTCTGGCCCGCCCCCGTGACGACGCGTACGCCCACGCGCCCGTGCAGCTCATCACACCTCTGGGGGACCAGTTCCTCTCCGAGCAGCTCTACGAGGACCTGGAGTCGTGGGCCCCGCAGCTCCTCCGCCGCACCCTGCCCGCCAAGCACTGGGTCCCGCGCACGCGGCCGGATCAACTGGCGGCCTGGATCACGGAGTTCGTCACGGCAACCGAGGGTGGACGCCCCGCACCGGTGGCCACCGGGAAGTACACGGACCGGTTCGGTGGGCAGTTGGTGCTGGTCACCGGAGCGGCCGGCGGCATCGGCCGGGCCACAGCCTTCGCGTTCGCCGAAGCCGGGGCACGCGTCGTCGCCGTCGACCTGGACGCCGAAGGAGCGGCCCGCACCGCGGAGTTGTCCAGGCTGATCGGCGCGCCCGACGCCTGGGCCGAGGCGATCGACGTCTCGGACGAACAGGCCATGGAGAAACTCTCCGAGAAGGTCGCCACCGAGTACGGCGTGGTCGACGTGCTGGTGAACAACGCGGGAATCGGACTGTCTGGGTCCTTCCTCGACACCACTCCCGAGGACTGGCGGAAGGTTCTCGACGTCAATCTGTGGGGCGTGATCCACGGCTGCCGGCTGTTCGGCAGGCAGATGGCCGAGCGCGGCCAGGGCGGCCACATCGTCAACACCGCCTCGGCCGCCGCGTATCTGCCCTCCAGATCGCTGCCCGCGTACAGCACCTCCAAGGCGGCCGTCCTGATGTTGAGCGAGTGCCTGCGCGCGGAGCTGGCCGGGCAGGGCATCGGGGTGTCGGCGATCTGCCCCGGCATCGTCAACACCAACATCACCTCGACCGCGCGCTTCGTCGGCGTCGACGCCGAGGAGGAGAAGCGCCGTCAGCGGAAGACGACGAGGCTGTACGGACTGCGGAACTACCCGCCGGAGAAGGTCGCGGACGCCGTCCTGCGCGCGGTCGTCCGCAACCAGGCGGTCGTCCCCGTCACCCCGGAAGCACATGGCGGCCGCTTCATGTCCCGGTTCGCCCCGCGGGCGCTGCGGGCGCTCGCCCGGCTGGAGCCGCCGCTGTGAGACACCGGAACGAGCAGGACGAGAAAGGGCATCACGTGATCGCCCCGCGCAGGATCTGCCTTTACGGCGTCGGCGCGGGAGCCCCTGATTCACCAGAGAGATGGTTCAGGGCCTCCCAACCGCCCCTGGCCGCGTCCGGCAGATCAAGTCGTGAGGGACACGCCCCACCAGGGCTGGACCACGGACGGGCTCCGTGCCGCCGCTTGGCCGTGGAAGCGGGCGCCCAGTGCACCCAAGACCGTTCGGGGTGTGCCAGTGGCCGGGCTCGCTCCTGCCACCGTCAAGGGACGGTTCACGAGGCAGAAAGCCCCCCAGGGCAGTGAGTTGCCCCTGAGGCCCGGCGGATCACGGGCATGGCGGTCCCCGCGTTCGCCGGCGAACGCGGGGGCGCTGTCTGTCGCATACGGCACGACCCGAGGCTCGCTGGACGCCTGCGCTACTCACTCGCTGCGCACAACAGGGCGGTACGCAAGGGCCTGTTCCCGGGTGGAAGAAGCTCGGCGCGGGCCGTCCCGCGCATCTGCACCACTCCTGCCAGCCGTCGCAGAAGTGGTCGCTGTGCAGGGCGGTCGAGTATCCGGCGAAGCCGCCCACGGCACGTACGGCGGCGGGCGCGAGCCACGGCACGTACGGCGGCGGGCGCGAGCGCACGGGGGCATCGGCCCAGCCGTCGGCTGACGGCACGGCGAGGCAGAAATGGAGGCACGAGAACCGTGAACGACGAACCGGCCGGGGCCGCGTATCGCATCGAGGATCTGGCGCACCGCAGCGGCGCCACGGTCCGGACGATCCGCGCCTACCAGGACCGCGGACTGCTCCCCCGCCCCGAGCGGCGCGGCCGGGCGAACATTTATTCGGACACACATCTGACCAGACTGCGCCAGATCGCCGACCTCCTGGACCGCGGCTACACCCTGGCTTCCATCAAGGAGCTTCTGGAAGCCTGGGACACGGGCCGCGGACTCGGCGGGGTGCTCGGCCTGGCCGCGGAGGTCGACGGGCCGTGGACCGACGAGGAGGCCGTACGAATCTCGCGGGCCGAGCTGGTCGAGCGGTTCGGCGGCGCTCCGGACGAAGCGGCGGTGGCGGACGCGGTCGAGCTGGGTGTGCTGGAGCAGGTGCCCGGCGAGAAAGACCTCTTTCTCGTGCCGAGCCCCCAAGAGCTTGCTGTGGCAGCCGAATTGCACGAGGCCGGGGTACCGCTGTCCGCGATCGCCGGTCATCTAAGGGAGTTGCGGGGACAGGTCGAGCACATCGCCGCCCGTTTCCTGGAGTTCACCACCGAGCACGTGTTCGCTCGCTACATCGGAGCGCATCAGCCACCCACCGAGGCCGACACGGTCGAGGCGGCGACGCTCGTACGACGGCTGCGGCCGCTGGCCCAGCAGACAGTGGACGCCGAACTCGCTCGCGCGATGCGACTGTTCGCGACACGGCAGCTGCGTCGGCACCTGGACATCGCACCGGTCGCCGAACCTGCGGACGACTCGTGTTCCGTCCGGATCCCGCTGTCCACAATGCGAGCCGTGGAGAAGCTGGTTGGTCCGGCGCAGACTTCGGCCTTCATCACGGCGGCAGCCGAACGAGAGGTACAGGCGCGTACCTTGGACGCCCTCGCGTCAAATATGAATAAAAGTAGCAAAATTGACTAATCATCCTGAATTTCACGACCAGTTGTCCACAGAATCCTCAATACCCCTGTGGATAACTGCACTTGGCTGTGGATCAAACATCCGGATCAAATTCAAGTGCGTGACACGGGTCTCGCCAGGCACGCTGGCGGGATGAACGAACGACGTACCGTGAGAGTGTCGAAGTACCTCTCCAAACACCTCCGACACCAGCCGGAGCGCATCGGCCTGACGCTCGACGAGGGCGGCTGGGTCGGGATCGACACGCTCATCGAGGCGGCCGCCGCACACGGCTTCGGCTTCACCAGGGCGGAGCTCGACCACGTGGTCGAGGCCAACGACAAGCAGCGCTTCGCCGTCGAGGGTGAGCGGATCCGCGCCAGCCAGGGCCACACCGTCGAGGTCGACCTCGGCCTTCCCCCGGCGACCCCGCCGCCGTACCTCTACCACGGGACCGTGGCGGCCTATGCGGGCGCGATCCGCGCCGAAGGCCTGCGCGCCATGAACCGGCACGACGTGCACCTCTCACCCGACCGCGAGACCGCCACCCGCGTCGGCGCCCGCCGCGGCCGGCCCGTCGTGCTCTCCGTGGACGCGGGTGCCATGCACCGCGACGGCCACGTCTTCCGCGTCAGCGACAACGGGGTGTGGCTGACGGAGGCGGTTCCGCCCCACTACCTGCGGTTCCCCGAGTCGCACTGAGCGGGACCATCCGACGGCTGCCCTTACGCTCGACGTATGAGTCTGCGTCTGAGCACCGTGATCCTGCCTTACCTCCGCTGGCACGAGGGCGGCCGTGACACGTGGCAGCGGGCCGAGCAGCTCGGGTTCCACACCGCGTTCACGTACGACCACCTGTCATGGCGGACCTTCCGGGACGGGCCGTGGTTCGGTGCCGTGCCGACCCTGACCGCCGCAGCCGCCGTCACCGACCGTCTGCGCCTCGGCACGCTCGTGACCTCGCCGAACTTCCGCCACCCGGTGACCCTCGCCAAGGAGCTGATCTCCCTCGACGACATTTCGGGCGGCCGGGTCACCCTCGGTGTCGGCGCGGGCGGCACCGGCTTCGACGCCACCGCGCTCGGCCAGGAGCCGTGGACACCGCGTGAGCGCGCCGACCGGCTCGCCGAGTTCGTCCCCCTCCTCGACCGGCTGCTCACCGAGGACTCCGTCTCGTACGAGGGCGACCACTACTCCGCCCACGAGGCGCGCAACATCCCCGGCTGCGTCCAGCGCCCCCGGCTGCCCTTCGCCGTGGCCGCCACCGGGCCGCGCGGAATGCGGCTGGCCGCGCGCTACGGGCAGGCGTGGGTGACCACCGGAGACCCCAAGCTCTTCGAGTCGGGCACCCCCGAGCAGTCGGTTCAGGCCATTCGCGGGCAGGTCGAGAGGCTGGCCGACACGGCCGCCGCACTCGGCCGGGACGCGGCCCGGCTCGACAAGATCCTCCTCACGGGGTTCACCCCGGACCGCGGTCGACCGCTGGCGTCACTGGACGCGTTCGTGGACTTCGCGGGCCGCCACGCCGAGCTGGGCTTCACCGACATCGTCATCCACTGGCCGATCCCGGACTCGGACTTCGCCGCGGACGAGAAGGTCTTCGAGCGGATCGCCATGGAGGCACCCGCCCAGCTGGCCTGAGAGCGCCCTCAGCGTCGCGGCCGGGGCGGGCACGGCCCTCTCCGTAGGAGCGCGGGCCCAGCCGGTCGTGACAGCGCTCGCGGCCGGCGGCCCGGAGCGGTAATCACTCACCTGTGCAGGCGCCCGCACGACCGTGCGCGCATATGCGCGACAATGGGGTCCGTGACCTCAGCGACGAGACAGCCCGAGACCCCGGCCCCGACCGTCCCGCTCCGGCTGATAGCCACGGATCTCGACGGCACCCTGCTCCGCGACGACCAGTCGGTCTCCCCCCGCACCGTCGCCGCCCTCGCGGCCGCCGAGGAGGCCGGCGTCGAGGTCTTCTTCGTCACCGGCCGCCCGGCCCGCTGGATGGACGTGGTCAGCGAACACGTCCACGGCCACGGCCTCGCGATCTGCGGAAACGGCGCCGCCGTGGTCGACCTGCACGGCGGCCCGGGCGCCCATCGCTTCGTCAAGGTCCGCGAGCTCGCGCGGGAGAACGCCCTCGACGCCGTACGGCTGCTGCGCGATGCCGCGCCGGGCACGGTGTACGCGGTCGAGCAGACGTACGGCTTCCATCAGGAGCCCGAGTACCCGAGACTGCACATGGAGATCCCCGACGCTCTCGCGCCCGCCGAGAAACTGCTGGCTCCGGGTGGTGTGGCCGACGACGAGCCGGTGCTGAAGATTCTCGCGTACCACCCGTCGATCGACCCCGACGACTTCCTCGCCACCGCCCGTCTCGCCGTCGGCGACCGTGCCACGATCACCCGATCCAGCCCCAGCGCGCTGCTGGAGATCAGTGGACCGGGCGTCTCCAAGGCCAGCACCCTCGCCCTGTCCTGCGCCGAGCGCGGTATCTCCCACGAGGAGGTCGTCGCCTTCGGTGACATGCCGAACGACGTCGAGATGCTCACCTGGGCAGGTCGGTCGTACGCCATGGGCAACGCGCATCCGGACGTCCTCGCGGCGGCTTCCGGCCGGACCGTGGCCAACAACGAGGACGGGGTGGCGGTCGTGATCGAGCGGCTGCTCGCGGAACGCCTGTAGCCGGCCTCCGCCGCCCCACCAGCGCCACTCCGCTCACGACCGCCGGGCTGTTCACGAAGCGGCTTTCCGCTCACGAGAACCCCCTCGCCCACGACCGACGCCGTACCGGAGCAGCCCGCTACAACTCCACCCCGTGGTTCCGCAGCCACGGCACGGGGTCCACATCCGATCCCAGCTCCGGGGTGACCCGCACCTCGAAGTGCAGGTGCGGTCCGGTGGAGTTGCCGGTGGTCCCCGACTGGCCGATCCACTGCCCCGGGGCCACCCGTTCGCCCTGGTCGACGGTGACGGCGGCGAGGTGCGCGTACTGCGTGTAGTAGCCGTCCTCGTGTTCGACGACGATCTCGATGCCGAAAGGGCCCCCGCACGAGACCTTCACCACACGCCCGGCCCCGACGGCCCGCACCGGCGTGCCGATCGGCACCGCGAAATCCTGCCCTGTGTGCTGACTGGCCCAGCGCTCACCGCCGCTGCCGTAGCCCGCGGAGAGTTCGTACGTGTCCACAGGCGTGACCCACGCGTTCGAGAGCGCGCCAGGCGGCTGGTCCAGCCTGACGGCTCCCCGGCAGGCGCCGGCCGCGACCGCCGCGTCAGCCTGCCCCTGGAGGGTCCACTGCGCCTCTTCGAGCTTCTGCTGGATCGCCTGCTTGTTCTCGGCGAGTCCGGTCTTCCACTCGTCCAACGTCCGCCACGCCGCAGCCGCCTTCCCCTCGTCCTCGGCGAGCCTCACCTCCGCGCGACGGTTCTTGGTCACGGCGTTGTTGACCGCCAGATCGGCCTGCCAGACGGCCCGTTGACCGCGCATCAGCTCCTCCGGATCCGCCGCGAACAGCATCTGCGCGGTGTAGGGCACCCCACCGCCCTCGCGGTACTGGGCGCGCGCGATCCGTCCGAGGGCGGCGTTCAGCACCGCGATCTGCTTCCGCTCCCGGGCGAGCAGCGTCTCCAGTCGTTCCGCCTTCGTCTTCTGTGCCTCCGCCGCCCGCCGCCCTGCCTCGTACCGCTGCGTAGCCACCGCCGCTTCCTCGAACAGGCGCGCCACCTGGCCGCTGATCCCTGCCTCTGCGGGCACGCCCGGTGCCCCACCAGCGTCGCTGTCAGCCGCCGTCGGTCGGGGCACCAGAACCGCCGAGGCGCACAGCAGCACGACGACGAACAGTGGGTGTCGGCGAGAGAAGCCCATGTCAGCGATCGTGGCCCGTGCCGGGCGCCGCCGTCCTGCTCGAGTCGTACGGCTGGGGGACGCAGTGCCCCGGACGGGTCAAGGAGCTGGGCCGAACAGCGGCTCGGCTGCCGCGTGTTCGGCGCGGGGACTTGTGGACGTGGCTGAGCGGTACGAGAAGGGCCTGGACGGGAGAGGCCGCGAAGAAAAGAACTCGAGGGCGCTGCGCCGGAGCCGGAGGTCGGCGCACGACCGAACGTCCGATGTCACTCGGCATCGGTCCCGGTCGACGGTCGGCCACACGACGGCGGCCCGACGGCAGGGGACCACGGAGAAGAGAACAGCAACCCGGGGCGGTGGCGCGCGGTGAGCCCCTGTCACACCCCCGTCGTTTCCCCGACCGCAGCGAACCACTCAGACCCCGGCCAGCAGTTCCCCCGCCGCCTCCCGCTCCACCATCGCCCGCAAGGGACCATCCACCACGGCCAGTTCCGCGTAGGCCCCGCGCTGCACGACGCGCCCCTCCGCCAGCACGACGACCTCGTCCACGGCGTCGAGACCGGCCAGCCGATGGGTGATCAGCAAGGTGGTACGGCCCTCGGTCGCGGCCAGCAGGTCCGCGGTGAGCGCGTCGGCCGTCGGCAGGTCCAGGTGTTCCGCCGGCTCGTCGAGGACGAGGACGGGGAAGTCGGCCAGCAGCGCGCGGGCGAGCGCGAGCCGCTGACGCTGGCCGCCGGACAGCCGCGCCCCTTGCTCGCCGATCAGGGTGTCCAGCCCGTCGGGCAGTTCGTCGGCCCAGCCGAGCAGCCGCGCCCGCGCGAGCGCGTCCCGCAGCTCCGCCTCACCCGCGCTCTTCCGGGCGAGCAGCAGGTTCTCCCGGACCGAACTGTCGAAGAGGTGCGCGTCCTGGGCGCACAGCCCCACGAGCCGCCGTACGGCGTCCCCGTCGAGCGTGTACGCGTCCACGCCGCCCAGCGTGTACATCCCTTCCCGCGCGTCCAGAAAGCGCAGCAGCACCTGCGCGAGCGTCGTCTTGCCGGCCCCCGAGACACCGACCACCGCGATCCTGCGCCCCTGTTCGAGCGTGAGATCCAGCCCGGCGACCGCGTCCCGGTCCTGCCCGACGTACCTCGCGCCGAGCCCTTCGAGCCGCAGCGGGAACGGCGACACCGGCGCCTCGGCCGGCGCCTCCGGTTCGCGTACGGGGTCGGGTGCGTCCAGCACCTCGTACACGCGCTCCGCGCTCCTGCGTACCCGCTGGCGGAACTGGGCGGCCGGCGGCATCCCCAGCACCGCCTCGAACGCGGCCAGCGGGGTGAGCACGACGACGGCCATGGCCACACCGCTCAGCCGCCCTTCCCCGACGGCCAGTGCGCCGAAGAACGCGGTGCCGGCGACGGTGAGCCCGGAGACGAGCGCGGTGAGCCCGTCACCGAGCGCGGTGGCGGTGGCGGCTCGGGAGGCGATCCGGGTGAGCACATGGTCGGCCTCCCGTGCCTCGGCGATACGCGTCGGCAGGGCGCCCGCGACCGTCGACTCGGCGGTGCCGGTGAGCAGATCGGCCACGCGGGTGGCGAGCATCCCGCGGGCCGGCGCCAGCCGGTGCTCAGCCCGCCGGGCCACGGCTCCGGTCACGAGGGGTACCCCGGCCCCGGCGGCGAGCAGCCCGACGGCGAGAGTCATGCCGGCCTCGGGCAGCAGCCAGGCGGTGAACCCGACGGAGGCAGCGGAGACGGCCGCCGCGGCCCCGGCAGGCAGCAGCCAGCGCACCCAGTAGTCCTGCAGGGCGTCCACATCGGCGACCAGCCGCGAGAGCAGATCGCCCCGCCGGGTCGTCCGCAACCCTGCGGGCGCCAGCCGCTCCAGCCGCCGGTAGACGGCCACCCGCGTGTCGGCCAGCATCCGCAGCACGGCGTCGTGCGACACCAGCCGCTCCGCGTACCGGAACACCGCCCGTCCGATCCCGAACGCCCGCGTCGCCGTCACCGCGACCATCAGATACAGCACCGGAGGCTGCTGCGAGGCCCGCGAGATCAGCCACCCGGAGGTCGCCATCAGCCCGACGGCACTACCCAGCGCGAGGCTGCCCAGCAGCAGGGCGAGGGCGAGCCGACCCCGGCGCGGCCCGGCCATGTGGCGGACGCGGTCGAGTACACCTCGCCGGGAGGCGTGGGGCATCGTGTCGGGGCGGGGCACCGTGCTCCCGGCTCCAGCCGCAGCGAGGGGCGCACGCAAGGCGGCAGCTTTCTCGTCGTCCGCACCTACGGGCCGCACGACCGCCGTTCCAGGAACGCCGGACTCTCCCGGTGACTCCGCTGGTCCTCGCCGGCGCGGCCCGAGCGAACCGGCGGGTTCCCTCGACGAAGGCTCCTGGATGGGCAGCACCTCAGCCGCCCGCCCCTCCAGCCGCACCACCCGGTCCGCCACCCCCAACAGCGCCGGCCGGTGGACCACCAGCAGCACGGTCCGTCCCACCGCCAGCCGCCGCACCGCCTCCACGACCTCTGTCTCGGTCTCCCCGTCCAGCGAGGCCGTCGGCTCGTCGAGGAGCAGCACGGGCCGGTCGGCGAGGAACGCACGGGCGAGGGCGAGCCGTTGCCGCTGGCCGGCGGAGAGGCCGGCGCCGTCCTCACCGAGAACCGTCTCGGCCCCGGCGGGCAGCGCGTCCACGAACTCCAGCGCCCCCGCGTCGGTGAGCGCCCGCCGTACCGCCGCCTCGTCCGCGTCCGGACGGGCCAGCCGTATGTTCTCGGCGATCGACCCGGCGTACAGGTGCGGCCGCTGCGGCACCCATGCCACGCGCGAACGCCACTCGTCCGGGTCGAGCGAGGCGAGATCGGCTCCCCCGACCCGCACCCCGCCCGCCGTCGCCTCCGTGAACCCCAGCAGGACATTCAGCAGCGTCGACTTGCCCACGCCGCTCGGCCCGACGAGGGCCACTGTCTCCCCGGGGGCCACCGTGAGGGAAACGTCCGAGACCGCGTCGTACGACCGCCCGGGGTACCGGACGGTCACCCCGTCGAAGCGGATGTCACCGGCGGACGGCACAGCCCCGGTCCCGGGCATCGGTACCGGTGTCTCCAGGACCTCGAAGATCTCCTCGGCCGCCGCGAGTCCCTCGGCTGCCGCGTGGAACTGAGCGCCCACCTGGCGGACCGGCAGATATGCCTCGGGGGCCAGCACAAGGATGACCAGCCCGGTGTACAGGTCCATCTCGCCGTGCACGAGCCGCATGCCGATGGTGACCGCGACCAGTGCGACCGAGATCGTCGCCAGCAGCTCCAGCGCGAAGGACGACAGGAAGGCGATCCGCAGCGTCCGCATGGTCGCCTGCCGGTACTCGCCGGTGATCCGCTTGATCGACTCGGCCTGCGCCTTGGCCCGGCCGAACACCTTCAGCGTGGGCAGCCCGGCGACGACGTCCAGGAAATGCCCCGACAGCTGTGACAGGAGGCGCCACTGACGGTCCATCTGCGAGCGGGTCGCCCAGCCGATGAGCACCATGAAGACCGGGATCAGTGGCAGCGTGCCGACGATGATCGCCGCCGACACCCAGTCCTCGGTGACGATCCGCGCGAGCACCGCGACGGGCACGACGACGGCCAGGCCCAGCTGCGGCAGATAGCGCGAGAAGTAGTCGTCGAGCGCGTCGACCCCCCGTGTGGCGAGGGCGACCAACGAGCCGGTGCGCTGCCCGCTCAGCCAGCCGGGCCCCAGCGCGGTGGCCCGCTCCAGCAGCCGTCCCCGCAACTCCGACTTCACCGCCGCACTCGCGCGGTGAGCGGCCAGCTCGGTGAGCCAGGAGACCAGGGCCCGCCCCAGAGCGACCGCCGCCAAGAGCAGCAGAGGAGTGCGGAGTTCAGTGACCGGCATCCCGTGCTGGAAGGCACCGACCACCACATCGGCGATGAGCATGGCCTGAGCGATGACCAGCGCCGCCCCGACAACACCCAGGCCGACGACCACCACCAGGAAGAGGCGGGTGGCGCGGGCGTACCGCAACAGTCGTGGGTCGATCGGTTTCACGTGAAACACCCTCTTCTCGGCAGGCATGTTTCACGTGAAACATGGCCCTTCAGTCCGAGGAGGGGTGTTTCACGTGAAACATCGTCAAACACCCCTCCCCGCCGGGACTCAGTGCGCCGACTCGGCGATGTGCTGTGTACCGATCCGCTTGCGGAACACCCAGTACGTCCACCCCTGGTAGAGCATCACGACCGGTGTGGCGATGGCCGCGCACCACGTCATGATCTTCAGGGTGTACGGGCTGGACGAGGCGTTGGTGACCGTGAGGCTCCAGTCCTCGTTCAGCGAGGACGGCATGACGTTCGGGAAGAGCGTGAGGAAGAGCATCGCGACGGCAGCCACGATGGTGACCCCCGACAGGGCGAACGCCCAGCCCTCACGCCCCGCTCGCACCGCCGCCAGTGCCGTCACGAGCGCGGCGACCGCCACGACCGCCGCGAACAGCGAAACGCCGTCACCTTTTTCGATCTGGGTCCAGAGCAGGAAGAGCAGCGCCAGTCCGGCCGACACGGCACCGACGCGCAGCGCCAGCTTCCGCGCCCGCTCCCGGATGTCCCCGACCGTCTTGAGACCGACGAACACCGTTCCGTGGAAGGTGAACAGCGTCAGCGTGACCAGACCGCCCAGCAGGGCGTACGGGTTGAGCAGGTCCGCGAGGGTGCCCACATACTCGAAGTCGCGGTCGATCTTGACTCCGCGCACGATGTTGGCGAAGGCCACGCCCCACAGGAACGCGGGGAGCAGCGAGGTCCAGAAGATCGCCGTCTCCCAGTTGCGCTGCCAGTTCTCCTCGGGCCGCTTCACCCGGTACTCGAAGGCGACACCACGGACGATCAGACAGACCAGGATGAGCAGCAGCGGCAGGTAGAAGCCGGAGAAGAGCGTGGCGTACCACTCGGGAAAGGCGGCGAAGGTCGCGCCGCCCGCCGACAGCAGCCACACCTCGTTGCCGTCCCAGACAGGCCCGATGGTGTTGATGAGGACCCGCTTCTCCGGACGGTTCCGGGCCAGCAGCTTGGTGAGGACACCGACCCCGAAGTCGAAGCCCTCCAGGAAGAAGTAGCCGATCCAGAGGACGGCGATGAGGACGAACCAGACGTCGTGAAGTTCCATGACTGTGCTCCCTTGGCCCGGTACGGCCTAGTACGAGAAGGCCATCGGCTTGTCGGCGTCACGGGAGTCGCCGCCGATCTTCGTGGGCGGGTTGAGGTCGGCCTCCGTCAGCTCGGGCGGTCCCGCCTTGACGTACTTCACGAGCAGCTTGACCTCGACGACAGCGAGGATGGCGTACAGCGTGGTGAAGACGATCATCGAGGTGAGGATCTCGCCCTGGGAGACACCGGGGGAGACCGCGTCCTCGGTGCGCAGCACGCCGTAGACGACCCACGGCTGGCGGCCCATCTCCGTGAAGATCCAGCCCCAGGAGCTGGCGATCAGCGGGAAGCCCAGGGTCAGGACCGCGATGCGCCAGTACCACTTGGTGAGGGTCGGGCCGAGGGCCTTCTTCGGCAGCAGGACGAGATGCGGCACCTCGTCGTCGCCGACCCGCAGATGCTGCGGCAGCAGGAACTTCTTGCGGGTGAGCCAGAGTCCGACCGTGCCGATGGCGACTGACGCCATGCCGAAGCCGATCATCCAGCGGAAGCCCCAGTAGGCGACCGGGATGTTGGGCCGGTAGTCGCCGGGCCCGAACCTCTCCTGCTCGGCCTTGTTGACGTCGTTGATGCCGGGGACGTACGACTCGAAGTCGTCGTTGGCAAGGAAGGACAGCAGGCCCGGGATCTCGATGGCGACCGTGTTGTGGCCCTTGTCGACGTCGCCGTAGGCGAAGACGGAGAAGGGCGCGGGCGCCTCGCCGTCCCAGAGGGCCTCGGCGGCGGCCATCTTCATCGGCTGCTGCTTGAACATGACCTTGCCGAGCAGGTCGCCGCTGATCGCGGTGAGCATGCCGGCGATCACCACGGTGACCAGGCCGAGTCGCAGCGAGGTTTTCATCACCGGGATGTGCTTCTTGCGGGCCAGATGGAAGGCGGCGATGCCGACCATGAAGGCGCCACCGGCGAGGAAGGCCGCCGAGAGGGTGTGGAAGACCTGGGTGAGCGCGGTGTTCTGGGTCAGGACGAGCCAGAAGTCGGTGAGCTCGGCCCGGCCCTTGGCCTCGTTGATCCGGTAGCCGACGGGGTGCTGCATCCAGGAGTTGGCCGCGAGGATGAAGTACGCCGACAGGATCGTGCCGATGGAGACCATCCAGATGCAGGCCAGATGGATCTTCTGCGGAAGCTTGTCCCAGCCGAAGATCCACAGGCCGATGAAGGTGGACTCGAAGAAGAAGGCGATGAGTGCCTCGAAGGCGAGCGGGGCCCCGAAGACATCACCGACGAAGCGGGAGTAGTCGGACCAGTTCATGCCGAACTGGAACTCCTGCACGATGCCGGTGACGACGCCCATGGCGATGTTGATCAGGAAGAGCTTGCCCCAGAACTTGGTGGCCTTGAGGTACTTCTCCTTCCCCGAGCGCACCCATGCGGTCTGCAGGCCGGCGGTGAGGGCGGCGAGCGAGATCGTGAGCGGGACGAAGAGGAAGTGGTAGACGGTCGTGATACCGAACTGCCAGCGCGCCAGGGTCTCCGGCGCCAGAGCGAGGTCCACGTCTTCTCCTTACATGCCGTGGCACTGCGGCAGTTTGTCCCGCCTGTCACGTACATCTCAGGACAACCGGGACGAGCTTGTGAACGCGTTCACATTCACAAGCAAGTATGACGCATGCCCGTTCGAGACGGGAGTGGGGGGTCCAAAAACAGCAGGGGGTTCGGAGAAAATCCCCGAACCCCCTGCTCAGAAGCCCTCCACGACCCTCTAGAGCTCCTTGCGGAACGTCTCCGTCACCTTGAGGAAGATGTCGTTCGCCTCGGTCTCGCCGATCGTCACGCGCACGCCCTCGCCCGGGAACGGCCGCACGACGACACCGGCCTGCTCGCACGCACCAGCGAACTCGACCGTGCGCTCCCCCAGCCGAAGCCACACGAAGTTCGCCTGGGTCTCCGGCACCGTCCAGCCCTGACTGCGCAGCGCTTCGACGACCCGGTTCCGCTCGCAGACCAGCGAGCCGACCCGGCCGAGAAGCTCGTCCTCTGCGCGCAGCGAGGCTACCGCGGCGTCCTGTGCGAGCTGGCTCACACCGAACGGCACGGCCGTCTTGCGTAGGGCGGCCGCCACCGGTTCGTGAGCGATCGCGAAGCCCACCCGGAGTCCCGCGAGCCCGTACGCCTTGGAGAAGGTCCGCAGCACACAGACGTTCGGCCGCTCGCGGTAGAACTCGACGCCGTCCGGCACCTCGACATCCCGCACGAACTCGCGGTACGCCTCGTCCAGCACCACCAGCACATCACCGGGCACCCGGTCGAGGAACCGCTCCAGCTCGGCCCGGCGGACCGCCGTCCCCGTCGGGTTGTTCGGGTTGCAGACGAAAATCAGCCGGGTCCGGTCGGTGATCGCGTCCGCCATCGCGTCCAGGTCGTGCACATCGTCCGGCGTCAACGGCACCTGCACGGACGTGGCCCCGCTGACCTGCGTGATGATCGGGTACGCCTCGAACGACCGCCAGGCGTAGATCACCTCGTCGCCGGGGCCCGAGGTCGCCTGCAGCAACTGCTGGGCCACGCCGACCGAGCCGGTGCCCGTGGCCAGGTCCGTGACCGGCACCCCGAAGCGGTCCGCGAGCTCGCTCATCAGCCCCGTGCACGCCATGTCCGGGTACCGGTTGAAGGACGCGGCCGACCCCGTCACGCTCTCCAGCACACCGGGCAGCGGCGGATAGGGGTTCTCGTTGGAGGACAGCTTGTACGCCACCGGGCCGCCCGCCGCGGCCGGCTTGCCGGGCTTGTAGGTGGGAATACCCTCCAGCTCGGCTCGCAGCTTGGGGCTCGTCTCGCTCACCGCAGTCCTCCTCGTCGACGTAATGCTTCTCACCTTATGAGGATTCGGCCCCCCTGCGAATGGCCTGTGGACAACCGCGTCCACCCCGCGGCCACGCAACCGCTGTCCCCCTCGTCCACGCCTCTGCCGTCCCATCCGCCCCAAGGGCATCAGCGCACGAACGTGTACGAATCAGGGGGCGCGCTGCTCGCGGGCGCACGCGCCGGTGGCTCACGCCGTGGCGCGCATCACCCGTGCAGGTGAGTTGAGACCTCTTCGAAACATGAGCCACTTGGCAGGCCCATGCGCGTCGACAAGACACGTCCTGGCATCGGATCCCCCAACTCCCTTGTAATGCAAGGAAATTGACCCTTAATGACCATGCAGAAACGTGCCTGTCAACGAGTGCATATGCGTCCGCACTACCCCACCGCATGAGCCCTACTATCGGCTCGCCATGACAGCAGCAGGGAAGCACCAGGTGAGCCGCGCGGAAACTCCCCGCCGAGGCAGCCGGTCGGGCCGGGCGGGCATCCGGGATGTGGCCGCCGCCGCCGGAGTCTCCATCACGACCGTCTCCGACGCCCTCAACGGCAAGGGCCGGCTCCCGGACGCCACCCGACGCCATGTACGCGAGGTCGCCGACCGACTTGGCTACCGCCCCTCGGCGGCAGCCCGAACCCTAAGAACCGGCAAGTCCGGCCTCATCGGCCTGACCGTGACCACGTACGGGGATGAACCTTTCACCTTCACCGAGTTCGCGTATTTCGCGGAAATGGCACGGGCCGCCACCTCGGCCGCGCTGGCCCGGGGCTACGCCCTGGTCATCCTCCCCGCGACATCACGTCACGACGTGTGGTCGAACGTGGCCCTGGACGGCACCGTGGTCATCGACCCCTCCGACCACGACCCGGTCGTCAGCGAACTGGTCCGCCAAGGCTTACCGGTGGTCTCCGACGGCCGACCGGCCGGCTCGCTGCCGGTCACCGCATGGGTCGACAACGACCACGAGGCCGCCGTCCTCGGCATCCTCGACCATCTGGCCGACGCGGGCGCCCGCCGGATCGGACTCCTCACGGGCACCACGACGGACACGTACACACATCTCTCCACCACCGCATACCTGCGTTGGTGCGAGCGCGTGGGCCAGGATCCGGTGTACGAGGCCTATCCGGCGCACGATCCGTGCGCGGGTGCCCTCGCAGCCGACCGGCTGCTGGCCCGGCCGGACCGCCCGGACGCGGTCTACGGCCTCTTCGACCCCAACGGCACCGATCTGCTGGCCGCCGCCCGGCGGTACGGTCTGCGCGTCCCCGAGGACCTGTTGCTCGTCTGCTGCAGCGAGTCCACCGTGTACGCGACCACCGAGCCGCCGATCACCACGCTCTCGCTCAAGCCGCGCCGGATCGGCACGGCTGTGGTCCAGCTCCTCATCGACGCCATCGAGGGGGTCGAATCGGACCAACCGGTCGAGCAGGTGATACCGACGGAACTGATCGTGCGGACCTCGTCCGAGCGGCGTCCACCGCGTACGACGGTCAGCCCGCCACGAGCACCTGAAGAGGGTTGACGCCCGATCTGAGGATCCGAACGGGAATTGGGCGGGGAGAGCCCCGCCCAATTCGGGAGAAAACCGTGGCGAACTGGGGCCCTGCGCCATTTCACCACCCCTGGGTCATCACATGGCGCGATCCGCATTCCTATGATGGGCGCACACACCGCGGGCCGCTGCGACCAGGCAGTCCGATGCGGTGCAGATGCGGGCGATGGTGGTGGAGGGGTCGATGACTCAGGGGGCCGGTCAGGGACCCGAGGTGCGGACGCCGACGGTGCGCGATTTCCGCGTGCCCGCGTACGTCCACGAGGCCGGTCCGTACGGACACACCACGGACCCCGGTGAGGCCTCCAGGCCCACCGAGGAACCCGAGGGCTACCCAGAGGGGTACACCCCGACCCAGCGGGACCTGCCGGTGATCAACCGGGGTGACACGCTTCAGGTCGTGATCGACCCGCAGGCCACGGCGGCCGAGCAGTCCGCCGCCCGGCCGGGGCCGCTCTTCGTCGTCGGGGACGTCCACGGCTACCTCGACGAGCTCCTCGCCGCACTCGGCGAGAAGGGCCTCGTCGACGACGCGGGCAACTGGTCGGCGGGCACCGCCCGGCTCTGGTTCCTCGGCGACTTCACCGACCGGGGTCCGGACGGCATCGGCGTCATCGACCTCGTGATGCGCCTGTCCGCCGAGGCGGCCGCCGCCGGCGGCTACTGCAAGGCCCTCATGGGCAACCACGAGCTGCTGCTGCTCGGCGCCAAGCGGTTCGGCGACACGCCCGTCAACTCCGGCGCGGGCACCGCCACCTTCCAGGCGGCCTGGCTCCTCAACGGTGGCCAGAAGACCGACATGGACCGCCTCCAGGACCACCACCTCCAGTGGATGGCTCGTCTGGACGCCATGGAGGAGGTCGACGGGCATCTCCTGGTGCACTCCGACACCACCGCCTACCGCGACTACGGCGACTCCATCGAGGCGGTCAACGACACCGTCCGCGAGACGATCACGCGCAACGACCCGGACGAGGTCTGGGACCTCTTCCGCAAGTTCACCCGACGCTTCTCCTTCCGCGACGAGGGCGGCGCCGATGCCGTGCGCTCGCTGCTGGAAACCTATGGCGGCACCCGCATCGTCCATGGCCACAGCCCCATTCCGTACCTCCTGGGCGAGGTCGGTTCGGAGGACGGCGAGGACGGCACGGGCCCCTCGGTCAACGGCCCGTACACCTATGCGGAGGGTCTGGCTGTCGCCATGGACGGCGGCGTGACCATGGCCGGAAAGCTGCTGGTCCAGGAACTCCCCCTGCGTACCTGAGCCGTCAGCGGGCAGGCGTCACCCGTCGGAAGACTTCGCTGGCCAGGGCCCAATTTTTTCAAACCCCCTGTCACGGCCTGCCGTCACCGCTCTACCATCGGCTTATCCGTAGCAGGCTCCCCTCCGTTTCTGCCCGACGGCTCGTCAGCATGCCGAGCCACAAGCCCTACGGAGCATCGGGGGATGCACATGAACAGCGTTCCGCAGCACCTGCTCAGTGAGGACCGCCAGGAGTACGAGCGGATCCTCGGCGAGGCGCTGCGCTCCGCACCACACCGCCCGGAATTCGCCGCCGGTCTCCAGCGGCTCAACCCCGAACAGCTGCGCACCATGGCCCTCAACGCCACGGCGATCATCACGGCCGCCGCAGCGACCGAGTACCAGTACTACGTAAAGATCCGCAGCGAATTCCGCAGCCCGTCGTCGGCCACCGCACCCGCCCATGAGGGGACGGCGTCCGGCTCCAGCGAACCGGACGGCACCGCCGTGGGACTCGCGGCCACCGTGGGCGAGGTCACCGAGGCAGCCGGCGCTGGTGCCGGCGCCATCGCCGCGGTGCTCGCTCCCGTCCTCGCCGGAACCGCCGCGGTGCTCTTCCTGCTCGTGGGGTACGTCATGAAGGTGCTCGACCCCGAGCGGGCGATCGCCGAGACCCTTCTCACCACGGGGTGGGTCTTCGGCGCGGTCACCGCGGCGGCGATCCTGGTGGCCGCGGTCGGCCTCCTCCTCACCGCCCTGCGCAACAACGCCACCGCCCTCCTGGACGACGGGGTCCGCAGCGAACTGAACGAGGAGGTGACCCGGGCCAGGGAAGCCTGGCGCGAAACCCTCCTGGAGCGCGGCATCCTGCCGTTCCTCCGCGACGCCCTCGCCAACCCGGCTCCTGCGGTGCTGAGCGAGCCGGACCGGCCGGCGCCGCCCAGCCGCATGCCGCATCTCGGCTACAACCGCCCGAGCTTCAGCAGCAGCCCGGACAGCGCCAGCTCACGCTCCCGCCCCAGCTACAGCAGTCCGGACTTCTCCAGCCCGGACTTCGGCGGGCCGGAACACCAGCCCGATTAGCATCAGGGCTCCGGCTACCGCCCCGGAACCCACCGGGCTTCGGCGGCCTACCCGGTACGCCCCGGGCCCGGCCCCAAGGCGCCGCCCACCCGCGGCGGCGGGCTCTCCCGGCAACCGGCCGGAAGAGCGCCGCTCGTCGCGCGGGCAGCGACGGTCACGGCCACACCACGCCCACCGCCCTCGGCCCGGAACCCACCGTGTTCACGACGGATGCCCTGGTAGATCTTGGTCGAGGACGGCTACCTGCCTGAGATGGCCCGGAAGCGTCGGATCAAAGGATGCCCGCCTGGCCGGCGGCAGCCACCCAGGTCGGGAACTCGGAGAGAAGCCGGTCGTACAGCTCCTGGTCGGGGACTGTGCTGATGTCGTCCACGGCGAAGAATCCGACGTTGTCGACGCGACGTCCAGGCAGGGTGTCGAAGCGTTCCAGCACTCCGTAGTTGGATTGTCCCAGTCCCACGAACTGCCAGAAGATCGGTTCCTCGACGGCATCCCGCAGCTCTTGCTCGATCAGGGCGTTGCGGTGGACACCACCGTCGGAAAAGAACAGCACGAAAGTGGGGGCAGCGGCAGGATTTTCCCGGACATACGTACGAACTTGGGCGATCGCCTTCTGTTCCTCGTTCTGGATGCCAACCATCCGCATATCGACCTGGCCGGGCTGCAGTCCTCTGCCTGGCTTACGGCGGAAGAGGCTGATCTGTCCCACCCGGACGTGCAGTCGCAGCCATTCGGGAAGGTCCCCGAGTCGCAGGTCGGGCAGTCGTGCCGCATTCGAGGCGAACGTCCAGGCTTGCATTTGGCCGTCATCGTCCAGCTGCGCGGCAACCGCTGCCATGCGCTCCACGACATCGGCGACGACACCTCTGGAGTAGAGGTAGGACATGGATCCGGAGGCGTCCAGAACCAGAATGACGCGTGCGGAGACTCCGGCTGCTCCATGCTTCCTGAGGCTGACCGCCACCTGCTCCTTACGCAGCGACAGACGCTTGCGCATGTCGACGGGCAGCTGTTCCTCCTCCTTGCTGAGCCGCGGGCCGACCGGTGCTGTGGCTGGGACAGGCGGTGTAGAGACAGGTGGTGTAGAGACAGGTTCCGGCGAGAACGCGGACGTGTCCGAGGGTGCCTCGTCGACGGTGATGCCGAAATCGGAGGCCAGCCCGGCGAGCCCGGAGGCATAGCCCTGACCGACTGCGCGGAACTTCCACTGCCCCGCCCGTAGATACAGCTCGCCGCCGATGAACGCGGTCTCCGTCCCGGCCTCCATGTGAAACCGTGCGATCTCGGTCCGCGTCCCGGCATCCAACAGCCTCAGGGTCAGCCCTGGCACTTGTCCGAACGTTCCGCCATCTGCCGACGCACACAGCACGACCCGCTCGACAGCCGGCTCGAGCAAATGCAGATTCACCTCGACCGTATCGGTGAGAACACCGCCGGCACTCTGCTTTCCCAGGTGGGCCACAGCATTCGACGTGTGCTGCGGCTGGTTGTAGAAGACGAAGTCACCGTCGTCGCGAACACGTCCGACACCGGTGAGCAGCAACGCCGAGGCGTCGACATCGGGTGTGCCGACCCCTTCGGACCAGGTCAGCTCGACACGCACCGTAGGAGAATCGACGGGAAGGTTGGCGCCCTTGCTCAGTGCTCTCGCTGTCATGGAGGCAGTCTGCCCGCCGGGAGAGCAGGAGGGCAGACATGCTGCGGTCCCCAAGATGCGATGCCCCGGAGCGCCGAGGCATCGCACCCCGATTCTCATTCCGCCAGCGGCAGATACACCCGGTTCCCGCTCTCCGCGAATTCCTTCGACTTCTGGAGCATCCCCTCAGCGATCTCCTCCTGTGAAGCACCCTCAGCCGCCGAACCGCCGAACCGCTCGGCGATGCTTTGGCTGATCTTCATCGAGCAGAACTTCGGGCCGCACATGGAGCAGAAGTGGGCCGTCTTGGCCGGCTCCGCCGGGAGCGTCTCGTCATGGAACTCACGGGCCGTGTCGGGGTCGAGGGCCAGGTTGAACTGATCCTCCCAGCGGAACTCGAAGCGGGCGTCCGACAGCGCGTCGTCCCATTCCTGTGCGCCCGGGTGTCCTTTGGCGAGGTCCGCCGCATGAGCCGCGATCTTGTAGGTGATGACGCCGGTCTTCACATCGTCACGATTGGGCAGTCCCAGGTGCTCCTTGGGCGTGACATAGCAGAGCATCGCAGTGCCCCACCACGCGATCATCGCGGCGCCTATGCCCGAGGTGATGTGGTCGTACGCCGGTGCGACGTCCGTGGTCAGCGGGCCGAGCGTATAGAACGGAGCCTCATCGCAGATCTCCTGCTGCAGGTCGATGTTCTCCTTGATCTTGTGCATCGGGACATGTCCCGGGCCCTCGATCATGGTCTGTACGTTGAAACTCTTGGCGATCGTGTTGAGTTCCCCGAGCGTACGCAACTCCGCGAACTGCGCTTCGTCGTTGGCGTCGGCGATGGAGCCCGGCCGAAGGCCGTCGCCGAGGGAGTACGTGACGTCGTAGGCGGCGAGGACCTCGCACAGTTCCGCGAAGTTCTCGTAGAGGAACGACTCCTTGTGGTGCGCCAGGCACCAGGCCGCCATGATCGAGCCGCCCCGCGAGACGATGCCGGTCTTGCGGTTCGCGGTGAGCGGCACATACGCGAGGCGCACGCCCGCGTGAACTGTCATGTAGTCCACGCCCTGTTCGGCCTGCTCGATCACCGTGTCCTTGTAGATCTCCCAGGTCAGCTCCTCGGCCCTGCCGTCGACCTTCTCCAGCGCCTGGTAGAGCGGCACCGTGCCGATGGGGACGGGGGAGTTGCGCAACACCCATTCGCGGGTGGTGTGGATGTTCCGGCCTGTGGACAGGTCCATGACCGTGTCGGCGCCCCAGCGGGTCGCCCAGGTCATCTTCTCGACCTCCTCCTCGATGGAGGAGGTGACCGCGGAGTTGCCGATGTTGGCGTTGACCTTCACCAGGAACCGTTTGCCGATGATCATCGGCTCGATCTCCGGATGGTTGACGTTCGCGGGCAGTACGGCCCTGCCCGCGGCGATCTCCTCCCGTACGACCTCAGGAGAAACGTTCTCCCGTACGGCCACGTACTCCATCTCGGGGGTGATCTCCCCGCGTCGTGCGTATGCGAGCTGGGTCACTGCCCGGCCGTCACGGCTGCGGCGCGGCAGGCGTGGCCGTCCAGGGAACACCGCGTCGAGGTTGCGCAGTCCGCCACGCGGCGAGGTGTGCTTGATCCCGTCGTCCTCGGGACGGACGGGACGCCCCGCGTACTCCTCCGTGTCTCCCCGGGCGACGATCCAGTTCTCGCGCAGGGGGAGGAGTCCTCGCCTGACGTCAGTGTCCGCTGTCGGATCGGTGTACGGGCCGGAGGTGTCGTACAGGGTGACGGACTGCCCGTTGGTGAGGTGCACCTGGCGGACCGGCACCCGCAGATCGGGGCGAGAGCCCTCGATGTACGCCTTGTGCCAGCCAATGGACTTCCCGGCCTCCAGGGGCTGTTCGCCCTGGTTCCTTTCGCCCTCGGACGAGGCAGATACCCCGTCCGCCTGGCTGGAGGCAGGCGTGCGTGTGTCCTCGATGGTCATGAGACCTACTCCCTACGCCGGCATTACCCGGTAACAGGTTCAGCGGTCGACGCAGCGATTTCCGCCCGACGATGTTCCACGTGAAACATCGCGTCTACGGAGGTCAGCGCCCTCTCAGCCCGGTGCTCCGAGCTCCCGCGTGTGCAAAGGTGTCTCCACGCTAGCGGCAGATGTGGCGCGGTGAACAGTGGGCATCGCTCGTTCTTGCGATGATCGGTCGGTGACCACGACGCAGCAGCCTCCGCCTCCACCCCCCGAGCCGCCTCATGGCCATGGCCCCGGAAACGGCCACGGGCATGGATCCGACGGTGACCACGGCCACGGTTCCGGCGGTGGCCACGGTTTTGGCGGCCACGGCTCTGGGGGCGGCCACGGGCCCGGTGACGGACATGACCAAGGCTCGTCCTCCGGCGGCGGCCACGGTCATTCCCACAGCCACAGCCACGGCCCCGCCGCACCCGTTTCGCAGCACCTGCGCAAGGTCATCGCGGCGGTGCTGATCCCCTTCGCCACCGCGGTGGTCGTGGGCCTCGTCGTGCTCTGGCCCGGCGGCGCCCCGGCGCACGAGCGCACCGGAGTGGGCTTCGACCGACAGACTCAGCAGGCCACTGTCACCAAGGTCGACGAGGTCGACTGCTCGTCGGTGAACGCCTCGGGCAGCACACCGACCGGCGACACGTCCACCGCCGAGGGCTCGTCCGCCCAGCGGCAGGCAAACGGCACGTGCAAGAAGGCCACGATCCGGATCGACACCGGCGACGACAAGGGCCGTACGTTCACAGAGATCGTTCAGCCGGACCAGTCACGGCAGTTGGAGCAGGGCCAGGAGGTCGTGGTCGCGTACGAACCTGCCGCGCCCAAGGACCTGCAGTACTCGGTCACCGATGTGAACCGGAAGTTCCCGATGGCGCTGCTCGCCGGGATCTTCGCGCTCGCCGTCGTGGTGGTGGGCCGCATGCGTGGTGTCATGGCCCTGGTGGCGCTGGCCATCAGCTTCCTGGTGCTGACCCTCTTCGTCCTGCCGGCCATTCTGCAGGGCTCGAACCCGCTGGTGGTGGCGGTGGTCGGGGCGAGCGCCATCATGCTGATCGCCCTCTACATGTGCCACGGGCTCTCGGCCCGAACATCCGTGGCGGTGATCGGCACCCTGATCTCCCTGCTGCTGATCGGCCTGCTGGGCTCGGGGTTCATCGACTGGGCCTATCTGACCGGCAACACGGACGACAACACCGGTCTGATCCATGGGCTGTACCCGACGATCGACATGAGCGGTCTGCTGCTCGCGGGCGTCATCATCGGTTCGCTCGGTGTGCTCGACGACGTGACGGTCACGCAGACGTCGGCGGTCTGGGAACTGCACGAGGCCAATCCGGCGATGGGGTGGCGGGGGCTGTACCGCGCGGGTATCCGGATCGGCCGGGACCACATCGCCTCGGTGGTCAACACCCTCGTCCTCGCCTACGCCGGTGCCGCGCTGCCGCTGCTGCTGCTCTTCTCGATCGCGCAGAGCAGCGTCGGCACGGTGGCCAACAGTGAGCTCGTCGCCGAGGAGATCGTGCGCACGCTCGTCGGCTCGATCGGCCTGGTGGCCTCGGTGCCGGTGACCACCGTGCTGGCCGCCCTGGTCGTCTCGGCCGACCGCCCGGGTGCACCGGAAGCGGCGGCCGTGCCCGCTCCGGCACGTGGAGGGAAAGGCCGCCGCCGCAAGCGCTGAACCGTTACGGCACCTCGGCGCCGTCACGGGTTCACCCCGCGCTCTGCTCCTCCGCCAGGATGCGGTCCAGAGCCTCGTCGAGCAGAGTGTCGAAGTCGGCGAGGGAACGCTCCTGCCCGAGCGGCACGAGCTTGTCCGTCCGGTCCAGGAAGGCCACCAGCGGCGCCGTGCCAACCCGGAACATCGCCTGGTCGGTGCCCACCTGGAGCCGGATCAGGACCTCACCGAACGTCTCCGGATCGGCGGGCGCGATGTGGACGTCCCCGTCCCCGCACGGCCGCCCCACACCGTCGATGAGCAGCTCCCGCCCGAAGGCCCACGTCACCGGAGCATCGCCGGGCAGGTGGAAGGTCAGCCGCACGGCATAGGGATCACAGGTCTCGTATCGCAGCTCCACCGGGATGCGGAAGGAGAGCTCCTCCGAGACGAGAAAGCTCATCATGACCTCTGCCTGTACCGACTCGCGCATCGCCTACCCCGCCGTGTTCGTCGACTGGCCAGGAATCATCCGCCTGACACCTCTGGAAGTTTGCTGAAAGTACACAGGAGATCACAAGGAGTGATTTTTCAGATGCTGATAGAGATGGCGAGTGTCCCTAGTAGCTTTCCGATCTCGGTCTGCAACTGATGGGCCACCGGCAGCAACCGGTCCGCCTGGTGCGAGGGCAGCGAGATGGCGAGGGTCCCGGCGGTCGTCCCCGCGGTGATGGGAATCGCGGCGCAGACGGTCCCGAGGGCGTACTCCTGCCGCTCGACGACCGGTTCCATGCGCCCGATCCGGTCCAGGCGCCGTAGCAGCGTCTCGTCATCACGGACCGTGTACGGGGTCAGCGACTGCACCGGATAGCGGTCCAGGTGGTCGCGGCGCGCCTCGTCGCCCAGTTGGGACAACAGGCACTGGCCGATGGCGTGTGCGTGACCGGTCTCACGGAAGTCGGCCCACTCCTCGACCGCCGGAGTGTTCGGGCTGTCGGCGACGCACTTGACCTCGATCTCACCGTCACGGTAAATCGCGAAGTACACGGGCACGCCCAGCGCGTCCCGCCAGTGCGCCAGGGCCTCGCCCACCGTGCTGCGACGTTTCTGCTGCGCTCCGCTGCTGCTCAGCCGCTCGGCCGCCTCACCAAGAAAGAACAACCCCTTCTCCCGGCGCAGATAGCCCTCGTGGACCAGTGTGCGGAGCAGGTGGTACGCCGTGGGCAGCGCCAGCCCGGCATCCCGCGCCAACTGTTTGGCGGGCGCCCCGTGTTCTCGCTCGGCGACTGCCTCCAGCAACCGCATCGCCCGCTGCACGGAGCCGATCAGAGTGCCGGAATTCGACTCCGCCGCGGTCGGCGACGCCGGGGACGGGATACGCGCTCCCCTCCCCGGACCGTGCCCGAGCGGCGACACAGGGCGTACGGGCGCCACCGCCTGGGGCCGGGCCCTGGTCGGCGGTGCCAGCGGCTGCGCCTGTTTACGGGACGATGCCGCCCTTGGCTGCCCCTGCGCCTGAGCCGCCGACGCCGGTGACTGCGTCCGCGTCTGGGTCTGCGTCTGCGTCGCGGGAGGTTCAGGGCATCGCGTGTCCTCCTCGCCCGGCGAGGTCCGTGGCTGCACGGGTGGAGCCGGGCTCTTCGGAGGGACCGTACGCGGCGGTGGCTGCGGAACATGGGTTTCCATGGCCCTGACACGCGGCTGCTCGACGGCGGCCGCCGGTGCCGACCGGGGGCCCGGCTGTGTGGGCGGAACGACGCTCTGTGTCGGCCGGGGGCGCGGCCGGGCTGATGGAGAAAGCGGTTCTGCGGGTGCGGTGTCAGCCGTGGCCAAGGGTCACTCCCGAAGCGCGAGGAGGGCCGCCCGTGCAGGGGACACGGGAGGAAGATGCGCCGCCCGCCGGGGGGGTAGAGCCCGCGACGAGTTCCCGGACTCTAGCCGCCCGTCACCGCCCACAGACGGCCCCGCCGGGAAACTTCCCTCGGGCGAGGGAACCTCACGTTCCTGTTATTGCCGCGCCCTGACCGGGGCTCACCCACTCACACCTCATCCGTTACGCGGTGCTGACGCCTCACCAGTCACCGCGTGAGGAGGAACCCGCCGTGAACTTCCTTACGACGTAGACCAGTCCGCCGACCAGCGCCACGAAGACCAGCACCTTGAAGAGCAGGCCCACCACGATCTGGACGACGCTGACTATCAGCCCTCCGAACACCAGCAGGGCGATGACCGGCACCGCGATCCACTTCACCCACCACGGCATCCCCGTGAAGATCTCCCGCATCGCCCTTGCTCCTTGTGTCTCCAACCCGTCGCCCCGCCGCCGGGGCCCTGATTCCGGGCCTTCTGCTGTCCTGCTGTCGATGCTAGGGGCACGAGGGGGCCGCCCGGGGGCTTCGCACCCCTTGTCCGTCCCTGATCGTCCCCCTAGGGAACACCGAAGCGGACGTCAGCCCTCCGGCGGAGAGAACACCACAACGACCCTCAAGTCCTCGGTGATGTGGTGGAACTTGTGGGCGACCCCGGCGGGCACGTACACGACACTGCCGCGCGCGACCTGGGTGGTCTCCAAGCCGACCGTGAGCGCGGCCCGGCCACTCACCACCAGGTACACCTCGTCCTGGCTGTGCGGCTTCTGCGGGTCGAGTTCGCCGGCATCGAGCGCGTACAGGCCGACCGACATGTTCCGCTCACGCAGGAACTGCAGATAGGCACCGTCATTGGCGGCGCGCTCCGCCTCCAGCTCGTCCAACCGGAATGCCTTCATCGACTTAGTCGCCCCTGCCCAGTGCTCGTGCCGATCGCTTCTGCCACGATCAGACACATGATGAATTTCCTAGTCAAGACGATCGCCAACGCAGGCGCCCTGGCGGTCGCCGTCTGGCTGATCGACAAGATCACGCTGACCGGTGACAGCACGGGCAAGGAGGTCGGCACGCTGCTGCTGGTCGCCCTCGTGTTCGGCCTGGTGAACGCCGTGGTCAAGCCGCTTGTCCAGCTGCTGACCCTCCCGCTGTTCATACTCACGCTCGGCCTGTTCACGCTGATCGTGAACGCCCTGATGCTGCTGCTCACCTCGTGGCTGGCCGACGTGCTCGACCTGAGCTTCCATGTGGAGGGCTTCTGGACCGCCGTCCTCGGCGGCCTGATCATCTCGATCATCTCCTGGGCGCTCTCCCTCGTCCTGCCCGACGGGGACTGAGGGTCCGCATGACCTATCGAGTCTGTTTCGTCTGCACCGGCAACATCTGCCGCTCCCCGATGGCCGAGTCCGTCTTCCGTGCACGCGTGGAGGAGGCCGGGCTCGCCGGCCTGGTCGAGGTCGACAGCGCGGGCACCGGAGGCTGGCACGAGGGTGACGCCGCCGATCCGCGTACCGTGTCCGTCCTGGAGGCGAACGGCTACACCGGCGTCCATGCGGCCCGGCAGTTCCAGGTCTCCTGGTTCTCCCGCCTCGACCTCGTCATCGCCCTCGACGAAGGCCATCTCAAGGCTCTGCGCCGCCTCGCACCGACCGGGGCGGACGCGGACAAGATCCGGCTGCTGCGCTCCTACGACCCCGCCGCGGGCGACGACCTCGACGTTCCGGACCCCTACTACGGAGGCATGGACGGTTTCGAGGAGTGCCTGGAACTCGTGGAGGCGGCGAGCCCCGGTCTGCTGGCCGCCGTACGCGAGAAGGTGGAGGGAGCTGCCTCATGAGCACGGAGAACCCCGCCGCGGGCCCCGGAGACGGCACCCGCGCGGTACGGGCCGGGCTGCCCGAGCCCGTCAAACACGAACCGACCCTCCCTGGGCCGGTCTTCGCCGCCCATTACCACCTGCCGGGCGAGCCCACCGGCCCGTACGCCTACGGGCGCGACCAGAACCCCACCTGGACCCTGCTGGAACGCGCCATCGGCGAACTGGAGGCGCCCGGACAGGACGACGTCGACACGGTCACCTTCGCCTCCGGCATGGCCGCCATCTCCGCCGTCCTGTTCTCCCAACTGCGCACCGGTGACGTCCTCGTCCTGCCGAGCGACGGCTACAACGTGCTGCCTCTGGCCGGTGAGCAGCTGCGGTCGTACGGCATCGAGGTGCGCAGCGCCCCGACGGGCGGCGACGCCCAGTTCGACGCTCTCGACGGCGCCAGTCTGCTGTGGCTCGAGACGCCGTCGAACCCGGGGCTCGACGTGTGCGACGTACGGCGACTCAGCGAGGCCGCACGCGCGCGTGGCTGTCTCGTGGCGGTCGACAACACCCTGGCGACCCCTCTCGGGCAGCGGCCGCTGGATCTGGGCGCCGACTTCGCCGTGGCCAGCGGCACCAAGCAGCTGACCGGCCACGGGGACGTCCTCCTCGGGTACGTCGTCGGGCGCGACGCCACGCTGATGGCCGCCGTACGGCGCTGGCGGAAGATCGTCGGCGCGATCCCGGGCCCGATGGAGGCCTGGCTCGCTCATCGCTCGCTCGCCACCCTCCAGCTGCGCGCCGACCGGCAGAACGTCAACGCCCTGGCCGTGGCCGAGGCGCTCAAGGGGCGGCCCGAGGTGACCGGGGTGCGCTACCCGGGACTGCCCGACGACCCCTCGCACGAGATCGCCTCGCAGCAGATGCGGCGCTACGGGTGCGTGGTGTCGTTCGCGTTGCCCACGCGCGCGCGTGCCGACCGTTTCCTCGACGCGCTCCGCCTCGTGGACGACGCGACGAGCTTCGGCGGGGTGCGTTCCACGGCCGAGCGACGCGGCCGTTGGGGAGGCGACGCGGTTCCGGAAGGCTTCATCCGCTTCTCGGCCGGCGCGGAGGACACCGACGATCTCGTGGCGGATGTGCTGCGTGCGCTGGCAGTTGCTACCGACTAGTACTCCGTACGCACAACGGACGGTCCGAGCCTCCCCCCTCGTGGCTCGGACCGTCCCCGGTTCCCGCATGCGAAGAACCGCGCGAACAAGGCTAGTTGACTCTGTGTCAGTGTCCAATCACAGTAGCGACAGGGGCCTATCGACTTATTTATAGTTGGGCGCCCCGAGGACGGCGAGGGGAGGGGGCAACCATGGATCTGGCCTTACTGCGTACATTCGTGACCGTGCACCGGGCCGGTTCCTTCACCCGCGCCGCCGCCCTGCTCGGCCTCTCGCAGCCGGCCGTCACCTCACAGATACGTACCCTGGAACGCCAGTTGGGCCGCCCGCTGTTCCTGCGCCAGGCCCGAGGCGTGACCCCGACGACCATCGGCGACGAGCTCGCCCACAAAGCGGCACCGCATCTCGACGCGCTGGTGGAGATCACAGAGACCGGCCTCGACGACGACTCCTCCTTACGGACCCTCCACCTCGCCGGTCCACCGGAGTTCACCGCCGAGCGGGCCCTGCCCGCCCTCACCGAGCTGACCGGGGACGACGGCCAGGGCTTCGCGCTGCGGGTCTCCTTCGGCAACTCCGACGAGACACTGGACGGCCTCGCCGCAGGGCACCACGACCTCGCCATCACCACCGCCCAGCCCCGCGGCACCCTGCTCACCGCGACTCCCCTCTGCGACGAGGAACACGTCCTGGTCGCCGCCCCGCGCTGGGCGGACGAGATCGGTCCCGAGCAGCTGCGCCGGAAGGGGGCGGACGCGCTGGAGGCCCTTCCCGTCATCGAGGTACACGAGTCAATGCCCTTCATCGCCCGCTACTGGGCCTCGGTCTTCGACGCCCGGCCCGCCGCCTCCGGCACCGTCGTCGTCCCGGACCTGCGCGCGGTCCTCGCCTGCGCCACCTCGGGCGCCGGACTGGCCGTGCTGCCCCGCTATCTGTGCGACTCCGCCCTTGACCGCGGTGACGTCGTCGCCCTGTTCGACCCTGCGGTGCCCCCGCTGCGGACGTACTTTCTGGTGGTCCGTACGGGCACTCTGGCCATGCCGCACATCGCGCGGGCGCACGAGTGGCTGCTGGGGGCCGCGGCGAGGTGGTCCTGAGGCAGCCCCGGAAATCTCCGCGGAGGAGAGCGTCGTGACGGGCCCGCTCGTCGGCGCAGAGAGGGACCCCGCGGCTCTTCCTCGCTCCGGTGATGTTTCACGTGGAACATGCAGGGCCACATTTCTCCCATGACCGTACGACCCGTGGTCAAGCGCACCGCCCGTGCCGTTCTGCTCGACGGCGACGACCTGATCCTCATCAAGCGGACCAAGCCGGGCATGGATCCCTACTGGCTCACGCCGGGCGGCGGTGTCGAGCCCGAGGACACGACTGTCGTCGACGCGCTCCACCGCGAAGTGCACGAGGAACTCGGCGCCAAGATCACCGACGTGGTGCCCTGTTTCGTGGACACCGTCGAGCACATCGGGGAGGACGGTGGCGCCACCGGCGTGAAGGTCCAGCACTTCTTCGTCTGCCGCCTCGAGTCCATGGACCCCTCCAAACGGCACGGCCCCGAGGTGGAAGAGCCTCTGGGCGAGTACGAGATCGTGCGCATCCCGTTCACCCGGGTCGGCATCGCCTCCGTGCACCTCGTCCCGCTGTCCCTGCGGCACTACCTGGACGGGAACATCGAGGGGGTTCGGGCGATGCACGCGCCCGACCTGGGCTGACGTAATGGCTGCCGGCCGCTCGGCGCAAAGACCTCGGGCGGTCAGTCCCCGGCGGCCACCAGTTCCTCCACCGAGTCGTGTCGGATGCGGTCGGAGGGGATGCCTGCGCCCTTCAACGCGTCCACACCGCTGCGGATCATGCCGGGCGGGCCGGAGAGGTACGCGTCGTACCCGTTCCAGGGTCCGTGGTCCCGTATCGCGTCGGGCAGTTGGAGCAGCCCGTGCCGGTCCACGACCGGGCGGACCTCGAGCCACGAGTTGCTCTGCTGCAGCCGTAGCAGTGTGTCGAGGTCGTAGAGGTCCTGGCCGGTGCGGGCTCCGTAGAAGACCTCGACGGGGCGGTGCCGCCCGTGCTCGGCGACGTCCTCGACGATGGCTCTGATGGGCGCGATACCGGTGCCGCCGCCCAGACAGAGCAGTCCGCTGTCGGTGGCGTGGTCGACGGTCATCGCGCCGGCCGGCGGCCCCAGGCGCAGAACGTCGCCGGGCCGGGCACGGTGCACGAGCGCGTTGGAGACCCAGCCCGCGGAGATCGCCTTCACATGGAACGACAGCAGTCCGTCCGAGCGGGGCGCCGAGGCGAACGAGTAGTGCCGCCAGATCCGCGGCCACCAGGGGGTCTCCAGGCTCGTGTACTGCCCGGCAAGGAAGGGGTAGGGCTGGTTGGGACGGACGGTGAGCACCGCTATGTCCGCGGTTCGCGGATCGTGCGAGACGACCTCCGCGAGCCACCAGGGCGGGGCTCGCAGTTCGTCCGCCGCCGCCGCGTCGATCATCACCTGGGAGATCGTCGTGTACGCCCGGACCCAGGCCGCCTCGGTCTCGTCGCTCCAGCTCGCCTTGGCGTACCGGCTCAGCGCGCCGATGAGGCACTCGCCGACGGCCGGGTAGTGATCGGCCTGGGTGCCGTACTTGCGGTGGCCGCGACCGAGGTTCTGCAGATAGTCGACGAGGACCGGGGTGTTGTCGATGTGCTCGGCAGCGGTCAGCAGCGCCTTGAGCAGGCGGTCGCGCTGTGCGTCCATCGCCGGAGGGAACATCGAGCGCAGTTCCGGGTGCTGGACGAAGAGGAGCGCGTAGAAGTACGAGGTGACCTTGTCGGCGACGGGCCCGACCTCAGCCATGGTCCGCTGGATGAGAACGGCGTCGGGGGAGGCGGTGGCTGCGTGGTCGCCGCGCTGGGCGGGCCCACGGGCGTCGAGGACGGAGTGTTCGGAACCGTGCTCGGCGGCGTCCGGGACGGGCTGGGGGCGAGGCGGGGCAGCGGGAGGAAGGTCCGCGGAGGTCTGTATTCGCTCCCGCGCGGCGCTTTCCCGGTTCTGGTGCGAGCCGTTCGGCGTCTTCTGGGAACGACCCACGGGCCGCAGGGCGGCGAGGCGGTTGCCCTCGGGCTCCTGGTCTCCGCCGGGGGACGGCGGAGACGTGCGCGCTGTGAACCAGCCGCCTCCGTCACTGTCCCCCGAAGTGCCGTTGCCGGCCGACGTGGTGGTCGGAGCGTCCATGGTCTGCCTCGCCTCAAGCATCTTTCGGTCGATCTGCGTACGCCTCCAGTCGGAAGTCGCACGCTTTCCCCCGCGGACGGCCTTGCTTTTCCCCGTTCGTTCCCCGTCGACCAATGCGGCCACATTCAATCCGGGTTCCCGCTCCCTACGGACGAGTAGGTGAGAGTGTGACGTGGGCCGCAGCACTCACCGCAAGCCTTCCACAGCACACGAACGCACCCGCCACGTAACGGTAAACGCAGGTCCTCGATCTCCCTGTCCGGTTAGGCTGCATAGGACTGCGTTCGTACCCCCACCATGAGACGACTGCATCTCGCTTCGGACACGAACCGGACTCGACCCTACCGGCAGGGCCGCCACACACAAGTCCCCCCATGCCGTACCGGGAATTCCATGGGGGCGAATCAGCAATTCCTTCAATTACCGGGCGCGGCGCACCAACTCATAGGCATCCCGCAGATCCTGCCCCGCGTGCGCGTGAGTGACTCGCCCATCAGATACCGCTCGGCATTCGTGCGACCGAGATCGGCACAGTACCGAAGAGTGCCGCGCCGGCGAGAGCGGGACGACGGCACAGCACTCCCCCTGGTCACAGGGATCGGCCGACGCGTCCCGAACGCATCGCAGCGTGGCGCGCCTTCGAAGGCGGCGACGATGGCATTCGACGACTTCGTCGCGGTCGTTGCATGGTGCGGCAGCGTGCCGTCCCGGTCGAACGGTGCCGTCATGCCATCGGCGCCGAGGCCAACCGTGCCTGCACACGTGTGCCTGGAGACCGATGTTTCACGTGAAACATCTGTCCGCGTGCTGTGCGGTTGTGCGCGAGATGGCCAAAAGGGTGTGCGTCCGACCGCAAACCGGTGGACGCCAAGGGCTCGTGTCGGACAGCCTGACCTGCGTGTCGACACCTTCCCCCGCCGCTCTGCCCATCCGCCGTCTGACGCCTCGCGATCGCAGCGCCTGCGCCGACCTGTCCGAGGACCGGGGCTGGCCCCGTGAGGAGCACAAGTGGGGACTGCTTCTCGCAGCCGGCACCGGGTACGGCATCGATGATCCTCAGGGTGGCCTTGTCACCGCCTGCGTGGTGACCGAGTACGGCCCGGCGGGCCGCCCTGATCTGGGTGCTGTCGGCATGGTTCTGGTCGCCGAGCGGTATGCCCGCCAGGGCATCGGCCGTCGCCTGATGCGCCATGTCGTCTCGGAGATGGGCACGACTCCGCTGACCCTGCACTCCACCCCGTACGGACGTCCGCTCTATGAGGAGCTGGGCTTCAAGGTCATCGGACGGGCCGAGATGGTTCGCGGGCACTTCACACCGGGAGGGCCTGATCCTGCGATCTTCACGCGCCCGGCCACGGCCGAGGATCTCACCACGATCCTCCGACTCGACGAAGAGGTCTTCGGCACGGACCGCACCCACATCCTCACCCGGCTCCCCGCCTTCGCCGATCAGCTGCGCGTGGCCGAGGAGAACGGCCGGATCATCGGTTACACGGCCGCCTGGCCCAACATGGACGACCATGTCGTCGGCCCCCTGATCGCCCGTGACACACAGACGGCGAAGGCACTCGTCGCTTCCCTGGCCGCCCACACCGACCGCCCGTTGCGCACCGACATCGACGTACGCCATGAGGAGCTGCTGACGTGGGCGAAGGAACGCGGCCTGGCGTCGATCGCCTTCAACTCGGTGATGACGTACGGGCTCTCCGAGCTACCGGGTGACTGGACCCGGCGGTACGCCCCGCTGACCGTGGCAGCGGGCTGAGACAGCGGGGCCGGCGGACTCGGCTCGCCGCACGTCAGTGGTGGACGGCTGTCCGCTGTGCGGTCGCGCCAGCGCCCGCGGCGAAGGTATCGGCGGCGCTCCCCCTGCGCTCCAGCATCGCCGCGATGAGCGCCAGCACGAGAGCGCTCACGGCGAGGGCGGCTCCGACCCAGCTGGGTGCCGTGTAGCCGAGGCCCGCGTCGATGACGAGGCCCCCGAGCCAGGCGGAGAGCGCGTTGCCGAGGTTGAAGGCACCGATGTTCACGGCCGAGGCCAGCGTGGGTGCGCCGTGCGCATGGTCGAGGACCCGCTTCTGCAGCGGCGGCACAGTCGCGAAGCCCAGGGCGCCGATCAGCATGACGCTCACAGCCGCGGCGATCTTGTCGTGGGCGGTGAACGAGAACAGTGCGAGAACGACGGCCAGGGCGCCCAGTGAGACGTACAGCATGGGCATCAGCGCACGGTCGGCGTACTTGCCGCCCACGAGGTTGCCGCCGACCATGCCGAGGCCGAAGAGGACTAGGAGCCAGGTGACGGAGGAATCGGCGAAGCCGGCGACGTGCGTCATCATCGGGGCGATGTAGGTGATGGCAGCGAAGACACCTCCGAAGCCCAGCACCGTCATCCCCATGGCCAGCAGGACCTGGACGTTCTTGAAGGCGGCCAGCTCGTGGCGGAGGCGAACGTCCTTCGGCCTGGCTGTCTCGGGGACCAGCCGGGCGATGCCCAGCAGCCCGACGACACCCAGGGCTGCGACCCCGGCGAAAGTGACCCGCCAACCGACGGACTGCCCGATCAGGGTGCCCAGCGGCACTCCGACGACGTTCGCGACGGTCAGGCCGCTGAACATCATCGCGAGGGCCACGGCCTTCCGGTCAGAGGCGACGAGCCCGGCCGCGACCACCGAGCCGATGCCGAAGAAGGCGCCGTGCGCGAGTGAGGCGACCACACGGCCGAGCAGCATGACGGAGTAGGCGGGAGCGAGCGCGGAGAGCAGATTGCCCGTGATGAACAGCCCCATCAGCAGCATGAGCATCCGCCTGCGGGACACCCTCGTACCCAGAGCGGTCATGATCGGCGCTCCGAAGACAACGCCCAGTGCGTAGCCGGTCACGAGGAATCCCGCGGTGGGGATGGAGACACCGAAGTCGCCCGCGACCTCGGGCAGCACCCCCATGATCACGAACTCTGTCGTGCCGATGCCGAAGGCTCCGATCGCCAGAGCCAGAAGCGCGAGAGGCATGAGGACGTACACCTTCCAGAAGATTGCAGATGCGCCTTAGGAGCGTACACAATAATTGCAGACGCCCTCTATCGGTGCAGGCGGGCAATTGCTTGTGTGGCCTATCCTGGAGGTCAACCGCTCCGGGACGGAGGAACACCGATGACAGCGACGGATCCCGCGCTCACCGCCCTCGCCCAGGGCTGGTGCGCTCTCTCCTTGCTGCACGGGCGCATCGAGGCTCACATCGAGCGCGCACTGCAGTCGGGGCACGGCCTGAGCGTGCGCGAGTACTCCCTGCTCGACGTGCTGAGCCGCCAGCACGACGGCGAGGGCGGGCACCTTCAGATGAAGCAGGTCGCGGACGCGGTCGTCCTCAGCCAGAGCGCCACCACCCGACTGGTCACCCGGCTCGAGGACCGCGGTCTGCTCGCGCGCTACCTGTGTCCGACCGACCGCCGGGGCATCTACACCGACGTCTCCGAGTCCGGCCTGCAACTCCTCGCGGCGGCACGCCCCACCAATGACGCCGCCCTGCGCGAGGCCCTGGACGAGGCGGCCAAGAATCCCGAACTGGCCTCCCTGGTCCGCGTCGTGGAGTCGCTGAACGTGCCCGCGTAGGGTGCGGGCATGGGAGAATTCGAAATTCGCCCGGCGACCGAGGCCGACGTCCCGGAGATCGTCGCGATGCTGGCCGACGACCCCTTGGGCGCCCGGCGCGAATCGCCGGACGACCTCACCCCCTACCTCGCAGCGCTGGATCGCCTCAGCGGCGACCCCAACCAGCACGTGGTGGTCGCCGTCCGCGAGAACCGTGTCGTCGGCACGCTCCAGCTGACGGTCGTCCCCGGCCTCTCCCGGCGCGGCTCCACCCGCTCGATCATCGAAGGAGTGCGGGTCCATGCCGATGAGCGCGGCGGCGGTCTCGGTACGCTGCTCATCGAGTGGGCGGTCGACTCATCACGGGAGCAGGGCTGCCAGTTGGTGCAGCTGACGTCCGACGTCACACGCACCGACGCCCACCGTTTCTACGAGCGGCTCGGCTTCGAAGCCACCCACGTGGGTTTCAAGCTGCCACTCTGAGCAGTGATTCCGAGATTCCTGTGGGGTCCCGTTTCACGTGAAACATCGCGAGCCGGAACCCCACCCCCACGGAACCGCGCCTACGAGATCCCGCGCCACCCCTCGGGATCCACTCCACCCGGTACCGGAGCCCCCTCGTCGTACGGCTGGCGCGTGAACACGAACGACCCGAGGTCCAGGTGGCTCACAGTCCCGTCGGGCCTTCGTACGGCCCGCAGGAGCTCTCCGGCGAAGTAACCGTTGAGCCCGGTCCAACTGCCGTCGTCGTTGCCCCGGAAGCGAGCGCCGCGCAGGGTGGCGGAGAGCGGGTCCAGTGAGAGCCCGCCGTCGGCGAGAAGACGCAACGCGAAGCTGTACGTCCCCCAGTACCAAGGGCCGGCCAATTCCAGGGCCGAGCGGTCCACCTCGGGCAGCGGCCGCCAAGGCTCGAGGATCCGCGGCTCGGCCTCCGCCACGATGCGGACGAGGTCGGCGGCCACCTCCGAGACCACCGGCCCGGAGGTGCAGTTGGTCAGCACGACGGCCGCCACATCGTCCTCGACACTGATGATGAGCTGTGCGAGGAAGCCGGGAACCGAACCACCGTGACCGACGAGGAACCGGCCGTCCCGCTGCTGAAGCTGCATCCCGAGCCCGTAGGCCGAACCGGCCGACACGTCGGCGGCCTCACCCGGCGCCGCCGGCGTCCGCATCTCCCGGACGGACTCCGTACTCAGCACCCGGTCGTCCCCCTGGGTCAGGAAGACCGCGAAGCGCGCCAAGTCGGCCGCCGTCGACCAGAGTTGACCGGCGGGACCCATCCGGCCCAAGTCCTCGACCTGCTCAGGCAGCATCACGTCCGCCCAGGGATGCACGGCCCAGCCGCCGGCATGCGGTGCCTCCGGGTGCCACGTCGTGCGGAGCAGGCCGAGGGGTTCGAGCACCTCGCGCCGCAGGACGTCCTCCCAGGGAGCGCCCCGCAACTGTTCGACGAGCGCGCCGAGGAGAGTGAAGCCGGGGTTGGAGTAGTGGAAGCGGCGGCCGACGGGATGACGGTGGGGCCGCTCGCCGAGCACATCGGCCAGTTCCGGGCGCAGGGAGCCCGGGGTGCGCTCCCACCAGGGCGACGGCGACTCGGCCGCCAGTCCGCCCGTGTGCGCGAGCAGTTCGGCAATGGTCGCCTCCCCCGCGCCGGTGCCCGGCAGATGCTTCTCCAGCGGGTCGCCGAGGTCCAGCACACCCTCGTCACGCAGCCGCAGGACCAGAACAGCGGTGAAGGTCTTGGTGATCGAGCCGATCCGGTACTGCACGTTCGCGTCCGGCGCGTGCCCCTCCACCATGGTCCGCGCCCCGTTCCACACCGTCTCCCCGCCCCGGACCACCGCCGCGACCAGTGACGGTGCCCGCCCCTCGGTCTGAGCGACGGCGATACGGTGCAGCAGAGCCCGGCGCGTGGCGGGAAGCAGCTCTTCCTGAGGTGTTGTCATGCGCCCAGTCCATCGGGCCGGACACCGTGCGTCGAGCGCATTTTCCCGGGTCAGGTCTGTGCCATGTCCACGAACCGCGAGTAGTGGCCCTGGAAGGCGACCGTGATCGTGGCCGTCGGACCGTTACGGTGCTTGCCCACGATGATGTCGGCCTCGCCCGCGCGCGGCGACTCCTTCTCGTACGCGTCCTCGCGGTGCAGCAGGATCACCATGTCCGCGTCCTGCTCGATCGATCCCGACTCACGCAGGTCGGAGACCATGGGCTTCTTGTCCGTGCGCTGCTCAGGGCCACGGTTGAGCTGCGACAGTGCGATCACCGGCAGCTCGAGCTCCTTGGCCAGCAGCTTCAGGTTTCGCGACATGTCCGAGACTTCCTGCTGGCGACTCTCGGACCGCTTGCCGCCGGACTGCATGAGCTGCAGATAGTCGATGATGACGAGCTTCAGGTCGTTGCGCTGCTTCAGGCGTCGGCACTTGGCGCGGATCTCCATCATCGACAGGTTCGGGGAGTCGTCGATGAAGAGCGGTGCGGCCGAGACGTCCGGCATCCGGCGGGCCAGTCGCGTCCAGTCCTCGTCCGTCATCGTGCCGGAGCGCATGTGGTGCAGGGCCACGCGTGCCTCGGCCGACAGCAGACGCATCGCGATCTCGTTGCGCCCCATTTCGAGCGAGAAGATCACGCTCGGCATGTTGTGCTTGATCGAACAAGCGCGCGCGAAGTCCAGCGCCAGAGTGGACTTACCCATGGCGGGACGGGCCGCGATGATGATCATCTGGCCCGGATGCAGACCGTTGGTGAGCTGGTCGAGGTCGGTAAAGCCGGTCGGCACACCGGTCATCTCCCCCGACCGTGAACCGATCGCCTCGATCTCGTCGAGCGCGCCCTCCATGATGTCGCCGAGCGGCAGGTAGTCCTCGGTGGTGCGTTGCTCGGTGACCGCGAAGATTTCGGCCTGGGCTCTGTTGACGATCTCGTCCACGTCGTCGTCGGCCGCGTATCCCATCTGGGTGATGCGGGTACCGGCCTCGACCAGGCGGCGCAGGACGGCGCGCTCATGGACGATCTCCGCGTAGTACTCGGCGTTCGCCGCCGTCGGCACCGTCTGGACCAGGGTGTGCAGATACGAGGCGCCGCCGACCTTGGTGATCTCGCCACGCTTGGTGAGCTCGGCGGCGATGGTGATGGGGTCGGCGGGCTCTCCCTTGGCGTAGATGTCGAGAATCGCCTGGTAGATCGTCTCGTGCGCCGGCTTGTAGAAGTCGGGGCCCTTGAGGATCTCGACCACGTCGGCGATGGCGTCCTTGGACAGCAGCATGCCGCCGAGGACCGACTGCTCGGCATCGAGGTCCTGCGGTGGTACGCGTTCGAAGGCCGAACCTCCGCCGTCCCACTCCCCGTTGTCCCGGCCGCGGTCGTGCCGCTCGTCCCTGCTCTTCCCGCCCTCGTCGCGACGTCGGCGGGAAGAGGGCAGACGATCACTCGGCCCGCTGTCGGCCCACGGGTCGTCCAGGGGCTCGGAAATGCTCACCGAGCGACCTCCTCCCGTCCGCCGAGCGGACCTCGCCGTGCTTCTCATTTCTACGGCACGACACTGACAAATAAGAGGCCCAACTCCGTTTCTGGCGCGTCGGTTTTGCGAGGTTTTCGCGATCCGACGAGGAGCGGGCGCCGCACCACCGTAGGCCCGTCGGCACCGTCAGCCAATCTGGTTATCCACAGGCCATGTGGACGACGGCCCAGATGCTGTGGAGAACCCCACAAAACCTGTGTACGACTCGGTGGACAGGGCTGTGAACAAGACCTCGACTCTTCCGGCCAATACTTTCTGACCTGCACTTTTACCGTCCACTGGCTGTGCAGAAGAAAAACTTTCCCGACCGGATCAAGATCATCACACTCCATGCGCGAGAACACGGTCGACCGGGCACTGCGTAATAGTCACAAGCCCGTTGCATCTCTTACCTGTGGAAGATTAGATTGGTGGTCATGACACAGGCTTCCGCGCCCCGCAGGACCGCCCGGCGCCGACACGATCGCGAGATCATCACGCTGGCTGTTCCGGCCTTCGGCGCGCTCGTCGCCGAGCCGCTCTTCCTGATGGTCGACACCGCCATCGTCGGCCACCTCGGCACGGCACAACTGGCCGGTCTCGGCGTCGCTTCGGCCCTCCTCGTCACCGCGGTGAGCGTCTTCGTCTTCCTGGCCTACGCCACCACGGCCGCGGTCGCCCGACGCGTCGGAGCCGGAGATCTGCGGGCCGCCATCCGCCAGGGCATCGACGGCATCTGGCTCGCCCTGCTGCTGGGCGCGGCCGTCGTCGCTGTCGCCGTGCCCACGGCACCCACGCTCGTCGCCCTCTTCGGTACGTCGGACACCGCGACTCCCTATGCCACGACCTATCTGCGCATCTCGGCATTGGGCATCCCGGCCATGCTCGTCGTACTCGCCGCCACGGGTGTACTGCGAGGCCTCCAGGACACGAAGACGCCTCTGTACGTCGCCGTGGCGGGCTTCGTCGCCAACGGCGCCCTCAACGCAGGCCTTGTCTACGGCGCCGACCTGGGCATCGCGGGGTCCGCCTGGGGCACGGTCATCGCCCAGGTCGGCATGGCCGTCGCATACCTCTGGGTGGTGATCCATGGTGCCCGCAGACATGGCGCCTCATTGCGCCCGGACGCCGTCGGCATACGCGCCTCGGCTCAGGCAGGGGCGCCCCTGCTGGTCCGTACGCTCTCACTGCGAGCTGTCCTCATGATCGCCACGGCGGTCGCCGCCCGGCTCGGGGACAAGGACATCGCCGCACACCAGATCATCCTCGCGCTCTGGAGCCTGCTCGCCTTCGCTTTGGACGCAATCGCCATCGCAGGACAGGCCATCATCGGCCGTTACCTCGGCGCGGGCGACGCCCAGGGAGCCCGCGAGGCCTGCCGCCGGATGGTGCAGTGGGGGATCGCCACGGGTGCCGTACTCGGACTATTGGTGATCCTCGCTCGCCCCGTGTTCATCCCGCTCTTCACAGACGACCCGGCAGTGCAGGAAGCCGCACTCCCCGCTCTCATCGTCGTGGCGCTCGCCCAGCCGATCTCCGGGATCGTCTTCGTCCTCGACGGCGTACTCATGGGCGCCGGAGATGGACCTTACCTCGCCCGAGCCATGCTGCTGACCTTGGCGGTCTTCATCCCGGCCGCTCTGCTCGTCCCCACCTTCGGCGGTGGCCTGACCGCTCTCTGGGGGGCCATGACGCTCATGATGGCGACGCGCATGCTGACTCTCTGGCTGCGATCCCGTTCCGGCCTATGGGTCGTCACCGGAGCGACGCGCTGAGAGCAGAACTTGCACCCGGCGTTGTTTCACGTGAAACATCGCCCAGCTCGCCGTGTTTCACGTGAAACGTCGCTTCACCGACATCCTGAGTCGATCGACACCGATCAGCAAAGGGCCCGACAAGCATGTGGGGCCGCACCCTTCACAGGGTGCGGCCCCATACACCGCTTCAGCGAGCGCGACCCTTAGGCCGCGACGACCTCGATGTTGACCTTGGCGGCAACCTCGGGGTGCAGACGCACGGACGTCTCGTGGGCGCCCAGCGTCTTGATCGCAGAAGTCAGCTCGATGCGACGCTTGTCGACCTCGGGGCCACCAGAAGCCTTGATCGCGGAAGCGATGTCGGCCGGGGTGACGGAACCGAAGAGACGGCCGGCGTCGCCGGAGCGGACAGCCAGACGGACCTTGACGGCCTCGAGCTGGCCCTTGATCTGGTTGGCCTGCTCGATGGTCTGGATCTCGTGGATCTTGCGAGCACGACGGATCTGGTCGACGTCCTTCTCGCCACCCTTGGTCCAGCGGATTGCGAACTTCCGCGGGATCAGGTAGTTGCGAGCGTAGCCGTCCTTGACGTCGACGACGTCTCCTGCAGCGCCGAGGCCGGAGACCTCGTGAGTAAGGATGATCTTCATTATTCGGTCACCCTTCCTTAGCGCGCGGTGGACGTGTAGGGCAGCAGCGCCATCTCACGGCTGTTCTTGACGGCCGTGGCGACGTCACGCTGGTGCTGCGTGCAGTTGCCGGTCACGCGGCGGGCACGGATCTTGCCGCGGTCGGAAATGAACTTCCGCAGCATGTTCGTGTCCTTGTAGTCCACGTACGTGACCTTGTCCTTGCAAAAAGCGCAGACCTTCTTCTTAGGCTTGCGCACAGGCGGCTTCGCCATGGTGTTTCTCCTGTGTGATCAAGAAGTTTGGGGTACGGCCCCACCCTCGACCTCGAAGACCGGTGATCCGGCCTCGAAAGTCTTAGAAGGGGGGCTCGTCCGAGTAGCCGCCACCGCCGCCGGAGCTTCCGCCCCAGCCGCCACCACCCTGGCCGCCACCGTTACCGCCGCCACCGCCGCCACCGCCGCCGTAACCACCCTGGCCACCGCGGCCACCGCCGGCGGTCTTGGTGACCTTGGCCGTGGCACTGCGCAGGCTGGCGCCGACTTCCTCGACGTCCAGCTCGTAGACCGTGCGCTTGACGCCCTCACGGTCCTCGTAGGACCGCTGCTTCAGCCGGCCCTGCACGATGACGCGCATGCCTCGCTGGAGCGACTCGGCGACGTTCTCCGCCGCCTGACGCCAGACCGAGCAGGTCAGGAACAGGCTCTCGCCGTCCTTCCACTCGTTGGTCTGGCGGTCGAAGGTGCGGGGGGTGGACGCGACACGGAACTTCGCGACCGCCGCACCGGAAGGGGTGAAGCGCAGCTCGGGGTCGTCGACAAGATTGCCGACGACCGTGATGACGGTCTCGCCTGCCATGGGGGTACCTCTCGGCGGGTTTGCTGCTGGCTGCTAGTGCTGCTACTCGGATCCCGGGATCAGCTGAGCGGGAGAGCTCAGTGGGTCTCGGGGCGGAGGACCTTGGTCCGGAGGACCGACTCGTTCAGGTTCATCTGGCGGTCGAGCTCCTTGACGACCGCAGGCTCGGCCTGCAGGTCGATGACCGAGTAGATGCCCTCAGGCTTCTTCTTGATCTCGTACGAGAGACGACGACGGCCCCAGGTGTCGACCTTCTCGACCTTTCCGTTGCCCTCACGGACGACGGAGAGGAAGTTCTCGATCAGAGGAGCGACAGCGCGCTCCTCCAGATCGGGGTCGAGGATGACCATCACCTCGTAGTGACGCATGTAGAACCCACCTCCTTTGGACTCAGCGGCCACGGTCGTTCCGTGGCAGGAGGGTCGTGATGCGTACGCAACGGTATCGGCAGCCACTGACAATCGGAGTCCCCGCTGGGGATCCCTGTCATGGCTTGGGCAGACACCGGTGCAGACGCTACAGACTACCTGCACCCCCGCTTCCGGTTGAAATCCAGGGGTGGTGACCGTCAGTCTGTACACATCGGGTGTGTATGGCGCTACGATGCGCCGCCTTCCGCAGGAGGTGCCCTATGGCACAGACATTGCGACCCAACATCGCCGGCTCCCTGTTCGCCACCGACGACAAGCCCCACCCAGTACAGGACACCCTGCTGGCCGTGACGCTCGTACTCGGGGCGGTCTCCTTCATCACCGCGATGTTCCACCATCTGCACCTGCTCAGTTCCTGGGCAGGGTTGGTGGGGATTCTGACCGGCGCGTACGGGCAGTTCATCTCGGAGACGACCCGTGAGCGCTTCGGCCTGATCGTGGGTCTCGGTGCCTCGGCCGTCGGCTTCTTCCTCGGCATGGCCCATGGAGGACTCTTCGGCGGGGTCATCGGCTGACTCCGTACCCCCGGCCGCGCGGGCGGCGGACCGTACTTGTCGCTGTCCGCCGCCCTACATCGGACCAAGCGGCCGAATAGCACCACCTGGCGTCCCGGCCGCATACTGGCCGGGTCCCAGGTTCCATACGGCCATTCGAGGCGCCCGCAGGGCGCAGTAGGCTTCGGCGCAAGAGCCGGAGCCCCTGTACCCATGGGGACACACCAGCCCGAGGAGCGCCCTGAATGAGCCTGACCCTGAGGACGATCAGCCGTGAGCAGCATCTGGCGTACCTCCAGAGCCTGCCCGCGGCTAGCCACATGCAGGTCCCGGCCTGGGCCGACGTCAAGGCCGAGTGGCGCTCCGAGAGCCTCGGGTGGTTCGACGACAAGACCGGTGAGGTCGTCGGCGCCGGCCTGGTGCTGTACCGCCAACTGCCCAAGATCAAGCGCTATCTCGCCTATCTGCCCGAGGGCCCGGTCATCAACTGGTTCGCCCCGAACCTCACCGACTGGCTGGAGCCGATGCTCGCGCATCTGAAGCAGCAGGGCGCCTTCTCGGTGAAGATGGGCCCGCCGGTGATCATCCGGCGTTGGGAAGCCACCTCCATCAAGGCCGGCATCCAGAACCCGGACGTGAAGCGTCTGCGTGACATCGAGGCCGACTTCATCGAGCCACGCGCCTTCGAGGTCGCCGACAAACTGCGCCGCATGGGCTGGCAGCAGGGCGAGGACGGCGGGGCCGGCTTCGGTGACGTACAGCCCCGCTACGTCTACCAGGTACCGCTGGCCAACCGCTCCCTGGAAGAGGTTCACAGGAACTTCAACCAGCTGTGGCGCCGCAACATCAAGAAGGCCGAGAAGGCGGGTGTCGAGGTCGTCCAGGGCGGTTACCAGGACCTGGAGGAGTGGCAGCGGCTGTACGAGATCACGGCCCTGCGCGACCGCTTCCGGCCCCGCCCGCTGTCGTACTTCCAGCGTATGTGGACGGCCCTCAACAACGAGGACCCCAACCGCATGCGGCTCTACTTCGCCCGGCACAACGGCGTGAACCTGTCCGCCGCGACCATGCTGGTCGTCGGCGGGCACGTCTGGTACTCCTACGGTGCCTCGGACAACATCGGCCGTGAGGTCCGGCCCTCGAACGCGATGCAGTGGCGCATGCTGCGCGACGCCTACGCTCTCGGCGCGACCGTCTACGACCTGCGCGGCATCTCCGACTCGCTGGACGAGACGGATCACCTCTTCGGCCTGATCCAGTTCAAGGTGGGCACGGGCGGGCAGGCCGCCGAATACCTCGGTGAGTGGGACTTCCCGCTGAACAAACTGCTCCACAAGGCGCTCGACATCTACATGTCGCGCCGCTGACGCCCCCGTTTTTGCTTCCATACCTCTGATACACCGCAGCCACGAGAAAGGTTCCGGGACCGTCCATGGCGCTCACGCTGTACGTCGACACCGCGCGCTGGCGGGCACACCACAAGCATGTTCAGGAGCAGTTCCCGGGACTCGTCCCCGTCTGCAAGGGCAACGGCTACGGCTTCGGGCACGAGAAGCTGGCGGAAGAGGCCACGCGCCTCGGGTCGGACATCCTCGCCGTCGGCACCACCTACGAGGCCGCCCGGATCAAGGACTGGTTCAGCGGCGACCTGCTGGTGCTGACGCCCTACCGGCGCGCTGAGGAGCCCGTACCCCTACCCGACCGCGTCATCCGTTCCGTGTCGTCGGTCGACGGCGTGTACGGGCTCGTGGGCGCGCGTGTCGTCATCGAGGTCATGTCCTCGATGAAGCGGCACGGAGTGAGCGAGCAGGAACTGCCCCAGCTCCACGCGGCCATAGAGAACGTGCGCCTGGAGGGCTTCGCCATCCACCTGCCGCTGGACCGCACCGACGGCTCGGACGCCGTCGAGGAGGCCATCGGCTGGATGGACCGCCTGCGCGCGGCCCGCCTGCCGCTGCACACCATGTTCGTGAGCCACCTCAAGTCCGAGGACCTCATCCGCCTCCAGCAGCAGTTCCCGCAGACCCGTTTCAGGGCCCGCATCGGCACGCGGCTGTGGCTGGGCGACCACGAGGCGACCGAGTACCGCGGGGCCGTGCTGGACGTGACCCGCGTCGCCAAGGGCGACCGCTTCGGTTACCGGCAGCAGAAGGCGGCCTCCGACGGCTTCCTGGTCGTCGTGGCGGGCGGTACGTCGCACGGGGTGGGTCTGGAGGCACCGAAGGCGCTGCACGGCGTCATGCCGCGCGCCAAGGGCGTCGCACGGGCAGGCCTCGCCACGGTCAACCGGAACCTTTCTCCGTTCGTCTGGGGCGGCAAGCAGCGCTGGTTCGCCGAGCCGCCGCACATGCAGGTGTCGATCCTCTTCGTGCCGTCGGACGCCCCGGAGCCGAAGGTCGGCGAGGAACTGGTGGCCCATCTGCGGCACACCACCACGCAGTTCGACCGGATCGTCGACCGCTGAGCCCCTCCCTCCCGGGAGGCGAGGGAACGAATCGCCGGGATCATCCGCAGGTAACGCGGAAGGCCGGACACGAGGTCTCGTGTCCGGCCTTCCGCGTTACCTGCCCGCACTCTGTTCGCTCAGGGCGAACTGTTTCCCGGGTCGTGGCTTCCCCACTCCACCTGTGTCCCTTCGAAGTGCATCGCGTGCCGCGGGGGATGGGCCGCCGCGCCGTACACATGAACGTCCTCCGCGCCGTCGAGCACTCCACCGGAGGGATCGTCATCGCCCGCCCGGCGCACCGTGTCGCGCTCGGGCATGAAGATGTCCCGCACGACGAGGACGCACAGGTACAGCGTCCCCAACAGGTGCGCCATGATGGCGAGTTGGTAGCCCTCGGCAGGCAGACCCTTGTGGGCGTCCCCGCTGGTCGTGTACGCGAGGTACATCCAGATCCCCAGGAAGTACGTCACTTCGCACGCCTGCCAGATGAGGAAGTCCCGCCAGCGGGGCCGGGCCAGCGCGGCGAGGGGGACCAGCCAGAGCACGTACTGCGGCGAGTAGACCTTGTTGGTGAGGATGAAGGCCGCGACGATCAGGAAGGCGAGTTGCGCGAAGCGCGGGCGGCGCGGTGCGGTCAGTGTGAGCACGACGATGCCCGCGCAGACGAGCACCATCGAGACCATCGCATACGCGTTCGCGGTCTCGGCCGTGATCTGGATGTTCATCCGTTGCGCGACGACGAGGAAGAAGGAGCCGAAGTCGACGCCGCGTTCCTGGCTGAAGCGGTAGAACTTCGCCCATCCGTCGGGGGCCAGGAGCATCACCGGGATGTTCACCGCGAGCCAGGCCCCGACAGTGCCGAGCAGGGCGGTCACGAACGCGCGCCACTTGCCCGCCCGCCAGCACAGCACGAAGAGCGGTCCGAGCACCAGGAACGGATAGAACTTGGCGGCTGTGGCGAGTCCGATCAGCACACCGAAGGCGAGAGGCCTCCCGCGCGACCACATCAGCATCGCGGCGGCCAACAGAGCCACGGCGAGCAGGTCCCAGTTGATGGTGGCGGTCAGCGCGAAAGCGGGCGCCAGGGCCACGAGAAGGCCGTCCCAGGGACGTCGGCGATGAATGCGCGCGCAGCAGACAGCGATGACCGCCGCGCACGCCATCAGCATCCCGGCGTTGACCATCCAGTACCACTGCTCTTGTTCCTGGATAGTGCCGCTGCCCGGGGTGAGCCAGGCGGCGACCTCCATGAACACTCCGGTCAGCACCGGGTACTCGAGGTACTCCATGTCGCCGGGGATCTTGTCGAAGTACGGCACGAGCCCGTCGGCGAAGCCACGCCCCTGGTAGAGGTGGGGGATATCCGAGTAGCAGGCGTGCGTGTACTGGGAACTGGCCCCGAAGAACCAGGCGCCGTCGTAGCAGGGCAGCTTCTGCACCATGCCGAGCGCGAACATGCCGATCGCCACGAGCGCCACGACCCGTACCGGCGTCCACCAGGACGTGCCGAGCAGCGCCCGTCGCCCGATCGGGCCGCCGATCAGCTCACTGCCGGTCGAAGCGACCTCGTCCTCCTTGGTCGGCCGCACGGGCTCCGGCTCGTCCACGCTCACTCGCGTCGTCTCTGCACTGGGCATGCCGCACATCCTGCCGTACGCGCCTGGGAATACGCCGAGGGCCTCCGCATCCCGTCGGGTGCGACAGCCCATGTTTCACGTGAAACACGCCCTGCCCGGGTCCCACAGGAACGGCAAGGGCCACCGCACCTGACCGGTGGGGTGGCCCTTGTTTCACGTGAAACACATTCTGCCGAGCGGGGAGCTACCCTTCGGGGCCTCCGAAGAGGCCCCCGTTCTGATTGCCTCTCGTATCGTCCTCCGACTCCGTCGGGGTCGGGGTCACCCCACCAACGGTTCCACCGGCGTCCGTACCGCCCGTGTCCGTCTCACCCGTGTCCTCACAGGTGGGGTCGAACGGGTTGCGGCAGGTCTCGCTGGGCGACGGCGACGGCAGGATCTCGCTCTCGGTCGGCGTCGGGCTCGGCTCGGGGCTCTCCTCCTCGGACTCGGTCGGCGTCGGGGTCGGCGTCGGGTCCGGGTCGTCGTTCACGATCACACCGATCGGCTGGGGCTCAGGGAAGTCCACAGCCGGCTCGCCCTTGAGCGCGTCCTCCATGTAGTCGTGCCAGATCTCGGCCGGGAACGACGCACCGTGGATCGTCTCCTGGCCACCCGTGCCGTACATCTCCAGGAACTTGCGGTTCTTGTTCGACTCGTCGTCGTCCATGCGGTACATGCTGATCGCGGTCGACAACTGCGGGGTGTACCCGACGAACCAGGCCGACTTGTTGCCGTCGGTGGTACCGGTCTTGCCCGCCACCTCACGTCCGGTGAGCTGGGCCGACGTACCGGTTCCCTCGTCGACGACGGTCTTGAGGACGTCGGTGACGTTGTCGGCGACCTCCGACGTGAAGGCCCGCTTGGGATCGGCGATGTCGTCGTGGTCGAACCTCGTCAGACCCTCGTACTCGACCGTCTTCACCGAGAACGGGTCGCTCTGCTTGCCGCTGGCCGCGAAGGTCGCGTAGGAGCCCGCCATACGGATCGCGCTGGGGTCGGAGATACCGATCGAGAAGGACGGGAAGCTGGTGCCGGCCAGGCTGCTCTCCTTGAGACCTGCCTCGATGGCCGCTTCCTTCACCCGGTCCAGACCCACGTCCATGCCCAGCTGCACGAAGGCCGAGTTCGCCGAGACCCGCATCGCCTCACGGAGGTCGATCTGGTACTTCGGCGCGCTGCCGTACGACGCGTCATCGTCGTTGGCCTGCAGCCACTCCTCACCCTTCTCGTTGGTCCAGACCTGTCCGTCGTAGTCCTTGATCTTGAGGTTGTTCTTGCCGCTGTAAAGGCTCTTCGGCGAGACGATGGTGCGCTCGTCCTGCGCCTGGTCCCCATCGAGGTCGGGGTCGCGCTTGCCCCAGGTCATGGCTGCCGCGAGGACGTACGTCTTGAACGTCGAACCGACCTGCGCACCGGTGACATCGGCGTTGTTGGTGAAGTGCTTGGTGGCGTCCTCACCGCCGTAGATCGCCTCGATGGCACCCGACTTCGGATTCACCGACGCGCCGCCGAACTGGACATGAGTGTCGGTCTGCGGGCGCAGGTCGGGCTTGATGTTCTCCTTGCGGACCTTCGCCACGGCCTTCTCGAGTTCCTTGACCTTGCTCTTGTCGAAGGTCGTGTGGATCTCGTAGCCGCCCTGTTCGAGCTGCTTCTGACTGATGTCCGTGTTGTTGAGGATGTAGCCCTTGGCCGTGTCGACGAGGTAGCCGATCTGGCCCCCCAGCTGGGCGTTCGACCGAGGGCTTTGAATCTTCGGGAAGTCGGGGTACTTGGCCCGCTCGGCCGCGGACAGGTGCTTGTCCCTGACCATCTCGTCGAGGATCCAGCGCCAGCGCTCCGTGGCTCGCTTACGGTTGTTCTCCGGCGAGGCCTCCGGGTCGATCGACGGCGCGCCGGCCGGGTCGTAGTACGTGGCGCCCTTGAGGACCGCGGCGAGGAAGGCGCACTGGCTCGGATCGAGCTCGTCGGCGTCCTCGCCGAAATACGTGCGGGCGGCCGCCTGAATGCCATACGCACCACGTCCGTAGTACGCGGTGTTCAGGTACCCCCGCATGATGTCTTCCTTCTCGACCGAGGTGCCCACCTTGACCGAGATGAAGAGCTCCTTGACCTTCCGCGACAGGGTCTGCGACTGGTCGTCGAGCATGGCGTTCTTCACGTACTGCTGGGTGATGGTCGAACCACCCTGCGTCTGACCACCCTTGGCCATGTTGACGACGGCTCGGGCGATACCCATCGGGTCGACGCCGCTGTCGGTCTCGAACGTCTTGTTCTCGGCCGACATGACGGCGTAGCGCATCTCCTTGGGGATCTTCTCGTACGCGATGATCTGGCGGTTGACCTCACCGCCCGTCGCGACCATCTGAGTGCCGTCCGACCAGTAGTAGACGTTGTTCTGCGCCGTCGCGGCCTCGGCCGGGTCGGGAACCGCCACGACCGCGTATCCGATGCCGGCCGCCGCCACCAGGCTTCCGAAGAACCCGATGAACAGCCCGGTCACCTGGCGCCACGACGGCACCCAGCGCATCGCCCCGTACTTGCCGGCACGCGGGTAGTCGATAAAGCGCTTCTTCCCCGGCGGAGCCGCGCGCCCACGGCCACGGCCGGGTCCACGCCCTGTGGGTTCGGCAGCTCTACGGCGGCCGCCGACGTCGGTACTTCTCTGAGACGACCGTTGAGTGCCACGGCCCTCGTACTGGGTCTCCTCATCTCCCGCGCCATAGGTGTCGGAAAGTGACCCGGTGGCGCCCCGCGGTGCCGCGCGGCGGCCGGCGGACGCCGACTGGCCGCGTCGGGCCGCGGCACGTCCGCCTCCCTGCGGCTGCGGCGGTTTGCGACGGTGCTCGCTCATCGAACGACTACTCCTCGGGCAGGCGCACCCGTGCGCGCCTGGAAACGGCGGCTGGTTTCCGGTCCCCCCGAAGTACGGATGCGGCCCTGTTGCCATTCATCCGTACCGCACCCAGGACGCCGACGTGCTCAAACGTCACTCGGCTCCCAGTGGTGTGCATGCCGCACAGACTACGCACCGCCAAAACCCACTGGGCACCGAACTTCATCCCAAATCAGGCAACTTGCTTCCTACTAATCAGTGATGTGACCCCGTTCACCGGATCCCCACTTGTCGCATCCGTAGGGGCGTTCTATCGTCTGGATGTATCGAGTCGATACATCAGCTCGGCATAAAACGTGTCGGCAGGGCCAGCGGGAGAGGGGAGGCGACGATGAGCCGGCGCTCCGGGATACTCGAGTTCGCTGTCCTCGGCCTGCTCCGCGAAGCCCCGATGCACGGCTATGAGCTGCGCAAACGACTCAACACGTCGTTGGGTGTGTTCCGTGCGTTCAGCTACGGGACGCTCTACCCCTGCCTCAAGACGCTGGTCGCGAACGGCTGGTTGATCGAGGAATCGGGTGGTACCCCGGAAGATGCTGCCGCCGTCCCGCTCACGGGCCGCCGCGCCAAGATCGTCTACCGGTTGACGGCGGAAGGTAAGGAGCACTTCGAGGAGCTGCTCTCGCAGACGGGTCCGGACGCCTACGAGGACGAGCACTTCGCTGCTCGCTTCGCGTTCTTCGGGCAGACCTCCCGTGATGTGCGCATGCGCGTCCTGGAGGGCCGTCGCAGCCGTTTGGAGGAACGGCTGGAGAAGATGCGTGCCTCTCTGGCACGCACCCGCGAGCGCCTCGACGACTACACGCTCGAGCTCCAGCGCCACGGGATGGAGTCCGTGGAGCGCGAAGTGCGCTGGCTGAACGAGCTCATCGAGAGCGAGCGGGCAGGTCGGGACCTGAAGGGTCCCGACCACGGAAAACCCGCTCGCGACACCACAGAGGGAGCGCCGGGCGCCCTGCCCCGGCCCGGGGACACCCCCGGGCCGGAAGCGCCCGGCGACACCACCACGTGAGGTCCCTGCCAGGACCTCACTCGTACACACAGGGAGCAACCGGAATGGGTTCGGTTCGCGTAGCCGTCGTCGGTGTGGGCAACTGCGCCGCGTCGCTGGTGCAGGGAGTCGAGTACTACAAGGACGCCGACCCGGCGTCGAGGGTCCCGGGCCTCATGCACGTGCAGTTCGGTGACTACCACGTCCGTGACGTGGAGTTCGTCGCGGCCTTCGATGTCGACGCCAAGAAGGTCGGTCTCGACCTCGCGGACGCCATCGGCGCCTCCGAGAACAACACCATCAAGATCTGTGACGTGCCCGCCACAGGTGTGCCCGTGCAGCGCGGCCACACCCTCGACGGCCTCGGCAAGTACTACCGCGAGACCATTGAGGAGTCCGCCGACACCCCGGTCGACGTGGTCCAGGTCCTCAAGGACAAGCAGGTCGACGTTCTCGTCTGCTACCTGCCCGTCGGTTCCGAGGACGCGGCGAAGTTCTACGCCCAGTGCGCCATCGACGCCAAGGTCGCCTTCGTCAACGCCCTTCCGGTCTTCATCGCCGGCACCAAGGAGTGGGCGGACAAGTTCGTCGAGGCGGGCGTCCCGATCGTCGGTGACGACATCAAGTCGCAGGTCGGGGCCACCATCACGCACCGCGTCATGGCGAAGCTGTTCGAGGACCGCGGCGTGGTCCTGGACCGCACGATGCAGCTGAACGTCGGCGGCAACATGGACTTCAAGAACATGCTCGAGCGCGACCGCCTGGAGTCCAAGAAGATCTCGAAGACGCAGGCCGTCACCTCCCAGATCCGTGACCGTGAACTCGGCGCCGACAACGTCCACATCGGCCCGTCCGACTACGTGGCCTGGCTCGACGACCGCAAGTGGGCGTACGTCCGCCTCGAGGGCCGCGCGTTCGGTGACGTCCCGCTGAACCTGGAGTACAAGCTCGAGGTCTGGGACTCCCCGAACTCCGCCGGTGTCATCATCGACGCCGTGCGCGCCGCGAAGATCGCCAAGGACCGCGGTATCGGCGGCCCGATCCTGTCGGCGTCCTCGTACTTCATGAAGTCCCCGCCGGTGCAGTACTTCGACGACGAGGCCCGAGAGAACGTCGAGAAGTTCATCAAGGGCGAGGTCGAGCGCTGACCAGGCGCTAGTAGTGGGCTGTTGAGGGTCTCCGGGTCATGCGCCCGGGGGCCCTCCCCGTATGTGAGGCTGTGCCCCATGTCCGTCGTGCGCGACCTGCGTGTCCTGCTCCGCCTCCGAGACTTCCGGCATCTGCTGGCCGTACGGCTGCTGTCCCAGGGAGCCGACGGCGTCTATCAGGTCGCGCTCGCCACGTACGTCGTGTTCTCCCCCGAGAAGCAGACCTCGGCGGCCGCGATCGCCTCGGCCATGGCGGTCCTGCTCCTGCCGTACTCCCTCGTCGGCCCCTTCGCGGGCGTCCTGCTGGACCGCTGGCGACGTCGCCAGGTGCTGCTGTACGGAAACCTGCTGCGCGCCCTGCTGGCGTGTGTGACAGCAGTCCTGATCCTGAGCCACGTGCCCGACTGGCTCTTCTACGTCTCCGCTCTGTGCGTCACCGCGGTCAACCGCTTCGTGCTGGCGGGGCTCTCCGCCGCACTGCCCCGCGTGGTGGACGCCGACCGCCTGGTCGTCGCCAACTCGCTCTCCCCGACGGCCGGAACGCTCGCCGCGACCGCCGGCGGCGGACTCGCCTTCGTCGTTCGGCTGGTGGTCTCGGACTCCGACGCGGCGGTCGTCCTCCTCGGCTCGGCCCTGTACCTGTGCGCGGCCCTGGCCTCGCTGCGTATCGCCCGAGAGCTGCTCGGCCCGGAACCGGAGTTGGTGCAGCCTCGACTGTGGGTGGCGCTCGCCGGGACCGCACGGGGCCTTGCGGCGGGCGTACAGCATCTTGCCGAACCGGGGCGGCGTACGGCTGCCTGGGCGTTGGCCTCGATGACGCTGATGCGGTTCTGCTACGGCGCCCTGACCGTCATGGTGCTCATGCTCTGCCGGTATGCCTGGTCGTCCGACAGTTCCGGGGCGCCCGACTCCGAGCAGGGGTTGGCCCTCCTCGGTCTCGCCGTGGGGATCTCGGGAGCGGGGTTCTTCGCCGCTGCGGTGATCACGCCCTGGGCAGCGGTGCGGTTGGGGCCGGGCCTCTGGATCGTCACCTGCTCCGCTGCCGCCGCCCTGCTGGAACCGGCCCTCGGCCTGCCGTTCGCTGAAGCGCCCCTGTTGATCGCGGCGTTCGTCCTGGGTCTGATCACCCAGGGAGCGAAGATCTCCACGGACACAATCGTCCAGTCCTCTGTCGACGACGGCTACCGGGGCCGGATCTTCTCCCTCTACGACGTCCTGTTCAACGTCGCCTTCGTCGGCGCCGCCGCCGTGGCCGCTCTGATGCTCCCTCCGGACGGCCGCTCAGCCGCTCTGGTGATCACCGTGGCCGTGATCTACGGACTGACCGCTGCGGTCATGGCCCGCTTCGGGGTGGCAAGGCAGCAACGATGCGGGGGCCACGATGTTTCACGTGAAACATCACCCCCTCGGTGACCACAGCCCTTGCGGACTCCCAGGACAGCAGCGCGGTGCGATGTTTCACGTGAAACATCGCACCGCGCTGCTGTCCTGGACAGGCAGCTGCCCACCTGTCGTCAAGAAGCCCGCGACGTCTGGGCCCACCAATCCTTGAGTGCTGTCACGGCCTCACCGTGTTCCATCGGCCCGTTCTCCAAGCGCAGTTCCAGCAGGAACTTGTACGCCTGCCCGATCACCGGCCCGGGTCCGACGCTCAAGATCTCCATGATCTGGTTGCCGTCGAGGTCCGGGCGGATGGCGTCCAGTTCCTCCTGCTCCTGGAGCTGGGCAATGCGCTCCTCCAGGCCGTCGTACGCGCGAGACAGGGCGTTCGCCTTGCGCTTGTTCCGCGTCGTGCAATCGGAACGGGTCAGCTTGTGGAGCCGCTCCAGGAGCGGGCCGGCATCGCGTACGTAGCGGCGGACGGCTGAGTCCGTCCAGTCACCCATTCCATACCCGTGGAAGCGCAGGTGGAGTTCGACCAGACGCGAGACATCCTTGACGAGTTCGTTGGAGTACTTGAGGGCGGTCATGCGCTTCTTGGTCATCTTGGCGCCCACCACCTCGTGGTGGTGGAAGGAGACCCTGCCGTCCGTCTCGAATCGACGAGTGCGGGGCTTGCCGATGTCGTGCAGCAGAGCAGCGAGCCGCAGAGTGAGGTCCGGTCCGCCGTCCTCGAGCGCGATCGCCTGCTCCAGCACGATCAGCGTGTGGTCGTAGACGTCCTTGTGCCGATGGTGCTCGTCCCGTTCCAGCCGCAACGCCGGCAGCTCGGGCAGGACGTACTCGGCGAGGCCGGTGTCGACCAGCAGGCTCAGTCCCTCGCGGGGGTGGGCGGAAAGGATCAGCTTGTTCAGCTCGTCCCGTACCCGCTCCGCCGAGACGATCTCGAGACGGCCGGCCATGCCGGTCATCGCCGAGACGACCTCGGGGGCCACCTCGAAGTCCAACTGCGCGGCGAAACGCGCGGCACGCATCATGCGCAGCGGATCATCGGAAAAGGAGTCCTCAGGAGTGCCGGGGGTACGCAGTACGCGTGCCGAGAGGTCCCCAAGCCCACCATGGGGGTCGATGAACTCCTTCTCGGGGAGGGCCACCGCCATCGCGTTCACGGTGAAGTCGCGGCGTACGAGATCTTCCTCGATCGAGTCGCCGTACGACACCTCGGGCTTGCGCGAGGTCCGGTCGTACGCCTCTGACCGGTAGGTCGTGACCTCGATCTGGTAGCCGTCCTTCTGTGCCCCCACCGTGCCGAAGGCGATCCCGACCTCCCAGACGGCGTCCGCCCAGGGGCGCACGATCTTCAGCACGTCCTCGGGGCGGGCGTCCGTCGTGAAGTCCAGATCGTTGCCGAGCCGGCCGAGCAACGCGTCCCTGACCGAACCGCCGACCAGGGCGAGCGAGAACCCGGCCTTCTGGAATCGGCGGGCGAGGTCGTCGGCGACCGGGGACACCCGCAGCAGTTCACTCACCGCGCGGCGCTGCACCTGGCTCAGGGCACTGATGTCTTCGTTGGCGTTCGGCACAACAGAAAAGGGTACGTGGCGCCAGTGGCAGCGGTCGCCTCCATTGAACGTGCACAAGGGCTTCGCGCAGGTGACCCCCTCACCGACCCACTTGATACCTGCACATACGGGGACAGCCCGGCCTAGCCCCCGATCTTGTGGAGCGGACCGCGGCACTTCCCCTCAGCGCGCATCGTTACCATGCGTGGACGCACATTCCGACGACCACTGACACGACGAGGGACGGGCGAGCGCGTGGCCGAGGCGGCAGACTTCCAGGGGACGAGTCCCTCACCTGCCCGCCGGTGGCTGCTGCGCACCGGAGCGCTGTTCGCCGGGGCACCCCTGCTGGCCGGTCTGGTTCAGCTGCCCACGGCCCCGTCCGCGGAGGCGGCGCCGAAAGCCTCGCTGACCGAGGCCACGGGGTCGAACACCGTCGAGGTCTCCCTGGACTCGCTCAGCCCCAGCGTGCCCACCGACGGCGACACGGTCACCGTCTCCGGCACGGTCACGAACAAGGGCAAGCAGACGGTCACGGACGCCCACGTGGGCCTGCGTGTGGCCTCAGGGGCCGTGACGGGCCGCTCGGCCATCGACGACGCGGCCAAACGCACCGGCTTCGACCAGTTCACCGACGGGACGGAGGTCGGCGGGAAGTATGTGGAGAAGTTTCCCGAGCTCGCCTCCGGTGTGGCCCAGCCTTTCACCATCTCGGTACCCGTCAAGGAGCTGGATCTCGGCTCGGACGGTGTCTATCAGCTGGGTGTCTCGCTGTCGGGCAAGACCGCTGCCGCTCAGTACGACCAGGTCCTCGGTATCCAGCGCACCTTCCTGCCGTGGCAGCCCGACGAGGCGGGTGCCAAGACGAAGACGACGTACCTCTGGCCGCTGATCTCCACCACCCACCTGACGGCCGAGACCGGACCCGGTGAGCAGCAGACGCCCGTCTTCCTCAACGACGACCTGGCCAAGGAGATCTCGGCAGGCGGACGCCTGGAGCAGATGCTGACGCTGGGCAAGGACCTGGACATCACCTGGGTGATCGATCCGGATCTGCTGGCATCGGTAGTCGCAATGACGGGAAGCTACCAGGTCCGGAGTAACGGAACCCCCATCGCGGGCAAGAACCAGGCCCTCGCCAAGGAGTGGCTGGCGGAGTTGGAGACGGCGGTCCAGGGCGAGGAGGTGATCGCTCTCCCCTTCGCCGACCCCGACCTCGCTTCGTTGGCCCACAACGGAAAGACGATCACAGGCTCCCTCAGTCGACTCAAGGGCGCCACCGATGTGGCCTCGGACACCGTCCAGAACATCCTTCGGGTGGTACCCGACACGGACTTCGCCTGGCCCGTCAACGGCGCCGTCGACCCGTCGATCGTCAAGGTCGCCATCTCCGCCGGCGCCGACAAGGTGATCGCCCGCAGCGACAGCCTGCAGGAGAGCAGCAGTCTGTCCTACACGCCCAACGCCGCCCGACCCATCGGCGGCGGCACCACGGCCGTGGTCGCGGACGCCCGGCTGTCGACGGCGTTCCAGGGCGACATGACGAAGGCCGAGAGTTCCACGCTGGCTGTGCAGAGATTCCTCGCCCAGAGCCTGGTGACGGACCTCCAGAACAACAAGCAGCGCAGCATCGTGATCACCCCGCAGCGCATGCCGTCGGCGAGCCAGGCGCAGACGATGGCGCAGGCACTGACGGCGCTCCAGGGGGGAAACTGGTCGCAGCCCCAGGAGCTGTCCGACGCCGCCGCCGCGAAGCCCGACCCGGACGCCAACACCAGGATCCCGTCGGCCTCGGCGTACCCCAAGTCTCTGCGGAAGCAGGCGCTGCCGAAGTCGGCATTCGAGGAGATCCACGCCACCCAGGCCGACCTCGACCGCTTCAAGGTGATCCTCTCCGACCAGTCCCGCGTGGTCACGCCGTTCGGCAGGACCATGGACCGGGAGATGTCCACGTCCTGGCGGGGCCGCTCCATGGATGCGGCGGTCTATCGCAACGACGTGCAGTCGTACCTCAACTCGCTCACCGGCCAGGTCCGGCTGATCGAGAAGTCCGAGACGAAGCTCTCGGGCCGCAGCGCGACGATCCCCGTGACCGTGCAGAACAACCTCGTGCAGGGTGTCGACAACCTGACCCTGCGCCTCACGTCGCAGGCGCCGAAGCGCCTGAAGATCGGTATCAAGGACTTCGACGAGCAGTCCGTCGACATCTCCGGCGGGCACAGCGAGTCGGTGAAGTTCACCACCAACGCCGAGGCCAACGGCAAGGCCGATGTCGTCGCCCAGCTCTACACGGCGGACGGCGAGAAGTATGGTGACGAGGTCAGATTCACTGTGAACGTGACCGAGATCACGCCCACGGTCATGCTGGTCATCGCCGGTGGCGTCCTGCTCCTCGTCCTCGCCGGATTCCGGATGTACACGCAGCGCAAGCGCGCCACTGCCCTGCAGCCGGCAGAGGAAGCCTCGACGGACGACGACGATCCGTCGGAAAGCGTCCCGACGGACGAGGACGCGAACGCCGAAGCGGTCTCAGCCGTACACACTGCCGAAGAGCAGTCCCCGGCGAAGTCCGGGTCAGATGAGCCGGAGCACCCGAGTGACCCGGCACCGGACACCGCTCCGGAAAGTGCCGACCCCTCCGGCACGGGTGAGAGAGTGGACCGTTGAGCGACTGTCGTGGCCGGTTGGCCCGGGGACGATGAGGTGGGGTAGCCATGAACGCGCCGTACGACGGTGACCGCGGCCAGGGCGCGGCCGACTCGGGGTATCCCGACGGCCGGCAGCCCGGGCCGGGCCAGGTACCGCCGCAGCCTCCCGCGGACATGTACCTCCAGGACGCCTACGACCAGGACCCCTACCGCGCGCGCGATCTCGCCGCCCAGGACCCGGTGGCCGAGGCGCTCTACGACCGTGCCGCGCACCCGCCGCCCGCTCCGGGCACCTACCAGCCGCAGCAGCCGCTCTACTCGCAGCCGTCGGCGCCTCAGTACGCGCCCGACCCGCGTGTGTGGGCCCAGACGCCCGCGCCCGAGCCCGAAGGGCCGACCCGCCATCTGCCGTACGGCGACGACGCGCGTACGACCCAGTTCGTGGGCGTGGACGACCTGGTGACCCAGGCCGGCGAGGAACGCCACGAACCGGACGCGTTCGCCCATCTCTTCCGCGACCAGCAGCAGGGTGGCGCCCCCATGGGGCAGCCCTCCGTTCCCGGGCCGGCCACCGCCCCGTCACCCGGTCCCGGCCGCCCGGCGTACCAGGAGCCCACCCCCACCCCCACCCCCGCTCCGGCACCTACGCCTCCGGCGAAGAAGGGCGGGCGGGCCTCCGGCCTGCTGAAGTCGAGCGCCGTGATGGCGGCAGGCACCATGGTGTCGCGCCTCACCGGCTTCATCCGCTCGGCGATGATCGTCTCTGCGCTCGGCCTCGCCCTTCTCGGTGAGTCCTTCCAGGTCGCCTACCAGCTGCCGACGATGATCTACATCCTGACCATCGGCGGTGGTCTCAACTCCGTCTTCGTGCCGCAGCTCGTCCGCGCCATGAAGGACGACGACGACGGCGGAGAGGCGTACGCCAACAGGCTGCTGACCCTGGTCATGGTGATCCTGGGCCTCCTCACCGCGCTTGCCATGTTCGCCGCACCACTGCTCGTCCGCGCGCTGTCGACACCCCTCGCCAACGACGCCGACGCCAACGACGTTGCTGTCACCTTCACCCGGTACTTCCTGCCCTCGATCTTCTTCATGGGCATCCACGTGGTGATGGGACAGATCCTCAACGCCCGTGGCCGCTTCGGCGCGATGATGTGGACCCCGGTCCTCAACAACATCGTCATCATCGTCACCCTCGGCGCGTTCCTCTGGGTCTACGGCAGCGCGGCAGACTCCGGTATGACGGTCGAGAGCATCCCGCCGGAGGGCGAGCGGCTGCTCGGTATCGGCATCCTCCTGGGCCTCGTGGTCCAAGCCCTGGCGATGATCCCGTACCTGCGGGAGACCGGGTTCCGGATGCGGCTGCGTTTCGACTGGAAGGGCCACGGTCTCGGCAAGGCCGCGATGCTGGCCAAGTGGACGATCCTGTTCGTGCTCGCCAACCAGGCGGGCGCCCTCGTCGTCACCCAGCTGGCGACCGCAGCGGTCACTGAGACGAAGATCGCCGGAACCGGTTTCAGCGCCTACGCCAACGCCCAGCTCATCTGGGGCCTGCCGCAGGCCATCATCACCGTCTCGCTCATGGCCGCCCTCCTGCCGCGCATCTCGCGCTCGGCCGCCGAGGACGACACGGGCGCCGTTCGTGACGACATCTCACAGGGGCTGCGCACCACGGCGGTGGCCATCGTGCCGATCGCCTTCGGCTTCGTCGCACTCGGCATCCCGATGTGCACGCTGATCTTCGGCTCCTCCGGCACCGGCGCGGCCACGAACATGGGCTTCATGCTGATGGCCTTCGGGCTCGGCCTGATCCCGTACTCCGTGCAGTACGTCGTCCTCCGCGCCTTCTACGCGTACGAGGACACCCGGACCCCGTTCTACAACACGGTCATCGTGGCCGCCGTCAACGCGAGCGCCTCCGCGGTCTGCTTCTTCGTGATCCCGGCCCGCTGGGCCGTGGTCGGTATGGCGGCCTCGTACGGCCTGGCGTACATGATCGGTGTCGGCGTCGCATGGCGTCGCCTCAAGAAGCGGCTGGGGGGCGACCTGGACGGATCCAAGGTCATGCGGACGTACGCGCGGCTGTCCATCGCCTCGCTGCCCGCGGCGCTGCTCAGCGGCGCCGCCTGCTACGGCATCAGCCGAACCCTGGGACAGGGCGTCGGCGGCTCGATGCTCGCACTCGTAGGGGGAGGAATCGTTCTGCTCGGTGTCTTCTTCGTCGCCGCGCGACGCATGCGCATCGAAGAACTCAACTCGATGGTCGGCATGGTTCGCGGACGGCTGGGGCGCTGAGGCTGGGGTACGCGCACAACCATCGTCCGCCGCCGCGTGTCGCTCATAGCGGCGGACTGTGGGCACAATTGGCTTTGGCGTCTCGGAGCGCTCAACGGATGGGGAGGCAGGAACGACGGTGGCGGAACGGAGCACGGCTGCCGTCGACGTGGCAGACAACAGCGGCGACGAGCCGCTGACCGCACAAGCGGACCAGTCCACGGCCGACGGGGAGGCCCAGAACCGGGAGCGGGACACGGAAAGCTCGGCGAGCGAAGAGGCACAAGGGAGCGGCGGTACCGAGAGCTCTTCGAAGACGACACCGCCCGAACTGCACAGCGGCCACAAACTCGCCAGGCGCTACCGTCTCGAGGAGTGCGTCACCCGTCTGGACGGTTTCAGTAGTTGGCGTGCCGTGGACGAGAAACTGCGGCGCGCGGTCGGGGTGCATGTGCTGCCCGCAGACCACGCGCGTGGTCGTTCCGTGCTGGCGGCGGCACGCTCCTCGGCGTTGCTGGGGGACCCCCGCTTCGTCCAGGTGCTGGACGCAGTCGAGGAGAACGACCTCGTGTACGTGGTGCACGAATGGCTGCCCGACGCCACGGAGCTGACGGCTCTGTTGGCCCACGGTCCGCTGGAACCTCATGACGCGTACCAGATGGTCACACAGGTCTCCCACGCCATGGCCGCCGCGCACCGCGAAGGTCTCTCGCATCTGCGGCTCAACCCGAGCGCCGTGCTGCGTTCCGCCTCGGGACAGTGGCGCATCCGCGGTCTCGCGGTGAACGCCGCACTACGAGGCATCAGCTCGGACACTCCTCAGCGGACGGACACGGAGGCGATCGGCGCGCTGCTGTACGCGGCGCTCACCCAGCGCTGGCCGTACGAGAACGACGCGCACGGCCTCTCCGGGCTCCCCAAGGGCGTCGGGCTCATCGCGCCCGACCAGGTCCGCGCCGGTGTCCACAGGGGGCTGTCGGAGCTCTCCATGCGCGCACTCGTCAACGACGGTGCCACCGCTTCCCGCCACGAGTCTCCGTGCACGACGCCGGAGGAACTGGTGAAGGCTGTCGGTGAGATGCCGCGCATCCGCCCGCCGGAGCCCGCGTTCACCGCGCCGCCCGACTACCAGCGCACGACGTACCAGCAAGGGTCGTACGGCCGCCAGGCACCGCACCCCGGCGTCACCCAGCCGATGCAGACACCGCCGCCCCCGCTGCAGAGCCGGACCGGCAAGGCCCTCAAGTGGGCCGTCTCGGCACTACTGATCGCCGCCCTCGGTCTCGGCAGCTGGCAGTTGGCCGACGCGCTCATGCGCCGTGCGGACCAGTCCACCGACCAGGACACCAGCCAGACGACGGACGACAACGACAAGGGCACCGACAAGGCCAAGCCCATCACGGCGCTCAGCATCAAGGGCGCCGCGGAGTACTACCCGGACGGCAAGCCACAGCACGCGAACGACGCGGATCTGACGTACGACAGCGACTCGTCGACGTACTGGCGGACCTACTCCTACACCGGCGGCCCCACGCTGGCCCCGTTCAAGCAGGGCGTCGGCATCGTCTACGACCTGGGCTCGGCGCGGGAGGTGACGGCTGCCTCAATAGGGCTGTACTACTCCGGCGATCACACGACCGCCACGCTCTACGCGGCCGACTCCCTCTCGTCGTCCGCTCCCCTCAGCACCATGACGAAGATCGCCACCAACAGGACGACCGGGACGGAACTGAAGATCTCCGCAAAGAAGCCGGTGAAGACCCGGTACGTTCTCGTCTGGCTCACGGATGTGCCCAAGGCGGCCGGCGACCAGTACAGCAACCCCGGCTACAAGCAGGCGATCACCGATGTGAAGTTCACGGGCTGAGAGTTCACCGAGGGAGGGGGGCAATGGCGCACGGCGCTGATCACAGCGGAGCGAGCGATCAGGAGCTCCTGGCCCGGCATGTCGAGGGCGACCCCGACGCCTTCAGTGAACTCGTACGACGGCACCGAGACCGGCTGTGGGCGGTGGCGCTGCGGACTCTGGGGGACCGTGAGGAGGCCGCCGACGCAGTCCAGGACGCGTTGATGTCCGCCTATCGGGCCGCCCACACCTTCCGTGGCCACTCGGCCGTCACGACCTGGCTGCACCGCATCACGGTGAATGCCTGCCTGGACCGTGCTCGCAAGGCGGCCTCCCGCAAAACGTCGCCCGTCGACGACACCGAGCGCCTGGAGCAGCTCCTGGAGCCTCACGAGTCGGCTTCCGCTCCCGCCGAACGCAACGACCTGCACCGTCAGCTGCTGGAGGCCCTGGGCACCCTGCCGCAGGATCAGCGGGCGGCACTCGTCCTGGTGGACATGCAGGGCTACCCGGTGGCTGAGGCCGCGCGGATCCTCGACGTGCCGACCGGCACGGTGAAGAGCCGCTGTGCCCGTGGCAGAGCCAGACTCCTGCCGCTCCTGACCCATCTCCGTGCGGATGGCGAAGGTGGCGGCGGTAAAAAGTCGGGGCGCGGAAGGAACCGGGCGCAGGGGACATCCGTCCCACCCGCAGCGGGACCACATGATGCAGGGCCAAGCGATTCAGCTGCTGTGAAGGGCGGAGGTGGACGAGCGTGACATCCACGACCGACACGGCCGGACACCCGGAAGTCGCGGAGATCTCCGACCTCAGTGAAGGTCTACTCCCTCCCTCCCGTACTACTGATGTCCGACAGCATCTGGACGAGTGCCCGCTCTGCGCCGACGTGTACGCCTCGCTGGAGGAGATCCGCGGTCTCCTGGGCACCCTGCCGGGACCTGCTCGTATGCCCGACGATGTGGCGGGACGGATCGATGCCGCGCTGGCAGCCGAAGCCCTTCTGAACGCCACGGCACCCGAGCACGAGACCGCCGAGGAACCTGCCGTCGCCTCCCCTGCGGCGGGCAGCGAGGATGCCGCGGATGTTTCACGTGAAACATCGCCTGTGGCGGGTCGTCCTGCCGGCCGTCCACGCGCGTCCACCGGCCCGGGCCGCACGGGTCGGCGGCGCCCCAACAGTCGCACGACAGTCATCGGTGCCGCCTTCGCGATCGCAGCCCTGGGCTTCGGCGCGGTCCTCGTCCAGTCGATCGGTGAGGGGGACGGTCCTACGAACAAGGACCCGGCAGCGGCCTTCTCCGGCGTCAGGCTGGAGAAGCGGGTCGAAGCCATCCTGGACGATGCCGAGACCCAGAGCTCGCCCGGAAGGGATCCCTTCGGGACTGCCGCGTCCCCGGACAAGAGCAGGAACACGGTCTTCAAGGCCGATGTGCCCGTCTGTATCGCGAAAGGCATCGGCGATGTCACGGGCGCGATCACTTCCGAGCCTGGTACCTATCGGGGAGCTGACGCGTATCTCGTGCTGCTGCCCGACCGTTCCGACGACTCGCGCGTCACCGCTTATGTCGTCGACGCCTCCTGCTTGGACAAGGCTTCGGAGCCGGCCGGTGACATCCTCCTGAAGCAGTCCTACGCCCGCCCCTGAGGGCTGTCGCTCGCGTTGCACCATCCCTGGCATCCCTGCGCGGTGCCTTGTCTCCGTGTGCCCGGACACACCGGGAATGCGCGCCCCTTAGGATCCGTTGGGTGGGGTGAGAGTTCCGAGAGCAGCTCCCACCGGCAGTACACCAGCAGTCTCCAGAGACGAGGAATCAAGCCGTGAGCGACGTCCGAAACGTGATCATCATCGGCTCCGGGCCCGCCGGCTACACGGCGGCGCTCTACACCGCGCGCGCGTCGCTGAAGCCGCTGGTGTTCGAGGGCGCCGTCACCGCAGGCGGCGCGCTGATGAACACCACCGAGGTGGAGAACTTCCCCGGCTTCCGGGACGGCATCATGGGTCCCGACCTGATGGACAACATGCGGGCGCAGGCCGAACGCTTCGGTGCCGAGCTCATCCCGGACGACATCGTCGCCGTCGACCTGAGCGGCGAGATCAAGACCGTCACGGACACCGCAGGCACGGTGCACCGCGCCAAGGCCGTCATCGTCACCACGGGCTCCCAGCACCGCAAGCTCGGGCTGCCCAACGAGGATGCTCTCTCCGGCCGAGGTGTTTCCTGGTGTGCCACCTGTGACGGGTTCTTCTTCAAGGACCAGGACATCGCCGTGATCGGCGGCGGGGACACGGCGATGGAGGAGGCGACCTTCCTCTCGCGGTTCGCCAAGTCCGTGACCATCGTCCACCGCCGGGACACGCTGCGTGCTTCCAAGGCGATGCAGGACCGCGCGTTCGCCGACCCGAAGATCTCCTTCGTGTGGGACAGCGAGGTCGCCGAGATCCAGGGCGACCAGAAGCTCGCCGGACTGAAGCTGCGCAACCTCAAGACGGGCGAGACCTCCGAGCTGCCGGCGACAGGTCTCTTCATCGCGATCGGCCACGACCCGCGCACGGAACTCTTCAAGGGCCAGCTCGACCTGGACGACGAGGGCTACCTGAAGGTGGTCTCCCCGTCGACCCGGACGAACCTGACCGGTGTCTTCGGCGCCGGTGACGTCGTCGACCACACGTACCGCCAGGCGATCACCGCGGCCGGAACCGGCTGCTCCGCCGCCCTGGACGCCGAGCGCTACCTCGCCGCCCTCGCAGACGGCGACCAGGTCGCCGAGCCCGAGAAGACCGCCGTCTGACCTCCGTCCGCCCCACCGCACCAACCAGTTAGGAGCCCTCAGTGGCCGGCACTCTCAAGAACGTGACCGACGACTCCTTCGAGCAGGACGTCCTCAAGAACGACAAGCCCGTCCTGGTGGACTTCTGGGCCGCCTGGTGCGGTCCGTGCCGCCAGATCGCGCCGTCCCTCGAAGCGATCGCCAACGAATACGGCGACAAGATCGAGATCGTCAAGCTCAACATCGACGAGAACCCGGCCACGGCTGCCAAGTACGGCGTCATGTCCATCCCGACGCTGAACGTCTACCAGGGGGGCGAGGTCGCCAAGACCATCGTCGGTGCCAAGCCCAAGGCAGCGATCGTGCGTGACCTCGAGGACTTCATCGCCGAGTGATGTTTCACGTGAAACACGAAGGGGCCAACCCGAACGGGTTGGCCCCTTCGCTTTAGAGCGGCCGCAACGCCGGCTCCTTCTGCACAGCTCCCAGAAGCCGGTCCAGTGCCAGCTCGACGTCCTCCTTCCAGGAGAGCGTCGTCCGCAGCTCCAACCGCAGCCGGGGATAAGTGGGATGAGGGCGGACCGTCTTGAAGCCCACGGCCGTCAGATGGTCGGCGGGGAGAACACACGCCGGATCCTTCCAACGAGCGTCCCCGAAAGCCTCGATCGCCTTGAAGCCCCTCCGCAGCAGATCCTTGGCAACCGTCTGGACCATCACACGGCCGAGCCCCTGGCTTTGGTAGCCCTGCATGATGAAGGCGGTCATCAACTGAACCGCGTCGGGAGACACCGGACTCGTGGGGAACGCCATGGCGCGGGGCACATAGGCCGGAGGCGCGTACAGCACGAAGCCCACCGGTACCTCGTCCACGTAGGCAACCCGGCCGCAGGACCCCCAGTCCAGCAGGACGGCGGAGATCCACGCCTCCTTCTCCAGAGCTGGAGTACCTGCTTTCAGCGCGGCCTCGCCGCTGACTGGGTCCAACTCCCAGAAGACACACGACCGGCAGCGCTTGGGAAGGTCCTGAAGGTTGTCCAGCGTGAGCGGTACGAGCCGACGCCCCATGAAGGCTGTTCCTCGCTTCCTTCGCCCGCAGCATCGCGAGCGGCTGTCAGAGCGCTCCGCTCCCTGATCAGACTGCCGATGAATCCGCCGACCGCACCCAGTCCCAGGCCTGCGGTCACCAGTCCGGAACGGCTCACGGTTCGCATGGCCCCGCCTCTCCCAAGAAGACCCGCCAGGTCGATGCGCCACCCGAACGCATCGTATCCACGATGCGATTGCCTAGATACCGCCTCGAAGCAAAGAGCGGGCTGTGTCCGGTATACATCGGTCACAGCCCGCTCAGGCGGTCGACGGGCCGAAGGCCGTCCTTCCATTCGACCGCTCAGACCTCCGTGTCCTCCGAGTCGTCGTCCAGAAGGCTCTTCTGGAGAGCGAGCTTCTCGCCCGGAGCGAGCGTGCTCAGAATCCGCTCAAGGTCCTCCGTGGACGCGAACTCCACAGTGATCTTGCCCTTCTTCTGGCCCAGATCGATCTTCACCCGCGTCTCGAAGCGATCCGAGAGACGGGTCGCGAGTTCGCCCAGCGCGGGGGAAGGTACGGAGCCGGCGCGTGGGCCCCTGGACCGCGCAGAAGCCTGCGGATGCGATCCCATGAGGGTGACGATCTCTTCGACGGCTCGGACCGAGAGCCCCTCGGCCACGATCCGGTGAGCCAGCTTGTCCTGCTCCTCGGAGTCCTCGACGGAGAGCAGCGCCCGAGCGTGCCCGGCCGAGAGAACACCGGCGGCCACACGCCGCTGGACCGCCACCGAAAGCTTCAGCAGGCGCAGCGTGTTGGAGACCTGCGGGCGGGACCGGCCAATACGGTCCGCCAGCTGGTCGTGCGTGCAGTTGAAGTCCTTGAGCAACTGATCATAGGCAAACGCCTCTTCCAGCGGGTTCAGCTGGGCACGGTGCAGGTTCTCCAGAAGCGCGTCCAGAAGAAGCTTCTCGTCGTCCGTGGCCCGGACGATCGCCGGAATTGCCTCCAGACCGGCCTCACGGCAGGCTCGCCAACGCCGCTCACCCATGATGAGCTCGTAGCGGGCCGGACCCACCTGCCGTACGACGATGGGCTGGAGAAGACCGACCTCCTTGATGGAGGTGACGAGTTCCTGAAGAAGGTCATCGTCGAACACCTCACGCGGCTGGCGTGGGTTCCGGGAGATGGAGTCGAGAGGCAGCTCGGCGAAAAAGGCACCGATAGGCGCTCCGGGCAGTTCCGCCGCGCCATCCGGCGGCAGCTCCTCTGTTTCACGTGAAACAGGCGGGAGAGTGGCCACCTTCGAGGCTGCCAGCCCACGCTCGGGGGTGAAGACAGATGGCACCGCCGGCGGTGTGGATGCGGTTGCTCCCGCTGCTGGCGATTCCTTCTCTCCTGTCGCGGCCGCTGGGATCAGTGCGGCAAGACCACGGCCCAACCCCCTCCGTCGATCACTCACTGGATCCCCTCCACCACACTCGGATTGTTCTGAGCACCGATATGGGCGTGCGTCGGGTCGTACCCCATGCCCACGCCCCTCAGTGCGACTTCTCGTGCCGCCTCAAGGTAGGAGAGGGCACCACTCGATCCTGGATCGTAGGTCAGCACCGTCTGCCCATAGCTCGGCGCCTCTGAGATACGGACCGAGCGGGGAATGCTCGTCCGTAGCACCTCCTCGCCGAAGTGGGTACGCACCTCGTCGGCGACCTGGGACGCCAGGCGCGTCCGGCCGTCGTACATGGTGAGCAGGATGGTCGACACATGAAGGACGGGGTTGAGGTGCCCTCGAACCAGGTCGACATTGCGGAGCAGCTGGCCGAGGCCCTCCAGCGCGTAGTACTCGCACTGGATCGGAATGAGAACTTCCTGGCCGGCGACCAGCGCGTTCACCGTCAGCAGGCCGAGCGAGGGCGGGCAGTCGATGAGGATGTAGTCCAGGGGCTGCTCATACGCCTGAATCGCTCGCTGCAGTCGGCTCTCTCGTGCCACCAGGGACACCAGCTCGATCTCGGCACCAGCGAGATCGATCGTGGCGGGCGCGCAGAAGAGACCCTCTACATCAAGAACGGGCTGGACGACTTCCGCCAACGGCTTGCTGTCGATCAACACGTCGTAGATGGACGGCACCTCGGCGTGATGATCGATCCCCAACGCGGTGGACGCGTTGCCCTGGGGGTCGAGATCGATCACCAGGACACGGGCGCCGTGCAGAGCCAGCGAAGCAGCGAGGTTGACCGTCGTCGTGGTCTTGCCGACACCGCCCTTCTGGTTGGCGACCACCATGACTCTGGTCTGCTCAGGCCGAGGCAGGCCCTCGCCGGCGCGGCCCAGAGCCTCTACCGCCAGCTGGGCGGCACGACCGATGGGAGTGTCGTCCATCGGGGGTGGTGTTTCACGTGAAACATCCTCCCCCATCGACTCGGTACGGGGACCGGGGACCGGATCGGTCATCGGTCCCGCGATGTTGGCGTCGGACCGCAAGGATTCACTCTCCTCGACTTCAGGCTCGCAATGAACAGAGCCTCCCATGCCTTCGGGGTCGTGAACCAGTGAGGCCTGGTCTTCTGTGGAGAATTCCACCTCTGTGGAAAACTCCGTTACCTCTCCGAGTGACCCGAGAGGCTTCCGGTCGCGCGGTTCGGCCGCGGCGCGGCCACGGCTGATAATGCCGTGTAGCAGTGAGCGACGTTTCACGTGAAACACGATGCCCAGCGACACAGACCAAGCTCGCGCGACACTCCGAGATGCATAGGTTTGGAAGCTTGTGTGGAGTACGACTCGTCGTCAGGACGGATCAGTGAACGTCCAGATCAATGCCTAGCGGCGTCGACGTGCTCGCCCCGCCCGGGCCGCCTTGGCCCGTTTCGCGGCGAAGCGCACACCTCCCGGGCTCTCCCCGACCTCCACGCGGACCACGGTGGACAGTGGATCGACCACGCCCTCGCCGACGTGGAGGACCGAGGTCTCCACCGCGCCGAGCTTACTCAGGGCCGAGGCAGCACTCTTCAGCTCCTCCTCCGCGGTGTCGCCCTTGAGTGCCAGCATCTCCCCGTACGGACGCAGCAGAGGGATGCCCCATGCGGCCAATCGGTCCAGTGGGGCCACGGCCCGAGCCGTCACCACGTGGACGGGCTGCAAGGTCCCGAGGACCTCCTCGGCTCGGCCTCGGATGACGGTCACATGATCGAGGCCCAAAAGCTCGACGACCTCGGCCAGGAAGTTCGTGCGCCGCAGAAGTGGCTCCAGCAGCGTGATCTTCAGGTCCTCCCGGACGAGGGCCAGCGGAATGCCGGGCAGTCCGGCCCCGGAGCCGACATCGCACACCGTCACCCCCTCGGGCACGACCTCCGAGAGCACCGCGCAGTTCAGCAGGTGCCTCTCCCACAGGCGGGGTACCTCCCGCGGGCCGATGAGCCCGCGCTGCACTCCCGCCTCAGCCAGGAGTTCGGCGTACCGGACCGCATCCGCGTAGCGATCACCGAATACGTCGCGCGCCTGCTCGGGCGCAGGGGGGAGCTCCGCTGACTCCGTCACGGGAACCGTCCTTCCGTACCGCAAGAGCGCACTCGGCGCTGACACCAGAACAACAGGCTGACAAAGTTTCGGCCCCGCCTGCGGGCAGACGGGGCCGGAGAAGCGTACGTACCGAATCAGGCGGGCAGCACGACGACGAAGCGCTGCGGCTCCTCGCCCTCGGACTCACTGCGCAGGCCCGCGGACTTGACCGCGTCGTGGACGACCTTGCGCTCGAACGGCGTCATCGGCTTCAGTTTCACGGGCTCACCGGTGCTCTTGGCCTCGGCCGCCGCCTTGGCGCCCAGCTCGGAGAGCTCGGCGCGCTTCTGGGCACGGTAACCCGCGATGTCCAGCATCAGACGGCTGCGGTCACCGGTCTCCCGGTGCACAGCCAGGCGCGTGAGCTCCTGGAGCGCCTCGAGCACCTCGCCCTCCCGGCCGACGAGCTTGTTCAGATCGCGGCCGCCGGAGTCGCTGATGATCGAGACAGAGGCACGGTCGGCCTCGACGTCCATGTCGATGTCGCCGTCGAGATCTGCGATGTCCAGCAGACCTTCCAGGTAGTCCGCCGCGATCTCACCCTCCTGCTCCAGGCGGGTCAGGGTGTCGCCACCCTCGGAGGCGGTGGAGGTGGTGCCTTCCGTCACGGGAGGAGCTCCTTCTTACTTCTTGGACGGGGACTTGGGGCGCTGCTGGCCCTTGCGCTGACCGGACTGGGCCTTGCTGCGACCACCGGTACCGGGCTTGGGCGCGGCCTTCTTGGCAGCAGCCGCCGGCTTGGCGTCCTCCGGCTGGTCGGACTTGATCAGCGAAGTGGGCTCGGTCTGCGGCTCATCGTCGTCGTCGGCGGTCTTCGCCCCACCGGACTGACGCTGGGCCTTGGTCTGGCGCTTGGGCTGCTGACGCTTGGGGGTGCCAGGCATCGACGTACCGTCCTCGGCCGTAAGGACGGTCGAGACCTCGCTCTTGACCACGGTGCCGTCACCCTGGGCCGCGAGGCCCTCCTTGCCCAGACCGGTGATGAACTTGCGCTCGTGCTCGTTGCGGTCTCGGCCCTTGGCGACGATCGCCTTGACGATGGCGCGCTCACGGCGGTTACGGGTCTTGCCGTGCCGCGTGACGTGCTTGAAGAGGCGCTCCAGGTAGGCGGCCTGCGCCGTGGAACCAGGGGTCGGGTTGTTGTGGATGACGTACATCTGCTGGCCCATGGTCCACACGTTGGTGGTCAGCCAGTAGACGAGGACACCGACCGGGAAGTTGATGCCGAAGACGGCGAACATGACCGGGAAGACGTACAGCAGCATCTTCTGCTGCTGCATGAACGGCGTCTTCACCGTGGTGTCGACGTTCTTCTTCATCAGCTGACGCTGCGTGTAGAACTGCGACGCCGACATCAGGACGATCATGATCGCGGTGACGACGCGGACCGTGACCAGCGAGGCGTCGAGCGCCGCGACGTCCGCGGAACTGTCGGTGAACTTCGCGGCCAGCGGAGCACCGACGATGTGCGCCTTCTGCGCGCTCTGCAGCAGGCTCTCGTTGATGACACCGATGGTGTCGTTGTTCGCGATGCTGTTGAGCACGTGGTACAGCGCGAAGAAGAACGGGGACTGCGCCAGGATGGGAAGGCACGAGGAGAGCGGGTTGGTGCCCGTCTCCTTGTACAGCTTCATCATCTCTTCGGACTGGCGCTGCTTGTCGTTCTTGTAGCGCTCCTGGATCTTCTTCATCTCGGGCTGCAGCGTCTGCATCGCCCGGGTCGCCTTGATCTGCTTCACGAAGAGCGGGATCAGGCAGATACGGATCAGGATCACCAAGGACACGATGGACAGGCCCCAGGCCCACCCGGTGTCAGCGCCGAAGAGGGCGCCGTACACCTTGTGGAACTGGACGATGACCCAGGAGACAGGTGTCGTGATGAAGCTGAAGAGGCTGGCAATCGTGTCCACTAATCATGCTCCTTGGGCATGGGACGGGCTCTCGGCGGCCGGGCTCGAAGGAACGTGCCCCTCGATGGCCGGTTCGGCGGCGGAGGACCCGCCCTTGCGTGCGCGCCACGTGCCACGCAACATCTCGTGCCACCGTGGGCGCTTGCGCGGCGGGACGTGGTCCACACCGCCGAGCGACCACGGATTGCACCGCAGGATGCGCCAGGCGGTGAGTGCCGTTCCCTTGATCGCACCGTGCCGGTCGATGGCCGTGTAGCCGTAGTGGGAGCACGACGGGTAGTACTTGCACACCGGCCCGAGCAGCGGACTGATCGTCCACTGGTACAGCTTGATCAGCGCCAGCAGCGGGTACTTCATCGTGCGCCCCCTCCCAGCAGCCGCCCCAGGGCGGCATCCAGGTCTTGGGCCAGTTGTACGTGGTCGGCGTCACCCGCTCCGGGCAGCGCTCGTACCACTACCAGGCTACCGGGGGGCAACAGGGCGACTCGATCGCGCATCAGATGGCGAAGCCTGCGCTTCACCTTGTTGCGTACGACCGAGCCACCGACGGCCTTGCTCACGACGAAACCCGCACGCGTCGGGGGAGCGCTCTCCCCAGGCGCGTGCGGGTCCGTGGCACCGCTACGTAGGTGAATGACGAGGAGCGGGCGGCCGGCCCGGCGTCCTCGTCGTACCGCGGTCGCGAAGTCCTCGCGCCGCCTCAGCCGATGCTCGGTAGGCAGCACGACGTCATGACCTGATCGGGATCAGGCGGACAGGCTTGAGCGACCCTTGCTGCGACGGTTCGCGAGGATCGCGCGACCGGCACGGGTACGCATCCGCAGGCGGAAGCCGTGGGTCTTGGCACGACGACGGTTGTTCGGCTGGAAGGTGCGCTTGCTCACTCGGGGGCTCCAGAAAGAAATCGGTGTTTGCGGGTGCCGTCCTGGCTGTCACCGTGCGCCCACGAGTAGCTCGTATAAACGCCCGAGTGCACCGCTGTCCGATCACCTGACGCGATCTGTGCCCATCGGAGGCAGGCGGCAGCAGCCATCGACAACTCGACCTGGTTACGGTACGCGCGGCTACGCCATCCGGTCAAACCGAGGATCACGGGGAGACACTATCCACAGCCTGGGGACAACAACTTGAACCGTACCGGTCGCCGTGACTACCGTGACTGAACTCCGATTCGTTCCCCTTCCCTTGGCTGCTGGGCACCGACCCACCCACCAGCACCTCGTCCCGAGCGCCCCACCAGTGCCCCACCCGAGTTCCAAACCAACCTGTCCCAGAACCACTCGTTCGCGGGACCTGTGAGAGAGCGTGCCCTGTGGCTGACGTACCTGCCGATCTTGCCGCAGTGTGGCCACGCGTATTGGAAAAGCTCCTCGGCGAGGGCCATGGCCAAGGCGTGGAGGTGAAGGACGAGCGCTGGATCAAGCGCTGTCAGCCGCTCGCACTGGTCGCGGACACGGCACTCCTCGCCGTCCCGAACGAGTTCGCGAAGGGCGTACTCGAAGGCCGTCTCGCGCCGATCGTCAGCGAGACCCTGAGCAGGGAGTGCGGCCGGCCGATCCGTATCGCGATCACCGTCGACAGCTCCGTCGGCGAGCCCCCGCCCCCGCCGGTCCAGCGCCGCTTCGACGAGCCGGAGCTCCCCTCCGTCCCGGCCCAGAACCGCGACGGCTACGACGGCAGGAGCGCGTACGACGGCCAGGGGCGCGATGCGCACGGTGGGTACGAGAACCAGAACGCGTACGAGGGCCAGAACGGATACGACGGCCAGCCCCGTGATCCCTACGAGGGGTACGGCCGCCACCGGGCCGACGACCGCGGTCCGGGGCGCGGCGAACAGCCGGGCGGCGGACCCGGCGACCAGTTGCCGCCCCCCCGCGCGGACCAGCTCCCCACCGGCCGCTCGGACCAGCTTCCAACCGCGCGCCCCGCGTATCCGTCCGAGTACCAGCGGCCCGAACCGGGCGCCTGGCCGCGGCCGCCGCAGGACGACTACGGCTGGCAGCAGCAGCGGCTCGGTTTCCCGGAACGGGATCCGTACGCTTCGCCGTCGTCGGACTACCGCTCGCAGTCGATGGACCGGCCACCGTACGACCAGCAGCGCTCCGAGTACGACCAGCCCCGCGGCGACTACGACCGGCTGGGTGGCGACTCCGACTATCCGCGGCAGAACAGACGTGGCCTTCCCGAGCAGTCGCCGGGCTCGGGGCACGTGCACCGGGGTGGCCCGGCGAGCAGCGCGCCCGGTCCGCTGGCTGCCCAGCCCGCGCCGGCGCCCGGTCCGGGTGAGCCGACGGCACGCCTGAACCCGAAGTACCTCTTCGACACCTTCGTCATCGGCGCGTCCAACCGGTTCGCGCACGCGGCCGCGGTCGCCGTCGCCGAGGCGCCCGCGAAGGCCTACAACCCCCTCTTCATCTACGGGGAGTCCGGCCTCGGCAAGACCCACCTGCTGCACGCGATCGGGCACTACGCGCGCAGCCTCTATCCGGGCACGCGGGTGCGGTACGTGAGCTCGGAGGAGTTCACCAACGAGTTCATCAACTCCATCCGCGACGGCAAGGGCGACAGCTTCCGCAAGCGGTACCGGGAGATGGACATCCTGCTCGTGGACGACATCCAGTTCCTGGCGGACAAGGAGTCGACGCAGGAGGAGTTCTTCCACACCTTCAACACGCTCCACAACGCGAACAAGCAGATCGTGCTCTCCAGCGACCGGCCGCCGAAGCAGCTGGTGACTCTGGAGGACCGGCTGCGGAACCGCTTCGAGTGGGGTCTGATCACCGACGTCCAGCCGCCCGAGCTGGAGACGCGTATCGCGATCCTCCGCAAGAAGGCGGTGCAGGAGCAGCTCAACGCCCCGCCGGAGGTACTGGAGTTCATCGCCTCCCGGATCTCGCGCAACATCCGCGAGCTGGAGGGCGCGCTGATCCGGGTGACGGCGTTCGCGTCGCTCAACCGGCAGCCGGTGGACCTCGGTCTGACCGAGATCGTGCTCAAGGACCTGATCCCGGGCGGCGAGAACGCGTCTCCCGAGATCACCGCCACCGCGATCATGGGCGCGACGGCCGACTACTTCGGGCTCACGGTCGAGGATCTCTGCGGCACCTCGCGCGGCCGCGCTCTGGTGACCGCCCGGCAGATCGCCATGTACCTGTGCCGTGAGCTGACCGACCTGTCGTTGCCCAAGATCGGCGCGCAGTTCGGCAACCGTGACCACACCACCGTCATGCACGCCGATCGCAAGATCCGCGCGCTGATGGCCGAACGGCGCTCGATCTACAACCAGGTTACGGAGCTGACGAACCGCATCAAGAACGGCTGACAGAAGGCCGTCGTACGTCGCTGAGGGCGCCCCGGGACGAGTTCCCGAGGGCGCCTTCGGCGTTCCGGGGGAGGCTTCGTCCGTCGCCGGCCAGACATCAGGTGTTCGAATACCTGCCGCGTTACGGCCTCCCTCCACAGATTCCGGGACTTTCTCCCGTCCACACCCTGGGGACCGGGAAGTTATACAGATCGTGTCCACAGGGCCGACTGTTGCGGGATCATCGGGCCAGGTCAGTGCCCTGTGGATTCGTGGACAAAAGATCTCCACAGGCTGTGGACAAAGCGGAGATCCACAGACTGTGGACGGAGTTGTCCACCGACGGCCCACAGGCTGCGGCCCGTTGTCCCCAGTGATCGTCGGCTTCTCCACATGCCTGTCCACTGTTCGGCAAGCCAACGCGCCTCTTCACCGTGTCGAGTGAAAGGCGTCACACGAAGTTGCCTGGTTGGGCTGTGGGTAAGGCGGGTAAACCTGGGGACGCCGTTGGGGAGAACTGCCCCCGGGCTGTGCACGGTGTGTGCAGAACTTTCCGTTCTCCACAGATACCCCCGGTTGTCCACCGCCTCCGCCCACAGGCCCGGTGGACAAAATTTGCCGTCTGAGCTGCGAAAACGGGGTTATCCACGGTTTCCACAGCCCCTACTACTACTCCCAACTAGAGAGAGCTGGGAATCCGTTTCGAAGTGGGTCCTGTGCACAACTCGCTCTGGGCTGCCCGACCGCGCCTCGTCACGACTTGACCCCGAGAGGCTCCGAGTGTCAGTGGTGTGCGTCAGACTGTTCCCGGTGTCCTTCCCCTCACAGGAACCAGCGACACCGAGACAGACGACGAAGCCAGGCAGGGCGAGAAGCGCCGGCAACAGCAGGAGGCGGCAACAGTGAAGATCCGGGTGGAACGCGACGTACTCGCGGAGGCAGTGGCCTGGGCGGCGCGCAGCCTCCCGGCCCGGCCGCCGGCGCCTGTTCTCGCCGGCCTCCTTCTGAAGGCCGAGGAAGGCCAGCTGAGCCTCTCCAGCTTCGACTACGAGGTCTCCGCTCGGGTGTCCGTGGAGGCGGAGGTCGACGAGGAGGGCACGGTGCTCGTCTCCGGCAGGCTTCTCGCCGACATCTGCCGCGCCCTCCCCAACCGTCCGGTGGAGATCTCCACAGACGGTGTACGGGCGACGGTGGTCTGCGGTTCCTCCCGGTTCACGCTCCACACACTGCCTGTGGAGGAGTACCCGTCCCTGCCGCAGATGCCGAACGCCACGGGCACCGTCCCCGGCGAGGTTTTCGCCTCCGCCGCCGCCCAGGTGGCCATTGCCGCCGGGCGCGACGACACGCTGCCCGTCCTCACCGGTGTGCGCATCGAGATCGAGGGCGACACGGTCACGCTGGCCTCCACCGACCGCTACCGCTTCGCGGTCCGTGAGTTCCTGTGGAAGCCGGAGAACCCCGAGGCGTCCGCGGTCGCCCTGGTGCCCGCCAAGACGCTCCTGGACACCGCCAAGGCCCTCACGAGCGGCGACAGCGTCATCCTGGCGCTCTCCGGCTCGGGCTCGGGCGAGGGTCTGATCGGTTTCGAGGGCGCGGGCCGTCGTACGACCACGCGGCTGCTGGAGGGTGACCTCCCGAAGTACCGCACGCTGTTCCCGACGGAGTTCAACAGCGTGGCCGTCATCGAGACGGCGCCCTTCGTCGAGGCCGTCAAGCGTGTCGCCCTGGTCGCCGAGCGGAACACCCCGGTGCGGCTGAGCTTCGAGCAGGGCGTGCTGATCCTGGAGGCCGGCTCCAGCGACGACGCACAGGCTGTGGAAAGGGTCGACGCCCAGCTGGAGGGCGACGACATCTCGATCGCCTTCAACCCCACCTTCCTGCTGGACGGCCTCAGCGCCATCGACTCCCCGGTCGCCCAGCTGTCGTTCACCACCTCCACCAAGCCCGCGCTGCTCAGCGGCAAGCCGGCCGTGGACGCCGAGGCGGACGAGGCCTACAAGTACCTGATCATGCCGGTGCGGCTCAGCGGCTGACCGGCCGGACGCCGCCGCGGCCGAGCCGCCGGAGGTGGTCCACAGCGCTGTGGGGCCCGGTGGATCACCGGGCCCTCGGTGTGAAGCCGCAGGTCGGGGTGTACGTATGAGCGGGTATGCCCACAGGTGTGCGTGAGTGTGCGGGTTTAGGCTCGTGCGTGGGTACGCAGGTGCCCTCATGCCACGTCGCAACCTAAGGAACAACTGATGGAGCTCGGTCTCGTCGGCCTCGGCAAGATGGGCGGCAACATGCGCGAGCGGATCCGCCGCGCAGGTCACACCGTCATCGGATACGACCGGAACCCGGATCTCGCCGATGTCCACAGCCTCGAGGAGCTTGTGGGCAGGCTCAAGGGCCCGCGGGTCGTGTGGGTGATGGTCCCGGCCGGTGCAGCCACCCAGTCGACCGTCGACGAGCTGGCCGAGCTGCTCCAGCCCGGCGACGTCGTCGTGGACGGCGGCAACTCCCGCTGGACGGACGACGAGAAGCATGCCGAGGAGCTGGCGGCCAAGGGCATAGGCTTCGTCGACTGCGGTGTCTCCGGCGGAGTCTGGGGTCTGGAGAACGGCTACGCGCTGATGTACGGCGGTGACGCGGAGGACGTCGCCAAGGTGCGGCCCGTCTTCGACGCGCTGAAGCCCGAGGGTGACCTCGGCGCGGTGCACGCCGGCAAGGTCGGTGCCGGGCACTTCGCGAAGATGGTCCACAACGGCATCGAGTACGCCATGATGCAGGCGTACGCCGAGGGTTGGGAGCTCCTGGAGAAGGTCCACTCGGTGACGGACGTCCGCGAGGTCTTCCGTTCCTGGCAGGACGGCACGGTCATCCGCTCCTGGCTGCTCGACCTGGCGGTGAAAGCCCTGGACGAGGACGAGCACCTGGACGGGCTGAAGGGCTACGCACAGGACTCGGGCGAGGGCCGCTGGACCGTGGAGGCCGCCATCGACCACGCCGTGCCGCTGCCGGCGATCACGGCCTCGCTCTTCGCGCGGTTCGCGTCGCGCCAGGAGGACTCTCCGCAGATGAAGATGGTCGCGGCGCTGCGGAACCAGTTCGGCGGCCACGCGGTCGAGAAGAAGTAGCCCACGGCACCGAAGGCAAGACCGCACACACGAAACAGTCGACGAGAAGTCGTTCACAGGTCCGCACAGCGGTCCACAACCCTGGGGGAGGTCGGCACCCGACCATGCACGTCACGCATCTGTCGCTGGCCGACTTCCGCTCGTACGCCCGGGTCGAGGTCCCGCTCGACCCGGGCGTCACCGCGTTCGTGGGCCCCAACGGGCAGGGCAAGACGAACCTGGTCGAGGCCGTCGGCTATCTCGCGACCCTCGGCAGCCACCGGGTGTCGTCGGACGCGCCCCTGGTCCGCATGGGCGCCGACCGCGCGGTGATCCGGGCGCAGGTGCGGCAGGGCGAGCGGCAGCAGCTCGTCGAGCTGGAGCTGAACCCCGGCAAGGCGAACCGGGCGCGCGTCAACAGGTCGTCGCAGGTCAGGCCGCGTGATGTCCTCGGCATCGTGCGAACGGTGCTGTTCGCGCCGGAGGACCTCGCGCTGGTCAAGGGTGATCCCGGTGAACGGCGGCGCTTCCTCGACGAGTTGATCACCGCACGGGCCCCGCGCATGGCGGGCGTGCGCTCCGACTACGAGCGGGTGCTCAAGCAGCGCAACACGCTCCTCAAGACGGCCGCACTGGCCCGCCGGCACGGCGGCCGCACCATGGACCTGTCCACGCTCGACGTGTGGGACCAGCATCTCGCGCGCGTGGGCGCCGAGTTGCTCGCCCAGCGTCTGGACCTGGTCGCCGCGATCCAGCCGCTCGCCGACAAGGCGTACGAGCAGCTGGCACCTGGGGGCGGACCGGTGAGTCTGGACTACAAACCTTCCTCGCCCGCCATTGTCGGCCACGCGCGAGAGGAGCTGTACGAGCAGCTGATGGCCGCCCTCGGCGAGAGCCGCAAGCAGGAGATCGAGCGGGGCGTCACCCTCGTAGGGCCGCATCGGGACGATGTGAACCTCAGACTCGGCCAGCTCCCCGCCAAGGGATACGCCTCCCACGGCGAGTCCTGGTCGTACGCTTTGGCGCTGCGGCTCGCCTCGTACGATCTGCTGCGGGCCGAGGGCAACGAGCCGGTGCTGATCCTCGACGACGTCTTCGCCGAGTTGGACGCCCGTCGGCGGGAGCGTCTGGCGGAGCTGGTCGCGCCGGGCGAGCAGGTGCTGGTGACGGCCGCGGTCGACGACGACGTACCTGGCGTACTGGCGGGGACGCGGTACACCGTGTCCGACGGGACGGTGGAGCGCGCATGAGCGGATCCGAGGGAGCCCCCAAGCCTCCCGAGCCTTCCGGTGTGGACCTCGCGCGGGTGGCGCTGCGCGCCGCTAAGGAGGCCGCACGCGCGCGAGGGGACGCCGCGCAGCAGAAGAAGCAGGTGCGACGGGGTGCCGGTCTGCGCTCCGGCGCGCGTGCCGACGGCCGCGACCCGATGGCCCTCGGCTCCGCCATCAACCGGCTGATCACCGAGCGCGGCTGGGAGACCCCGGCCGCCGTCGGCGGGGTCATGGGCCGCTGGCCGCAGATCGTCGGTGAGGACCTGGCGAGGAAGTGCGTACCGGAGCGGTACGACGAGGACGAGCGGGTCCTGCATGTGCGGTGCGACTCGACGGCGTGGGCGACGAACCTGCGGCTGCTCGCCCCGCAGCTGGTGGCCCGGCTCAACGAGGACCTCGGCCATGGCACCGTAAGGCTGCTCAAGGTCCACGGCCCCAGTGGTTCCGCCCGTCGCTACGGGCCCCTGCGTGCCCCGGGGAGCACCGGGCCCGGCGACACCTACGGGTGACCGTAGTCACATTTCAGGGCGCCTCCGTGTCCATGACCGGGGGTCCTTCGCTGCCCGCCGGACGGCCGTGTGCTCCGGCGCGCACGGTCGCGTGCGGTTGCGAACGCCGACCTGACCCGGGAGTAGCAAAGGGTTCACAGTCGGAAGCGCTGAGTGCCGCTGTGAGCCTCTTGGAGCCCCGTTCCGCATATGGGGAGTCGGGAGAGACCGGTTCAGGGCGGCACATGCGGACTCAGGTACCGGCAAACCCCCATCACTGTCGGCGCTACCGGTAGACTGGAAGCTAATCCCGCCCCATTGGTGGGGACCGCTTCGGAAACTCTCTGCAACGCTGACAAAGGCTTTCACCGCAACATGCCGCAGCCGCTCCGGCAAACCCGCCGGGCGCCTGGTTTGTGCTGTGCCAGAAAGGGCGCTTCGTGGCCGATTCCGGCAACCCCAACGAGAACATCCCGTCCACCGGCGCCGGCGTCAACGGCGAGGTCACAGCCTCGTACGACGCCAGCGCCATCACCGTCCTCGAAGGGCTGGACGCGGTCCGCAAGCGGCCCGGCATGTACATCGGCTCGACCGGTGAGCGTGGTCTGCACCACCTGGTGCAGGAGGTCGTCGACAACTCGGTCGACGAGGCGCTGGCCGGTCACGCGGACACCATCGACGTGACGATCCTCGCCGACGGCGGCGTGCGCGTCATCGACAACGGCCGCGGCATCCCGGTGGGCATCGTTCCGTCCGAGGGCAAACCCGCCGTCGAGGTCGTGCTGACCGTGCTGCACGCGGGCGGCAAGTTCGGCGGCGGCGGCTACGCGGTCTCCGGCGGTCTGCACGGCGTCGGCGTCTCCGTCGTGAACGCCCTGTCCAGCAGGGTCGCCGTCGAGGTCAGGACCGACGGCTACCGCTGGACGCAGGACTACAAGCTGGGCGTCCCGACGGCTCCGCTGGCCCAGCACGAGGCGACGGACGAGCACGGTACGTCGGTCACCTTCTGGGCCGACGGCGACATCTTCGAGACCACCGAGTACTCCTTCGAGACGCTGTCGCGGCGCTTCCAGGAGATGGCGTTCCTCAACAAGGGGTTGACGATCAACCTCACTGACGAGCGCGAGGTGGCGAAGGCCACAACCGGTGCGGACGAGGCGGGTGCCGACGAGAAGGACGAGGTCAGGACCGTCTCGTACCACTACGAGGGCGGCATCGTCGACTTCGTGACGCACCTCAACTCCCGCAAGGGAGACGTGGTGCACCCGACCGTCATCGACCTGGAGGCGGAGGACAAGGACAAGAGCCTGTCCCTCGAGGTCGCGATGCAGTGGAACACCGGTTACAGCGAAGGTGTGTACTCCTTCGCCAACATCATCCACACGCACGAGGGCGGTACGCACGAAGAGGGCTTCCGGGCCGCGCTGACCTCGCTGATCAACAAGTACGCGCGCGACAAGAAGCTGCTCCGTGAGAAGGACGACAACCTCACGGGCGACGACATCCGCGAGGGTCTGACCGCGATCATCTCGGTCAAGCTCAGCGAGCCGCAGTTCGAGGGCCAGACGAAGACCAAGCTGGGCAACACGGAGGCGAAGACCTTCGTGCAGAGGGCGGTCTACGAGCACCTCAACGACTGGCTGGACCGCAATCCGGTCGAGGCCTCGGACATCATCCGCAAGGGCATCCAGGCGGCCACCGCGCGCGTGGCGGCCCGTAAGGCCCGTGACCTCACGCGTCGCAAGGGTCTGCTGGAGACGGCGTCGCTGCCGGGCAAGCTGTCCGACTGCCAGTCGAACGATCCCATCAAGTGCGAGATCTTCATCGTCGAGGGTGACTCCGCCGGTGGTTCGGCCAAGTCCGGCCGCAATCCGCAGTACCAGGCGATCCTCCCGATCCGCGGCAAGATCCTGAACGTGGAGAAGGCGCGGATCGACAAGATCCTGCAGAACCAGGAGATCCAGGCGCTGATCTCGGCCTTCGGTACCGGGGTCCACGAGGACTTCGACATCGAGAAGCTGCGCTATCACAAGATCATCTTGATGGCGGACGCCGACGTCGACGGCCAGCACATCAACACCCTGTTGCTGACCTTCCTCTTCCGCTTCATGCGCCCGCTGGTCGAGGCCGGACACGTGTTCCTGTCCCGTCCCCCGCTGTACAAGATCAAGTGGGGCCGGGACGACTTCGAGTACGCGTACTCGGACCGTGAGCGCGACGCCCTGATCGAGCTGGGCCGGCAGAACGGCAAGCGGGTCCGCGAGGACTCGATCCAGCGCTTCAAGGGTCTCGGCGAGATGAACGCCGAGGAGCTGCGCATCACGACGATGGACCAGGAGCACCGGGTCCTCGGCCAGGTCACGCTCGACGACGCCGCGCAGGCCGACGACCTGTTCTCGGTCCTGATGGGCGAGGACGTCGAGGCGCGCCGCGCGTTCATCCAGCGCAATGCCAAGGACGTCCGCTTCCTCGACATCTGAGTCGGTCTCAGCTGACCGCACCAGAAAGGATCTTCACCAGCAATGACCGACGAGACACCTCTTTCCCCCACCGGTCCGAGCACTCCCGAAGAGGGCGAGGTCGCCCTGCGCGTCGAGCCCGTCGGGCTCGAGACCGAGATGCAGCGCTCGTATCTCGACTACGCGATGTCCGTCATCGTCTCGCGCGCGCTGCCCGACGTACGGGACGGTCTCAAGCCCGTCCACCGCCGGGTCCTGTACGCGATGTACGACGGCGGTTACCGGCCCGAGAAGGGCTTCTACAAGTGCGCCCGCGTCGTCGGTGACGTCATGGGCACCTACCACCCGCACGGCGACTCCTCGATCTACGACGCGCTGGTCCGTCTCGCGCAGCCGTGGTCGATGCGGATGCCGCTGGTGGACTCCAACGGCAACTTCGGTTCCCCGGGCAACGACCCGGCCGCGGCCATGCGGTACACCGAGTGCAAGCTGAAGCCGCTGTCCATGGAGATGGTCCGTGACATCGACGAGGAGACCGTCGACTTCACGGACAACTACGACGGCCGCAACCAGGAGCCGACGGTTCTGCCGGCGCGCTTCCCGAACCTGCTGATCAACGGTTCGGCGGGCATCGCGGTCGGTATGGCGACGAACATCCCGCCGCACAACCTCCGCGAGGTCGCGGCCGGTGCCCAGTGGTACCTGGAGAACCCCGAGGCCTCCCACGAGGAGCTGCTCGATGCCCTGATCGAGCGCATCAAGGGCCCGGATTTCCCCAGTGGTGCCCTGGTGGTGGGCCGCAAGGGCATCGAGGAGGCGTACCGCACGGGCCGTGGCTCGATCACGATGCGCGCGGTCGTCGACGTCGAGGAGATCCAGAACCGCCAGTGCCTGGTGGTCACCGAACTCCCGTACCAGGTCAACCCGGACAACCTCGCGCAGAAGATCGCCGACCTGGTGAAGGACAGCAAGATCGGCGGCATCGCGGACGTCCGCGACGAGACGTCGTCCCGTACGGGTCAGCGCCTGGTCATCGTCCTGAAGCGGGACGCGGTCGCCAAGGTCGTCCTGAACAACCTGTACAAGCACACCGACCTGCAGACGAACTTCGGCGCGAACATGCTGGCGCTGGTGGACGGCGTACCGCGGACCCTGTCCCTGGACGCGTTCATCCGGCACTGGGTGACGCACCAGATCGAGGTCATCGTCCGGCGTACGCGCTTCAGGCTGCGCAAGGCCGAGGAGCGCGCGCACATCCTGCGTGGCCTCCTGAAGGCCCTGGACGCCATTGACGAGGTCATCGCGCTGATCCGGCGCAGTGACACCGTGGAGATCGCGCGTGAGGGCCTGATGGGCCTTCTGGAGATCGACGAGATCCAGGCCAACGCCATCCTGGAGATGCAGCTGCGCCGGCTGGCCGCTCTGGAGCGCCAGAAGATCGTCGCCGAGCACGACGAGCTGCAGGCGAAGATCCGCGAGTACAACGCGATCCTCGCCTCGCCGGTGCGTCAGCGCGGCATCATCAGCGAGGAACTCGCCGCGATCGTCGAGAAGTTCGGCGACGACCGCCGCTCCAAGCTGGTGCCCTTCGACGGTGACATGTCCATCGAGGACCTGATCGCCGAAGAAGACATCGTCGTCACGATCTCGCGCGGTGGCTACGTCAAGCGCACGAAGACCGAGGACTACCGTTCGCAGAAGCGCGGCGGCAAGGGCGTACGCGGTACGAAGCTCAAGGAAGACGACATCGTCGACCACTTCTTCGTGTCGACCACGCACCACTGGCTGCTGTTCTTCACGAACAAGGGCCGCGTCTACCGGGCCAAGGCCTACGAGCTGCCGGACGCCGGACGTGACGCGCGTGGACAGCACGTCGCCAATCTGCTGGCCTTCCAGCCGGACGAGTCGATCGCCGAGATCCTCGCGATCCGCGACTACGAGGCCACGCCCTACCTGGTGCTCGCCACCAAGGGTGGTCTTGTGAAGAAGACGCCTCTGAAAGATTACGATTCGCCCCGTTCCGGCGGCGTCATCGCGATCAACCTCCGTGAGAAGGAGGACGGTTCCGATGACGAACTGATCGGAGCCGAACTCGTATCGGCCGAGGATGACATCCTTCTGATCAGCAAGAAGGCGCAGTCGATCCGCTTCACGGCGACGGACGAGGCGCTGCGGCCCATGGGCCGTGCCACCTCGGGTGTCAAGGGCATGAGTTTCCGTGAGGGGGACGAGCTGCTCTCGATGAATGTTGTTCGACCCGGTACGTTCGTGTTCACTGCCACAGACGGCGGGTACGCGAAGCGGACCGGCGTCGACGAGTACCGCGTCCAGGGTCGCGGTGGCCTCGGTATCAAGGCCGCCAAGATCGTCGAGGACCGCGGTTCGCTCGTCGGCGCGCTGGTGGTCGAGGAGACCGACGAGATCCTCGCCATCACGCTGTCGGGCGGTGTGATTCGTACGCGAGTCAACGAGATCAGGGAAACCGGCCGTGACACCATGGGCGTCCAACTGATCAACCTGGGCAAGCGCGATGCCGTGGTCGGCATCGCTCGTAACGCCGAGGCAGGGCGGGAGGCGGAGGAGATCGACGGCGACGAGGCCGTTGACGAGACCGCCGAGGGTGCCGCGACGACCGGTACGGACGAGGGTGAGGCGCCCTCGTCCGAGTAGCACGAGGAGTGAGTCAGCGTGAGCGGAGCCACGGGCGCCGGATCGTCCGGTACTTCGGCCGGCACTTCGACCGGGTCGGAGGCGGACGGCGGCGGCCGTGGCTCCGCCGCGCGTGCGATGGACACGCACACGACCCAACTGAAAGCGATCAAGACGGGCGCGACCGATTCGGCCGCGCCCGCGCCCTCGCCCGAGAAGTCTGGATCCCAGGGGGGAACCGTGACGGACACCCGTGGTCCGCAGACCCAGCAGCCCGCGCCGGGCAGCCCGGCCGCGGCTGCGGGCGGGCCCGCCCGCCAGGCTCCGGCGCAGCCCCCGGCCCAGGCGGCTCAGTCCGGTGGTTCCGCGCTGCCCGGTGAGCGGCAGTCGCAGCAGCAGGCCGGCCCGTACCACCCGCCGCAGGCCTACCAGCCGGTGCCGGAAGGCTCGTCCCGCAAGCCGCGTACGGGAGCGCGCACGACGCCTCGTACGCGCAAGGCGCGATTGCGGGTGGCCAAGGCCGATCCGTGGTCCGTGATGAAGGTCAGCTTCCTGCTCTCCATCGCTCTCGGCATCTGCACGGTCGTCGCGGCCGCGGTGCTGTGGATGGTCATGAACGCGATGGGTGTGTTCTCCTCGGTCGGCGCCACCATCTCCGAGGCCACCGGCTCCAACGAGTCCAACGGATTCGATCTGCAGTCGTTCCTGTCGCTGCCCAACGTGCTGATCTTCACCACGGTCATCGCGGTCATCGACGTCGTCCTCGCGACCGCCCTCGCCACTCTCGGCGCCTTCATCTACAACCTGTCCGCAGGCTTCGTGGGCGGCATCGAGCTGACGCTCGCCGAGGACGAGTGAGCGCGGAGAGGATGTAGGGGACGGAGTACGGGGACAGCGCCGAACGCCGTCCCCGACAGGGCTCCCCACCGCGTCATGGCCCCCCTCCGGGTATCGATTTTGGGACTCCCCACGTCGTGCGCTAATCTTCAGGAGTCAGCGCGCGGGACACACACCGCAGAGCGCGGCGGGGCTATAGCTCAGTTGGTTAGAGCGCATCCCTGATAAGGATGAGGCCACAGGTTCAAATCCTGTTAGCCCCACCATCGCGAAGACCCCCAGCCGGTACCGGCTGGGGGTCTTTGTCATCCACGGCTGACATCGGGGTCATCCATGGCTGACATCGAGCCGGATTCCGTTCGCTGTCGCCGACCGCGCATGTGTGCAGGCGTCCATGGTCATGCTGATCCGGCTGTGCCGGAGGGTCGCCCGAGCGTCCTCGGGGTGCGCCTTGAGCAAGGCGAGCAGGGTGCCGCAGGTGTGCTGGTGAGCCGGACGGTGATGCGGCGCGCGCCGGCCTGCTTCATGAGCCGATCGAAGGTCTGGGAGAAGAGATCTTCCGTTCCGGTTCTTGAATCCCGTGACACTCGGCCACGGCAGGGGCGCAGAACTACCTCAGCGGGAGCACAGTCAGCGACGTTCACCGCGGCGCGGCGCGGCCTGGTAGGAAGACCCGGACGCAGGCAGGCCGCGTCGAGGTGGTGGGCGAGAGCCGCTCAGGGCCGTTGCGGACAAAGCCTTGTGATGTGGGATTGACCTGTCGAAAAGGCCAATTCGCGCTCTACTCCACTTCGCTCAGAGCCACTCACACTCGAACATATGGGGGCGACAGGTGACCGTGACGAGCGTGCGTGCCAGCACTGTGGAGAACCCGACCCGAGTGTCCACAGCCGGGGACGCATCGATCTCATAGCCGAACTCTGCGACGTCTGTTGGGGTCGACTCGCAAGCTCGATGGCGCAGAGCGAGGGGGCCACGGCGCCACCCAGGCCGGAGCCGGTTCCCGACGACGTGATGTTCATCGAGCCGCCAACCTGTGCCCTGTGTGGCGCTGACATCCGTATCTACCCAACGGTCTACGACCGGTGGGTCGGCCTGGCCACGGCAGAACTACCGGCCAAGGCGGTCCCCGAGCGGTTTCGGTGGCGTCTAGTCAAGATCCAGACGCCTCGGTCGCCCGTGGTCGTCGATGTTGTGGCCGTCCGGGTGCGAGGTATTGATCCGCTTCCCGGAGAGCAGGTAGTACCGGCTCATCAGATGCTGTGTGCCGGACAAGAGGCGGAGCGACCGCCTGGCAGGGGTGCGCTTGATGCCGACATCAGCGGCTGACACCAACGGCAGCGAACGGGGGCGGGCCCGGAAGGTCCGCCACGACCGCCGCTGAGCCGCCCACCCGGCTAATCGCAGGGCCCAGAAGCCGCCATGATCTGAGCGATCTGGTGGGTATCAGGCCACGGGATCAAAATCTGTACGCCGCATCAGTAGGAACGCCCTCGACCGGCAGCGGTTTACGGCGTTCGTCGTTCACGGCGGGGGCTGGCGGGGGCTGGCGGGGGCGCGTATGCGGGAACCCCCGGCCGTCCCGGCCGGGGGTTCCCGTTGTGCTGTGAGGCTGTACTACGGGGCGTCGTACGCAAGATCGCCACGATGGTTGTGCGGGATACTGCCCGGCCCGAATCAGCGCTGGAGGGGTGCGGCGGGCTGCTCGACTTGCGGGAGAGGGGGCTCCAGGGCGGCGCCATCCATGGCTGCCGTGTCCAAGGGCGTGCGGTGGCGGCACGAGGGCGAGGAGCCGTGGGCCTCGGCGCGGATGCGTTGCTTCATCGTGGGGGGCAGGGCGCGATCGTGAGGCCGGGCCGGGGGAGTCATCGCCGCCGATGTCGTCGTGGGGGCCGCGCAGTTGCGGGTGCTCTTGGTCTGCGGTACCGCGGCCGACGCCGTGGTCGTGATCAGTCCGAGCGCCGTGCACAGGGCAAGGACGGCGGTGACGACGGCGGTCCACAACTTCATGACCTTGTTCTGGGCCATGGCCCCTCACTTTCGGGTTGGGCGATTTGCGTACTTTCCTCATGATGTGTATGGGGGCTCCGAAAGCACGGACCGACGCCCATGGCGCGTGGATCTTCGGATGAACACCACTCGGATGGACGCAAGGGGCTCGGAAGGCCCCCCGGGGGGCCCGCAGGTGCCTGCCGGAGGCCGTGGGAATGCGCAGGGCAGGGCGTACGGGGGCGGGGCGCGGCCTCCGAGGCTCGTCGCGTGTGCGAGATGTGGGGGACCTGTGTGATGAGCCTGCGATCGGAACAGTGGCGTCCGGTTCTACTGCGGTCTTCCCGGCGGGAGTTGAGGGGGCGACGCAGGTCACCGATCGGTATCGGTCGGTGTGTATAGTCGGGCGCCAGAGGTCCCCTACGTCAAGGAAAGACGAGGTCGCGCGGTGAAGAAGCTTCTCCTGGTCGCACTGGCCGCCATCGGCGGGCTCCTCGTGTACCGCCAGATCCAGGCGGATCGCGCCGAGCAGGATCTGTGGACGGAGGCAACTGACTCCGTGCCCACGGGTTCGTGAACATCGACATCAGTCTCAGAGCAGACCCCGGCCGCGCTCGCGGTCGGGGTTTTGTGTCGCTCGGGCACGCAGTCCACGCCATTCCGGATATTCATGCGCATACCCCTGGCTTGTGATTCGCCTTGGCAAACGATTCGGTTGCCTGGGTGAAGCGGCGGTCTGTGTAGAGGCCGTTTTCGGCCGCTCCTTCTCAGGAACGCGGGCACCGGCGCGCGGGGCCCGGCAGGATGGGCGCGTTCAGGGCCGTGGCTTCCGGGAGGCTGCTGCGTAGCCACGACCGCTGGGCGGGGTCTGCCGGCATGTATCCGGGCATCGACTGCCCGGCTTCTCCACGGGCCTTCTTCCGGGCTTCGACTTCGGAGCCGCGACTTCGGGTCTACGACGAGGGGTGGCGCTTGATGGGGCGGCGCACGGTCTGGTGGCGAATTGCGGCAGCCATGGGCGCGGCCCTGTGCGCGACGGCGGCGTCGATCGGACCCGCCGGGGCGGCTGACGCACCCACTTCGTACGCCTACGCCTACGCCGAAGACGCGAGGACGGTGGAGGGCGCCACGAGCAGCACGGGAGCCCTGCGGCTGGAGGCCGGCAAGACATACCGGAGCTCCATCGGCCCGGGCGGCAAGCTCTACTACCGCCTCGATCTCGGTGCCGCCGCCCATGCGTACGTCTCGGCCACAGCCGTACCCGGTGCCGGAGCGGCGGTAGCCTCCGCCGACGGCGTCCGGGTGTCCCTGCAGGACGCCGACGCACATCGCTGCTCCTACGAGACCGCCCGCTTCGGCCCGACCCGCAGTGCGCACCCCGTCACCGCCTGGGCCTCGCGTGAGATCGGCAGCGACGAGTACATGTGCCAGGAGGCAGGGGCGTACTACGTCGTCGTGGAACGGGTCGGCTCGGCCGCGGGAACCGGTACGGGGACGAGTGCGGGCTCGGCTACCGGCTCGGTGTCGGGCTCGCCCTCGGAGGGCTCGTCGGAGGAGTGGGGGCTGGAGATCGGCTTCGTGTCGGAATCCGCTGTGACGACAGGCGGTTCGACGAGTGCCCCCGAGAGCTGGAACTCCGCTCCGCCCGAAGGCCTGTCCGGTGACCCCGAGCTGCGTCGCGGTGGCAGCGGCTTCGCGACGGCGAGCCCCGTGACGCAGGGCGTCTGGCAGGACAAGGCCGGGATCGGAGCCGGGGAGACGCTCTTCTACAGGGTGCCCGTCGGCTGGGGGCAGCAGCTGTACGCCACCGCCGAACTGGGCAGCACGACCGAAGGCGACGGGTATGTGGGGAACGCGTTCGTCATGTCGCTCTACAACCCCGTACGCGGCTTCGTGGACGACAGGACCGCCAACTACGGGGGCGAGCAAAAGTCCACCGCCCTGGAGCCGCTCCCGCCCGTCGCGTACGAGAACCGTTTCTCCCCCGACGACGAAGTGAGCGGGATGCGGTTCGCCGGCTGGTACTACCTGGCGCTGCACCTCGGGACGTCGGTCGCCGACCGGTATGGCGAGGAGCCTCTCGGGTTGACCCTGCGGGTGCGGCTGGAGGGCAAGGCCGGGGCCGGGCCGAGGTATCTGGGTGCTTCCGAGCCGAGCGGGGTTTTCGAGGTCACCGCGGAGGATCAGGAGGCCGCGGAGAGCGGGACCACAGGAGACACGCTGGACGGAGCGGGGGACAGCGGCGGTGGAGAAGACGCGGAGACTTCCGGTGGTGGGGAGGGTTCCGGGACATCCTCGGGCACCGGGGACCGGCGTCTCGCCATGACGGTCGTCGCGGCGGGCGGCATCGGAACGGGGAGCCTGCTGGTGTTCGGGCTCGTGGTGTGGACTCTCGTGGCGCGCAGGAGGGCGCCCGTCGGTGCGCAGGAGGAGCGGACGAAGGCGGGCACGGCTCCGCGGGGGCGGCATGGGGCGTCCCGGGGGTGGTAGGACGATCAGCTGCGGCTTGGCAGGGTAGGGCGGGGGATGGCCGCGTGGGCGCCGGCCCCGGAGCAAGCCGGTAGCAGGTACTGGCCGCCTGGTCGTCGCCTTGTGCTGGTTGTTGTGGCTGGTGAGCTGTATCGGCCGGGCGCTGGCGGGCGCGCCTGGGCAGGCGGGCCGCTGTGTCAGCGGTCGTGGCTGACTCAGCGGGGCGCAGGGCGAGGGCCGTTGGATGACGCGGAGTCGGCCGATGGGATGTGCCGATATCGCTCAATATCAGTGGGTATCTTATGATATTGGCCGTTTTCCCCGGGGGATTCAGAGTTGGCCCAGTGCCCAGAACCCCACGGCGAAGCAGGCCAGTGCAAGCAGAAGGACCGGCAGGACGACCTTGACGGGCGGGCCCGGACGGCGTCGGCGAAGCGCCCGCGATCGACGTGGAACCTGTGACGGGCGAGCGGTGTATGAATCAGTAGAGGCGTAAGCGTGCTGCTGCACCGCCGTGGTCGGGGCCTGGGAGAGGCCCAACGGCGGGTGTGACTGGGGGGAGGGCACATGCGCGGGTTCGGGGTGTTGTGCTGGGGCAGCTTGGACGGGCGTCGCGGTGGGGGGAGTGGCCTGCTGCTCGGGTTGGTGCTCTGGGTAGCCAGGTTTGGGGGTGTGCTGCTGTTCCGCCTGCCACGACGGTGCATGGGCGGCGAGTGCCTGGGGCGGCGGCAGATGGAAGCTGCCGGTGTCCGACATCGTGGACGGCCGCGGGGGCACGGGGTCGCGTTCGGGCCGAGGGGGTACGGCGGTGGAGGGCGACTCGGGCGACACGTGGCCGGCGTGCGGCGGAGACGCCGAAGATGCCGAGGGGGAGGAATCGCGAGACCACTGCCCGGCACCGGCACCGGCACCGGCACCGGTGGAGTTGGTGTGGGGTGGGGCGGTGGTGGGCATGGGCGGCGGCGATATGGAACCCGTGTGTGGGGGCTGGGGCACGGAGCCTGTGCTCGGTGCGGGTAGCGCGGTGCCTGGGCCGGGACGGGGCGGCGGGCCCTGAGGCGGCGGGCTGGATGCCGGCGGATTGTGAGGCGGCGGCGGTGTCGTCTCCGTGCCGGACGGTGAGGCGACCCCCATGACCGGCACTGAGGACGATGGCGAGGGCGAATACGCAGACACGGAAGGCGGTGAAGCAGCGGAGGGGAAGGAGGCGGAAGCCGAGGGAACGGTGGGACCCCAAGGAGATGAAGGGGCGTGCCGACCGGGCAAGTCGGAAGGAGCGTCCGTACCTGGGCTGGAGGTCGGCGAAAACGTGCCGCCAGTGCCCGTTCCGCTGGTGCCCGTGCCTGTTCCGGTCTTGTCCAGCCCTGACGCCCTCTGCAGGGGTCCGTCGGGGACGAAACCCTCGGGGAGCGGGCCGAGTTGGTCGAATACCTCCACCAACTCGTCGTCGGGCCCAGGGGCGGGCAGGAGCTCCCTGGCCGCGCCAAGAGCCTTGCGGGCGCCCGTGGCCGTGCGGAAGCGGGAGTTGGGGTCGGGCTGGAGCAGTGTGGCGATGACCTGCCACAGAGGCTCGGGGATGCCTCGCGGGGCGTTCGGGGTGCCGTGGGCGGCGAAGTGCTCGATGAGGGCCTTGGCGTCGGGTTTCGCGCCCTGCAGGAGGTACAGGGCGACGAGGCCCACCGCGAAGAGGTCGGCCGGGAAGTCCGGGTCGGCGCCCAGCATCTGCTCGGGAGCGAAGTAACCCGGCGTTCCCACCACGTAGTTGGTCTCGGTCAGGCGGGGTTCGCCCAGACGCATGGCGATGCCGAAGTCGGACAGGCGCAGGCGGGGCCGCGCCGTGCCGGTGGCCTCCAGCAGCACGTTGGCGGGCTTGATGTCGCGGTGGATGACGCCCTCGGCGTGCACGGCGGCGAGGCCGGACAGCAGTTGGTCGAGCAGGTCGCAGACGTAGGCGGGCGGAAGGGGACCGTAGTCGTTGACGAGGTTGACCAGGGAGCCCCCGGCCACCAGGTCCATGGTGAACAGGACCTTGTCGTCGTCGGCAGCCCAGCTGGCGGGCGCGAGCACGTGGGGGTGGTCGATCCGCACGGCCTGCTCGCGGACGAAGCGCAGCAGGGCGTGCGCGTCACGCTGTTGCAGGACCTTGGCGGCCACATAGCGGCGGCGGCGGTGGTCCCAGGTGCGCCAGACCGCGCCGACTCCCCCGCGCCCGATCGGGTCGACCAGTTCGTACCGGCCGGCGAAGACCTCACCCATGGCTGTGCGTCGTTCCCCCTTCGGCTCACCCCTTGGCTGCCCGTCGGCGGAGGACACGGCGCTCGCGCCGTCCTCCGCGGAGCCGGCTCGCACGTGCCCGGCTGCCCCCGGAGCTTGCTTCTCGCCTCTGTCCCCCTGCCACTCTGTTCTGCTGCACTTGTCGGCTCTCCTGGAGCCTACGTCTACGTCTTCGTGGCTCTCGAGGGGCCTACAGACCCCTCGCCGACCTCATCGGCCTCGGCCCGGCCGCCGAACCCCCTTCCGGGGACCGGGCCTTGGGCTCAGTTCTGGTGGGACTGGTAGTGCGCCACCGCGTCCGAGGTGCGGCCCGCGCCGTACACCCGGAGGAACTCTGCCAGTTCCGGGTGGGTCGGGGCGAGAGTGTCCGCCGCGTCGATGATGTCGCCCGCGGCCGCCACCGAGCGAAGCAGCGACTGGATCTCGCGGACGACCCGCTTGACCGTGGGCGCTCCCGAACTCGTCGTCGACTGCGTGGTGTTGCTGAGCACTGATCCCCCCTGTGACTTCTTGATCTCGTCCATGCGCTCGGTCGCCTCGGCGGCGCTCACGCTGCCGTCCGCGACCTGACCCGCCAGGTCCTGCAACAACTGCACCCGCTGGACCACTGCCGGGTTGCCGATCTTGGCACGCTGACCACTCATCAGCTGCGACAGCATCGGTGCGGACAGGCCCAGCACCCCCGCGAGACGGGCCTGGTTGAGACCCAGGTCCTCGATGAGCCTACGGAAGAGCGCCCCCAGCGGCTCTCCGTACCAGTTCCGCTGCAGCTCCCGGGCTCTTGCGGTCGCTTCCTGCTGTGCGGCGTCCATTGCGTCTCCCCATCGCTTCCCCAAATACCGTGGTTCGCTGTAGCGAACCACGACGAGCATCTTACGGAGAGTGGTCGTTCACGGGGACCCCCAATCTTTTTGCGAGATCCCGGGGGTGACCCGGTACTCTGGTCTGCGAAGCCTCCCGGTGGTCGGTTGTTCCGGGTGGACACTTCCCTTTCGGGGCCTTAGCTCAGTTGGTAGAGCGCTGTCTTTGCATGGCAGATGTCAGGGGTTCGACTCCCCTAGGCTCCACAGTGGATTGGCCGGGCCGGATGTCTCAGGACATCCGGCCCGGCCTTTTTCCTGCCCTCGGTACCCAGTCGTCGGTGGAGTCTGGGATGGGGGCCCATCGCGATCGCTATCTGTGCACTCCGTGCAGAGGGGGCCGCTGGGGCGGGGTGACGGCCGCTGGCACGTGTCGGCGTACGCATATGCGAAAACGGTGCTCTGTGTCACAAGGGTGCGCGGCGGAATGTGTGCATCACCCTTCGCAACCGGATCAATACATTCCGGGGTGCCGTGTTCCCTGCCCTGGAGGGTGGGACGTTTCACGTGAAACAGCCCTGTGGGGCAGAAGACCTGCAAGTCTTCTGCCCCACAGGGCTGTTGAAAGGTGTCCCGCCGAACGTGCCTCCGGGCACGCGAGGCCGAGCCGGAAGAGTTCGTCACGGGACGGCGGCAGCCGCGAAAAATTTCCTCGGCCGCCGATCCTCAGCGGCGGTCGTCGCGGTCGGCTGCCTCCTCCTCGGCCTGCTTGGCCTGGACCTCGGGGTCGAGGGCGGACTGGCCGCTGCCGTCGACGGAGGACAGGCGACCGGGGTCGGAGACCTCGGTGGCGGCGGGAGGCTCGACCAGCCAGTCGGGGTTGGCCTGCTTGTCCCACCACTTCCAGGCGGCGAAGGCGCCGCCCGCCAGGACGCCCAGCACGGCCAGGCCCTTGACGGCGCTGCCGAGCCTCGCGCGGCGCTGCTGCCTGCGGACCAGCTTCTGGATCTGCTGGGGCGAGACCTGTCCGCGCAGGGCGGCCAGCGCCGCGACACTGCGGGCGGTGGCCTCCTCACGGACGGGGCCGGCGGCGGCCACGGCCTGTTCGATGCGGGGACGGGAGTAATCGGCGGCCTGGCGGGCCGCCTTGCGGGTGCGGACGGCGGCTTCATGGGCCGCGTAGTCGACCTTCGGCGGCACATGCGTGCGAGCCTGCTCCAGGCGCGGGACGACAAGGGCGCCGTACTGGACGCGTGCCTGTTCCGCAGCCTGTGACACCTTCGGCGCGATCAGTACGCGTGCCTCGTGCGCGTAGTGCGAGGCCTTGTCCTTTGCCGTGTCGGCGTAGGGCGCCACCACTTCCGCGGCGTGCAGCACGCTGTCCTTGGCCGAGCCGGTCGCGGCGCGCACGCTGTCGATGCGGGTCACGGGATCCTCCTCCTCGGTGGCGTACGTCATTCGACTTTCCACCCTTTTGGGGATCATGCCTCCCGGAGCGATCCGGGGCATGTGCGGGCGGGCATCCGGGTCATGGGCACCGACTCCGGCTGATCATCGAGCAGGAGCCGCTCTGAACCGGTCACGTGCAATATGAGGATGAATATGGGACAACGGGAACTTGTCCCCGACAGTGCCGACAATGCCACGGATCGCCGCGAAGCGCGCCGGTGCCGGGGGTACTCGACCGGTTTTCCGCGCACCCGCCGTACGAGAGGGTGGGCGTCGGGGGACGGACCGCGTCGTCCGTGCGAGGATCGGGGGAGTCACAGAGGACAACGGAAGGCAGATCGTGGCAGAGCAGCTGTACGCCACCCTGAAGACGAACCACGGCGACATCGAGGTGCGGCTGCTGCCGAACCACGCGCCCAAGACGGTCCGTAACTTCGTCGAGCTCGCCCAGGGCGAGCGTGAGTGGACCAATCCGGCCACCGGCCAGAAGTCCACTGACAAGCTCTACGACGGCACGGTCTTCCACCGGGTGATCAGTGGATTCATGATCCAGGGCGGTGACCCGCTGGGGAACGGCACCGGTGGTCCCGGATACCAGTTCGCGGACGAGTTCCACCCGGACCTCGGCTTCGACAAGCCCTACCTGCTGGCCATGGCCAACGCCGGTCCGGGCACCAACGGCTCGCAGTTCTTCATCACCGTCTCCCCGACGGCGTGGCTGACCCGCAAGCACACCATCTTCGGTGAGGTGGTCGACGCGGCCAGCCAGAAGATCGTGGACGCCATCGCCGGTGCCCAGACCAACCCGCGCACCGACCGCCCGGTCAACGACGTCGTCATCGAGTCGGTCGTCGTCGAGACCCGCCAGGGCTGAGCCCGCCGGGGTTCACCTCGCGAGGGCCGGACCCGAAAGGTTCACCAGGTCCCGAAGGGAACCAATCGCCCCGCCCATCCGTAAGGATGGGCGGGGCGATTGGTTCCGCACAGGAGATGGAGGGGACCCGATGGACCAGGTGCCGAGCGGCTCGCAGGACGCGCAGAGCCTGCCCACCTGCTACCGGCACCCGGACCGCGAGACGGGTATCCGCTGCACCCGCTGCGAGCGCCCCATCTGCCCCGAGTGCATGGTGAGCGCCTCCGTGGGCTTCCAGTGCCCCGAATGCGTCCGCGGCGGATCCAGTACGGGCCACGCGCCCTCGGCCTCCGCCCCGCGCACTCTCGCGGGCGGCACGGTCGCCGCCGACCCCCGGCTCCTCACCAAGATCCTGATCGGCGTGAACCTGCTGCTCTTCCTGGTGCAGATGTCGGTGGGCGACACCTTCACAGACCGGTTCAGCCTCATCGGGCGGGCCTGGGTCCCGGAACTGGGCTCCTCGTTCCAAGGCGTCGCCGAAGGCCAGTGGTACCGGCTGGTGACATCGATGTTCCTGCACAGCAGCAGCAGCGTCACACACATCCTGTTCAACATGCTCAGCCTGTGGTGGATCGGCGGTCCTCTGGAGGCGGCCCTCGGCCGTGCCCGCTATCTGGCGCTCTATTTCGTCTCCGGCCTCGCCGGCAGCGCGCTCACCTACCTGCTCGCCGAGCAGAACCAGCCGTCGCTCGGCGCCTCCGGCGCCATCTTCGGCCTCTTCGGCGCGACCGGCGTCCTCATGCGCCGCCTCAACTACGACATGCGTCCGTTGATCATCCTGCTGGTGATCAACCTGATCTTCACCTTCAGTCCGATGTTCAACATCGCCTGGGAAGCCCACGTCGGCGGCCTGGTCGCCGGTGTCCTGATCGGCTACGCGATGGTGCACGCACCGCGTGAGCGACGGGCGCTGATCCAGTACGGCGCGTGTGCTCTGGTCTTGGCCGCCGTGGTGGTCATGACGCTGCTCAGGACCGCGCAGCTGACCTGAGGTGATGTCGGGCCTTCACCGGTCAGGCCCTTCATCGGCACTGTTACAGCACTGTTGTCCACAGACCGTGGCGGATCTTGTGCATAGAGTTCGGGAACAGGTGTGCCCCCTGTCGCTCACCTACGTTCTCGCAGGTCAGGCAGGGGGCGAACATGCTTGCGGATGCCGGTAGGTCAGTCATACCGGCGTCAACGCCCGGTGAGTTATCCACAGATGGTCGTTCTTTTTCCCCACTGTGGAAAACACCTGTGGATAACTCCGGGGATAGCTCTGGGGAGAGCTACTTCCACCGGGCGGGGACCTCTACTTCCACTGGGTCGAGACGCCGAATCCCGCGGCGATGAACCCGAAGCCGACCACGATGTTCCAGTTGCCGAGCGAATCGATCGGCAACGAACCGTCGGTCACATAGAAGACCACGATCCAGGCCAGCCCGATGAGGAACATGGCCAGCATGACCGGGGCCACCCAGCCATGGCTGTTCAGCTTGATGTTCGTGGCCTGCTTGGACGGCGGCGGCGTGTAGTCGGCCTTCTTGCGGATACGTGACTTCGGCACGAGGGTCTCTCCTGTCGATGCGCTGCGTGGCCGCGCAGGGAACTGTGGCGGGCTCCGGGGCAGCGTACAAGGGGACACTGATTGCTCCCCCGGGCGTCCGTTAGCGTAGTGCTTCCGCGGCGCCTAAGGAGATAAGGGTACGTTGAGCAATTCAGCCGACTCCCCCAAGGCTGGTTCCGGCACCTCCCCGGAGGCCGGGTCCGGTGACTCCTCCGGGACCGGCTCCGAGCCCGCTGCCCGGAACGGGGACACCTCCACCCGCGGCGGGATCCGCCCCGTGCGCGTGCTCACGGTCGGGGTCTTCGCCCTCGCCGGGCTGATCTTCTTCACCAGCTTCGACACGGCCAAGGGCACCAACATCCGTACGGACGCCTCGTTGCTGAAGCTCTCCGACCTCATCCAGGAGCGCAGCCACAAGAACGGGCAGCTCGACGAGTCCAACGCGGTGCTCCGGGACGACGTCGAGGCCCTCGCCGAGCGGGACGACGGCAGCACCGACGCCGAGGACGCCCGACTCAAGGCCCTGGAGAAGAACGCCGGCACCCAGAGCCTCAAGGGCGAGGCCCTCACGGTCACCCTCAACGACGCTCCGCCGGACGCCACCGCCAAGCTCCCCGGTTACCCCGAGCCGCAGCCCGACTATCTGGTCATCCACCAGCAGGACCTGCAGGCCGTGGTGAACGCCCTGTGGCTGGGCGGCGCCCAGGGCATCAAGGTCATGGACCAGCGGCTGATCTCCACCAGCGCCGTGCGCTGCGTCGGAAACACCCTGATCCTCCAGGGCCGCGTCTACTCGCCCCCGTACAAGATCCAGGCGGTCGGTGACCCGGAGAAGCTGCAGAAGGCGCTCGCCGCGAGCGAGGCGATCCAGAACTACATGGTGTACGTCAACGTCTACGGGCTGGGCTGGAAAGTCACCGAGGACGGGCCGGTGACTCTTCCCGGCTACTCGGGCACAGTGGATCTGAAGTACGCGAAGCCCGTGGAGTAACGGCAGCCGGGGGACCCGTGTCGGTGCGCGTGATCGTGAGGACCGTCAGCGAACTCTGTATCACCGCCGGCGCCCTGATCGTGCTCTTCGTCGTCTATGTGCTGTTCTGGACCGGCGTGAAGGCCGACACCGAGATGGACCACCAGGTCGACCTGCTCCAGGACCAGTGGGCGAAGCAGCCGGCGAAACCGACGTCCGGCCCCGGCGCCTCGGTGGCTCCGGAGCCACCCGCCCCGTACAGGGACGCCAGGCCCTTCGCGCTCATGTACATCCCGCGCCTTGGTGCGACGTGGAACAAGCCCGTCCTCGAGGGCACGAAGACGGACACTCTCAAGAAAGGGCTCGGGCACTACGCGAACACCACGCAGCTGGGGCAGAAGGGGAACTTCGCGGTCGCCGGCCACCGCCGCACCTACGGCGATCCCTTCAAAGATTTTCCCAAGCTGCGCCCCGGCGACGCGGTCGTCCTGACCGACGGCGATGACTGGTTCACGTACGTCATCGACAAGAGGCCCTATCGGACATTGCCCACGGACGTCCAGGTCATCGACCCCGTGCCGACGAAGTCCGGGTACACGCGCGCGGGGCGCTATCTGACGCTGACGACGTGCGACCCGGAGTGGGGACACAGTCATCGGCTCATCGTCTGGGGCCATCTGGATTCCACACAGCCTGTGGAGTCAGGGAAACCGGAGGCACTACGCCGTTAGTCTGGTGGCGGTACGGCGTGAGTCCGGTGGCGTGGTGTGAAGGAAGGGACGGCATGTACGGCTGGATCTGGCGGCATCTGCCGGGTAACGCGTGGCTGAAGGCGCTGGTTTCCCTCGTGCTGACCCTGGCCGTCGTCTATGTCCTCTTCCAATACGTCTTTCCCTGGGCGGAGCCCCTGCTCCCCTTCAACGATGTGACGGTGAACGACCAGTGAGTGCCGCCCGACCCGCCCGGGTCCTCGTCGTCGACAACTACGACAGCTTCGTCTTCAACCTGGTCCAGTACCTGTACCAGCTGGGTGCCGAGTGCGAGGTGCTGCGCAACGACGAGGTGGCGACCTCCCACGCCCAGGACGGTTTCGACGGGGTGCTCCTGTCCCCCGGGCCGGGCACTCCCGAGGAGGCCGGCGTCTGCGTCGACATGGTCCGCCACTGCGCCGCGACCGGCGTCCCCGTCTTCGGTGTCTGCCTCGGCATGCAGTCCATGCAGGTGGCGTACGGCGGTGTGGTGGACCGCGCTCCCGAACTGCTGCACGGCAAGACGTCGCTGGTGGAGCACGAGGGCAAGGGCGTCTTCGCAGGCCTGCCCACCCCGTTCACCGCGACCCGCTACCACTCCCTGGCAGCCGAGCCGACGACCGTACCGGCCGAGCTTGAGGTCACGGCGCGCACCCACGACGGGATCATCATGGGCCTCAGGCATCGTGAACTGCCCGTCGAGGGCGTGCAGTTCCACCCCGAGTCGGTGCTCACCGAACACGGCCACCGCATGCTCGCCAACTGGCTGGCGGAATGCGGCGACCAAGGGGCCGTGGCGAAGTCGACCGGGCTCGCCCCCGTGGTGGGCAGGGCCACGGCGTGACGGCACTGCGCCCCGAGCGCGAGAGTGCCCCCTACGGCGGCGAGGCCGCGTACGGGGGCGCCGAGTCGTTCGAGGCGGAGGCCTTCGATCCCGGGGCGCCGTTCGGCGACGCGGCCGAGCCCCGGCAGTGGGCCGCCCAGCAGGCGCCGCAGTACGCCCCGGGCGACTGGTACGGGCAGCAGCAGCCGTACGCGAGGCCCTCGTTCGAGCCGTACGAGGCCTACGAACAGCGTCCCCAGGCCCCGTACGACGGTCCGTACGACGCCTCTGCGACGGTGAGTGCCCGTGCCGACTTCTCGGCCGACACCGCCCACGAGCACCCTCCGATCGACGAGGAGACCGTGGCGCTCCGGGTGGAGGAGGCGAGGCGGACAGCGGCAACGGCCGAGTACATACCTCCCCAGGCCGTCACGGCGGGCCGTGCGGCCCGCC
>NZ_LRTR01000275.1 GCF_001550375.1 Streptomyces europaeiscabiei | reverse complement strand
CCGCCGGGGGGGGCGGGGCGGCCCGCCGTAAGGCCGCCAGGCGGCACGGGAGGCACGGAGGCTCCCAGGGTGCCCACGCGGCCTCCAGGGCCGCTCAGGGGCCGGAGAAGCCCTTGCTTGCGGCCGGTGAGGCGTCGGCGTCGGCGCCCCGCTCCAGGGTCGAGGCGCGGCGGGCGGCGCGGGCGCGGAAACCCAGCGCCGGTGTGCTCGCCAGCCGGGCCATCGGCGAGGTGTTCATCACCACCGGTGTCGTGATGTTGCTGTTCGTCACCTACCAGCTCTGGTGGTCGAACATCCGGGCCCACCAGCAGGCGGGCCGGGAGGCGACGAGCCTCCAGGAGGAATGGAAGAACGGCAAGCGTGCGCCGGGCGCGTTCGAGCCGGGACAGGGCTTCGCCATCCTGCACATCCCGAAGCTGGACGTCGTCGTGCCGATCGCCGAGGGCATCAGCAAGTCGAAGGTGCTGGACCGCGGGATGGTCGGGCACTACGACGTGAACAGCATCAAGACGGCGATGCCCGAGGACAAGACGGGTAACTTCGGTATCGCCGGCCACCGCAACACCCATGGTGAACCGTTCCGTTACATCAACCGGCTCAAGCCGGGCGACCCGATCGTCGTGGAGACGCAGGACAAGTACTACGTCTACGACATGGCCTCCATCCTGCCGGTGACACCGCCGTCGAACGTCAGCGTGCTCAATGCCGTGCCCCCCGGATCGGGGTTCACCGAGCCGGGCCGCTACATCACGCTGACCACGTGCACGCCGGAGTTCACGAGCAAGTACCGCATGATCGTGTGGGGCAAGATGGTGGAGGAACGGCCGCGCAGCGAGGGAAAGCCCGACGCGCTCGTCCAGTAGGGGCTCGACCAAGGGCGGAAGAACTGTGGCAGTGACCACCGACGACACCGAAGAGACGACGGGCGCGCCCGAGACCGCGCCGCGCCGGCGCCGTATGAGCCGGCTGGCCATGGCGGTCAGTGTCTTCGGTGAACTCCTCATCACCGCGGGCCTGGTGCTCGGGCTGTTCGTCGTCTACTCGCTGTGGTGGACGAACGTGCTCGCCGACCGCGAGGCGGACAAGGAAGGGAACAAGGTCCGCGACAACTGGGCCTCCGACAACGGTCCGGGCGCCCTGGACACCAAGGACGGCATCGGCTTCCTGCACGTCCCCGCCATGAACAACGGCGAGGTCCTGGTGAAGAAGGGCACCTCCACCAAGATCCTCAACGGTGGTGTCGCCGGTTACTACACCAACCCGGTCAAGGCGACCCTGCCCAGCTCCGACAAGGACGGCAACTTCACCCTCGCCGCCCACCGCGACGGCCACGGTGCGAAGTTCCACAACATCGACAAGCTCGGCAAGGGCGACTCGATCGTCTTCGAGACCCGTGACAACTGGTACGTCTACAAGGTCTACGACACCCTCACCGAGACCTCGAAGTACAACGTCAAGGTCCTCTCGAACATCCCCAAGGAGTCCGGCAGGAAGAAGGCCGGCAAGTACATCACCCTCACCACCTGCACGCCCGTCTACACGTCCCGGTACCGGTTCATCGTGTGGGGCGAGCTGGAGCGGGTGGAACGGGTGAACGCGGAACGCACGCTGCCGAAGGAACTGCGGTAGCTGTCTCGCGCTGATTTCCTGCGCTAAGGGATGTTTCACGTGAAACAGTCGGTTTCACGTGAAACATCGGAATGACGAAGGAGCCCCGGCACCCCCTTCAGGGAGGGTGCCGGGGCTCCTTCGTCGTGCGGGACGAGGTGGTGGATCAGTCCTCGTCCTGGGAACCGGTGGGGCTATCCGAAGAAGCCACCGCCGTCGCTCCCGCCATTGTTGTTGTTGCCGTTGTTGCCGCCGAAGCCGACCGACGCGAGGGTGATCGTCGTCTGGGCCGGGTCGGCGTCGTTGCCGCCGTCCGGGTCCTGGTCGGTGACGAACGCGGTGTCGCTCTGGTCGCTGCCGTTGGCGAACTGGATGTTGGTGAAGCCGGCCGCCTGCAGGATCTGCTTGGCCTGGCCCACCGTCTGGCCGACGACGTTCGGGACCTTGGCCTTCTGCTCTTCCTTCTCGGCCGCCTTGCCGATCTGGATGGTGACCGTGTCGCCCTTGTTGAGCTCGGAGCCCGCCTCCGGGTTGGTGGCGATGACCTTGCCGACGAGGTTGCCGTCGTCGGTCTCGACCTCGGTGCAGGTGCCGACGAGGTCGTTGGCCTCCATCTGAGCCTTGGCGGCGTCGCAGCTCCGGCCGGTGACGGTCGGCACGGTGGCCTTCTCCTCGGCCTTGGCGACCTCCAGCGTGACCGTCGAGCCCTTCTCCAGCTCCGTGCCCGGATCAGGATCCTGGCTGAGGACGGTCCCGGCGTCTTCCGAGGACTCCGTCGACTTGGTCTCGACTTGCATGCCCTTGTCTTCGAGCATCTGCGTGGCCTTGTCGATGTCCCTAGAGATGACGTTCGGGATCGCCACCTTCGGAGCGCCCGTCGAGATCACCAGGGCGATGGTGTCGCCCTTCTTGACGACGGTGTCGGCCTTCGGTGTCTGCTCGCAGACGTTGCCGGTCTTCTGGTTCTCGCACTCGTCCTTGGTGGTCGTCACCTTCAGGTCGACGTTGGTGGCTGCCTGTTTCGCGTCCGCCTCGCTCTGGCCCACGAAGTTCGGCGCCTTGAGGGTGTCGTTGCCGGCGTCGTTCCCCGGGAACATCCACATGCCGATGAGGATCGCGCCGATCAGCACCAGCACACCCGCGAGGACCAGGAGGATCGTCGAGGTGTTGTTCTTCTTCTGCTGGCGGCGGCGGCCCTGGCGGTCGTCGTAGCCGTAGCCGTCGTCCGGGCCGACCGGTGGCAGCATCGTCGTGGCACCGGCGTCGGCGCGCAGGGCGGTGGTCGGCTGGTCGTCGGGGTAGCCGCCGTAGCCGACCGAGCCCATGGCCGCGGTGGCCGCGACGGGCTGGCCGTCGAGGCAGGCCTCGATGTCGGCGCGCATCTCGTCGGCGGACTGGTAGCGGTAGTCCGGGTCCTTGACCAGCGCACGCAGGACGATGGCGTCCATCTCCGGCGTGATCTCCGGGTCGAAGACGCTCGGGGGCTGCGGCTCCTCCCGCACGTGCTGGTAGGCGACCGCCACGGGGGAGTCGCCGATGAACGGCGGGCGGACCGTCAGGAGCTCGTAGAGCAGACAGCCCGTCGAGTACAGGTCGGAACGGGCGTCCACCTGCTCGCCCTTGGCCTGCTCCGGGGAGAGGTACTGGGCGGTGCCGATGACAGCGGACGTCTGCGTCATCGTCATGCCGGAGTCGCCCATGGCGCGGGCGATGCCGAAGTCCATGACCTTGACCTGGCCGTTGCGCGTCAGCATGACGTTGGCCGGCTTGATGTCGCGGTGGACGATCTGGTTGCGGTGGGCGTACTCCAGGCCCTGGAGGATGCCGATGGTCATCTCCATGGAGCGCTCCGGCAGCAGCCTGCGGCCGCTGTGAAGAAGCTCACGGAGGGTGGAACCCTCGACGTACTCCATGACGATGTACGGGATCGAGACCCCGTCGATGTAGTCCTCGCCCGTGTCGTAGACCGCCACGATCGCGGGGTGGTTGAGTGAGGCGGCCGACTGGGCCTCCCGGCGGAACCTGGCCTGGAAGGTGGGGTCGCGCGCGAGGTCCGCTCGCAGCGTCTTCACCGCCACGGTGCGGCCGAGGCGGGTGTCCATCGCGAGGTAGACCTCCGCCATGCCACCACGGCCGAGCACCTGGCCCAGCTCGTACCGGCCGCCGAGGCGACGCGGCTCTTCCATAGCTTCCTACCAGCCCTCTCCGTCGGTCCCGACCGCACCCATGTGCGGTCCGGCGGCTGTGCTCCGGGCATACGGTACCCGGATCGCCCTCTGTGACCTGGCCAACCGCGTCACTCGATACAGGACCGGTATCGCAACGTGCACCGATGTGCAGGCGACGTGAGCGGGGTCACTTCTTGCTGTTGATCACTGCCTGCATCACGCTCTTCGCGATCGGGGCGGCGACACCGCCACCGGAGATCTCACCACGGTCGGCCGCACCGTCCTCGACGACCACGGCCACGGCGACCGGCGAGCTGCCGTCGCTGAGCTGGGCGTACGAGATGAACCAGGCGTACGGCTTCTCCTTGTTGTCCACGCCGTGCTGCGCGGTACCGGTCTTGCCGCCGACGGTGACGCCGCCGCCGATCTTCGCCCGGCCGCCGGTGCCCTGTGGGTCGTTGACGACGGTCTTCATCATGTCCTGCAGCTTCTGGGCGGTCTCCGGTGAGACCGCCTGGGACAGCGTCTCGGGCTCGTGCGTCTCGATGACGTCGAGGTTGGAGGCGCGCAGTTGGTCGACCATGTACGGCTTCATCAGCTCGCCGTCGTTGGCGACGGCCGAGGCGACCATGGCCATCTGCAGCGGGGTGCTGCGGTTGGAGGCCTGGCCGATGCCGTCCATGGCGTTCTGCGGATCGTTGTCCTCGGGGTAGACACTCTCGGCGGCGCGGACCGGGACGTCCAGCTCGTCCTCGTTGAAGCCGAACTTCGCGGCCTGCTCACGCATCTTCTCGTTGCCGACGTTGTCCGACATCTTCGCGAAGACGGTGTTGCAGGAGACCATCAGCGCGTAGCGCAGGGTGGCGTTCTTGCACACACCGTGCTCGTTGGTGAGGTCGGTCTTCGTGCCGGGCAGCTGGTACGGGTCGGGCGTGCTCGTCTTGTCGTCGATGTCCGAGACGACGCCGTTCTCCAACGCCGCGGCGGCCGTGACCACCTTGAACGTGGAGCCCGGCGGGTAGGTCTCCCGCAGCGCGCGGTTCAGCATCGGCTTGTCGGAGCTCTTCTCCAGCTTGCCGAAAGTCTCGCTGTCCTTGTTGCTGATCCCGGCGAACGTCGACGGATCGTACGACGGTGTGGAGGCCAGGGCGAGGATCGCGCCGGTCTTGGGGTCGAGCGCGGCGACGGCGCCCTTCTTGTCGCCGAGGCCCTCGAAGGCCGCCTTCTGCGCGGCGGCGTTGAGGGTGGTGACGACGCTGCCGCCCTCCTTCTTTTTGCCGGTGAGCATGTCCAGCGTGTTCCGGAAGAAGAGCCGGTCGTCGTTGCCGGTGAGGATGCCGTCCTCGAGGTTCTCCAGCTGCGAGGCGCCGACGATCTGCGAGGAGTAGCCGGTGACCGGCGCCCACATCTCGCCGTTCTTCCAGGTGCGCTTGTACTTGTAGTCGAGGCCCTTGGAAGCGGTGGACCCGGTGATGGCCTTGCCGTCGACGATGATGTCGCCACGAGGCGTGGCGTAGCGCTCGATGGCGACGCGCCGGTTCTCCTTGTCGGTGGCAAGGGAATCTGCCTTGACGTACTGGAGCCAGTTGTTGCGGACGAGCAAGGCGAGGACCAGGAGCCCGCAGAAGATCGCGATGCGGCGCAGGGGTTTGTTCATGACGGGCGGACCACCTGGGTCATCTCGGCGTCGGGGTTGGGTGCGGGGGCGGGCGCGGGCCTGCGCGCGGTGTCGCTGATTCTGATCAGGACGCCGATGAGCGCCCAGTTGGCGATGACCGAGGAACCGCCGTATGCCAGGAACGGCATCGTCATACCGGTCAGGGGGATGAGGCCCATCACACCGCCGGCGACGACGAAGACCTGGAGGGCGAACGCGCCGGACAGGCCGACTGCGAGCAGCTTGCCGAAGGGGTCGCGGGCGGCGAGGGCCGTTCGGATGCCGCGCTCCACGATCAGGCCGTAGATCAGCAGGATCGCCATCACCCCGGTCAGACCCAGCTCCTCACCGAAGGTGGCGAGGATGAAGTCGGAGTTCGCGGCGAAGCGGATGAGCTCCGAGTGGCCCTGGCCCCAGCCGGTGCCGAGGGTGCCGCCGGAGCCGAACGCCCACAGGGCCTGCATAGCCTGTTCGGAGTGGACGATGCCGTCGGTGGTCCCCGCGCGGCTGAGCTTGTACTCGCGGTACGGGTCGAGCCAGGCCTGCACACGGGTCTGGACGTGCGGTTCGAAGCTGGCCACGCCGACGGCGCCGGCCGCGGACATCAGCAGACCGAAGACGATCCAGCTCGTCCGCTCGGTCGCGACGTACAGCATGATCACGAACATGCCGAAGAACAGCAGCGAGGTACCGAGGTCGGTCTCGAAGACCAGGATGAGGATCGACATCGCCCAGACGACGATGATGGGACCGAGGTCGCGGCCGCGCGGGAGGTAGAGGCCCATGAATCGGCGGCTGGCCAGCGCCAGCGCGTCGCGCTTCACCATCAGGTAGCCGGCGAAGAAGATTGCCAGCACGATCTTGGCGAACTCGCCGGGCTGGATGGTGAAGCTGCCGACCTGGATCCAGATCTTGGCGCCGTAGGTGAGCTCGGCGCCGAGGCCCGGTACCAGGGGGAGCAGCAGCAGGACCAGCGCACCGACCATGGAGATGTAGGTGTAGCGCTGGAGGGTGCGGTGGTCCTTGAGGAAGATCAGCACGGCGATGAGGAGAGCGATGCCCATCGCCGTGTAGATCAGCTGGTTCGTCGCCTTTCCACCGGCCACGCCGAGGCCTCGCAGGAGCTCCGACTGGTCCAGCCGCCAGATGGCCACCAGCCCCAGGCCGTTCAGCAGCGTGGCCAGCGGCAGCAGCAGCGGGTCCGCGTACGGCGCGAACTTGCGTACGACGAGGTGGCCGATGCCGGCCAGCACGCCGAGGCCGATGCCATACGCGGCCAGACCGGCCGGGACCTCGTCGTTCAGGGCGAGACCCACGTTGACGTAGGCGAACACCGGGATGACGACCGCGAACGCCAGCAGCGCCAGCTCGGTGTTGCGTCGGCTCGGGGTGCCGATCGCGCCGATCGTGGACGTGTGCTGCGTCGACGGGTTTGTAGTACTGCTCATCGTGTGAGTGGGCCCCTCGCGGCTTGCCTACTGCTCACCGCACCGTGAGACCAGTTCCTGCTCCTCCTCCGAGAGGCTGGGGCCGGTCGACGGTGTGGGTGCGGTCTGGGTCGGGGTCGGGGACGTCGACGATGTCGACGTCGGGGACGGTGTGGCCTTGGACGTGAGGGAGGTCTTCGTGGTTCCCGTGACTCCGCCGGCCTCGCCCTCGCCGGTCTTGGCGTTGTTGTCCGCCGCCTCGCGGCGCTCGGCGTTCTTCTTGCACGCCGACGCCTGGGTGGAGAGCTCCGTGATTTTCTTCTCGGCGTCGTTCAGACCGCCCTCGGCGATCGTGGCCTCCACCAGCTTCTGCTGGTAGGACGGGAGGTACTTGAGTTCGATCTCGGGGTGATCCTTCTCCACGTTCGAGAGCGAGATCCAGGCCAGGTCCTGGCTGATGCCGCGGTACAACGCCACATGGTCGTCGTTGGCGCCGACGTAGTACTGCGTCTGCGTCCAGCGGTAACCGCTGTACAGGCCCCCGCCGACCACGGCGAGGGCGAGGATGCCGAAGAAGGATCTCTTCAGCCACCTGCGCTTCTTGCGCGGCTTGACGAAGTCGTCGTCCGAGTAGTCGTCGAAGCTGCCCGCGGCCGGCATGTACCCGGTGGCGTCGCCGGAACCGGGCGGGCCGAACTCGCCGCCGCCCTGTCCGTGTCCCTGGCGGCCGAGCCCGGAGGCGCGGCCGGCCGGGGTCTGCATGATGCCGTTGTCCTGCAGGTGGAGCTGGTTCTCGGCGACCGCGCCGACCACGACCGGGGTGTCGGAGAGCTGCCCGGCGAGGGTGTCCCCGGTGTCGAGATCGAGGACGTCGGCGATGATGACCGTGATGTTGTCCGGGCCGCCGCCGCGCAGCGCGAGCTGGATCAGCTCCTGCACGGTCTCCTGCGGGCCCTGGTAGCTGGCGAGGGTCTCCTCCATCGTCTGGTGGGAGACGACGCCGGACAGACCGTCGGAGCAGATCAGGTACCGGTCGCCGGCGCGGACCTCGCGGATGGAGAGGTCGGGCTCGACGTGGTCGCCACTGCCCAGCGCGCGCATCAGCAGGGAGCGCTGCGGGTGGGTGGTGGCCTCCTCCTCGGTGATGCGGCCCTCGTCGACCAGACGCTGCACCCAGGTGTGGTCCTGGGTGATCTGGGTGAGGACGCCGTCCCTGAGGAGGTACGCGCGGGAGTCGCCGACATGCACGAGGCCGAGTCGCTGGCCGGTCCACAGCAGGGCGGTGAGCGTGGTGCCCATGCCCTCCAGTTGGGGGTCCTCCTCGACCATCGCGCGCAGCTGGTCATTGGCGCGCTGCACGGCGGTGCCGAGGGAGGTGAGGATGTCGGAGCCGGGGATGTCGTCGTCGAGCGTCACGAGGGTGGAGATCACCTCGGAGGAGGCGACCTCACCGGCCGCCTGGCCGCCCATGCCGTCGGCGATCGCGAGCAGCCGGGGACCGGCGTAGCCCGAGTCCTCGTTGCCCTCGCGGATCATGCCTTTGTGCGATCCGGCGGCGAAGCGCAGTGACAGACTCATGCGCACCTCGCCTGTCGGCTCCGGGTACATCCGCACGGTGCCCACCCTCCGGTCGGGAGCGCGCCGAGGCCCCTGGTGGGGGCCGCCGCCGCGTGCTCGCTCCGCTCGCGCCTACTCATGATGTAGCACTACTTCCGCAGCTCGATGACGGTCTTGCCGATGCGGATCGGCGCGCCGAGCGGAATCGGCGTGGGAGTCGTCAGTCGGTTCCGGTCGAGATATGTGCCGTTGGTGGACCCCAGGTCCTCGACGATCCACTGGCCGTCGCGGTCCGGGTAGATCCGGGCATGTCGGCTGGAGGCGTAGTCGTCGTCCAGCACGATCGTGGAGTCGTGTGCGCGGCCCAGGCTGATGGTCTGGCCCTGCAGCGCCACGGTCGTACCCGTCAGCGTGCCTTCGCTGACGACGAGTTTGGTCGGCGCGTTGCGCCCGCGGCGCCCGCCGCCGCCGGTGGCGGGCG
>NZ_LRTR01000274.1 GCF_001550375.1 Streptomyces europaeiscabiei | reverse complement strand
GGCCTGGCGGGCGGCCTGCGGTTGCCGCGCGGCCTCCCGGCGCGACCCCCGCTGGGTGACGCGCGTACCGAACAGATCGCTGCGGATGACCTGCACGGCCACGATCACGAACAGCCACAGTACGGCCAGGAAACCTAGCCGCATGACCGTGAGGGTCAGCTCTGACATTGCCCCCGCTTCACCCTTCGGCTTGCCGGTAAATGATGGTGCTGCTGCCCACGACGATCCGCGAGCCGTCGCGGAGCGTAGCGCGGGTGGTGTGCTGCCCGTCCACCACGATGCCGTTGGTGGATCCGAGATCCTGGATCGTCGAGGGCGTTCCGGTCCGGATCTCGCAGTGCCGACGGGAGACGCCGGGGTCGTCGATCCGCACGTCGGCTTCCGTGCTGCGCCCCAGTACCAGCGTCGGGCGGGAGATCTGATGGCGGGTGCCGTTGACCTCGATCCAGAAGCGCATGCGCCCGCCGGCCGTCGGAGCGGCGGGCGGCCGCTGGCCGAGTGGGGCGGCGCCGGG